>DAOUHY010000127.1:0-4483 GCA_034428435.1 Caldilineaceae bacterium | reverse complement strand
GGCCCTCCCTTGTGCGGGGGCTCCGCCCCCGCAACGCCCCCTCTCCTACAACCTCGCGTCGTAGCCAGTATGTGGGCAATACGAAATTGCCGACCCGTGTCGGCCCACGCTACCCCCCGCCAACTGGCAGATTCCGAAAATGTGCCGGCGCGAGCAAGACAGGCCAAGCCACTCCCATATATGCCCAACGCTCACCGCGATGACCTACGAACCACTGTTCACTTACGACTTGGCTTCCACCACCAGGCCCGCTCGCAGCCGTTCACAAAAAACTAGACGCCCCCATATATCCGCAGATAATGCGCATAATGCGTCAGAATGCGCTGCAGATAGAGGCGGGTCTCGCTGTAGGGGATGCGCTCGATGAAGAGGGCTTCGTCGGGTGCCGAACGGTCGAACCAGGTCCTGGCGTTGCCGGGGCCGGCGTTGTAACCGGCGAGCGCGGCGACGGGGTTTTCACGGGCGTAATCCTGCACCCAGCGCAGGTAGTAGGCGCCGAAACGAACGTTGACGAAGGGGCGGTTGAGCAGACCGGTGGAGTAGTTGGGATAGCCGAGGCGTTGCGCGATCTCCGCGCCGGTGGTGGGGATGATCTGGGTCAGGCCGTGGGCGCCGGCGAAGGAGCGGGCCGGCGGCTCGAAGAGGCTCTCCTGAAGGATGAGGCTGTAGAGGAGCAGGGGATCGATCTCGAAGTCCGTGGCTTCCTTTTCCACGAGACGGGAATAGTGCCTGGGGTAGGCGACGCGCTGGACAAAAAGGGGTACGTCGGCGGTATGCCGGGCCTTACTGAGTTGAATGAGTCGGTAGGCGGCACTGATGGAGAGCCGGTTGGCGCCTAACGCCTCCAGATGCACCATGAGCGGGAACAGGGACGCGGGATTGTCGCGGTTGCGCCAGTAGACCTGTTCGAGCAGCTTCAGGCCTTCGGCGCGCAGATCCAACTCCAACAGCAGCGTACCGCCGACCAGGGCCGGGTCGGCGGCGATGGCTATCGGCAGGCCCGAATTACCGCTGCTGTTGCCCGCATCGGGCGCGTCGTGCCATGTCCTCAGCCAGTTTGCGGCGAAGACGCGGCTGCCGTCGTCGCCGGGCAGCGCGGCCGCGGTCATTGCATCCATGCGGGGGATGAGGTCCTGACCCGGTTGGCCTTGCAGCGCCAGCTCCGTTCCGGCCAGCACGCCGTAATAGGTTTCCGGCGCCTTTACGGCGAGCGACTGCCACAGGGAGCGGGCCGTCTCTTCCTCGCCCAGGGCATGGCGGGCGCGGCCCAGCCAGTAGGCCGCCGTGCCTGACCGTGCGTCGGGATAGTCCGCCAGCAGACGTTCGAAGCTGTTGGCGGCCAGTCCGTGATGGCCGTAGGTGAAGGCGCCGATCCCCAGCACCGCCAACCCGTCCGGCGCGCGCGGGCTGTCCGGGAAGCTGTCCACCAACATCAGCAGATCGGCCACGGCTTCCACCAGGAAGTCAGCTGTTGCCTCTGAACGGCTCCCGGAGCCGATATCCAGGGTACTGTCGGCCCTGATGGCGGAAAGCGCGCTCTGCCAGAGGCCTTCGGGGGCGAGCGGGTCGTCTGGATAATCTCTGGCGAAGGTACGGTAGATGCGCCGTGCCGCTTCTGGCGCGCCCTGCGCACTGGCCAGCCGGGCGCGGGTCAGCCAGGCTTCGCCGAAACATTCGCAGGCGGGATACCAGTTCATCACCTGTTCAAGGGCGCGGATGGCCTCGTCCCACTGCCCCAGCCCCATATGGGCGCGGCCGAGCCCCACCCAGGCCTGCCCGGCGCGTTCATCCTGCGGCGACTCCTGCAAAAAACGCTCAAAAGCGCTGACGGCCGGAAAGTAGGCCTTGGCATAGACGTCGACCTTCCCGCGCACAAAAAGGTCGACCGGTACCTCGCGGTTCACCAGCTGGATCAGGGACTGGTAGGCGGAGTTGCTTTCCGGGTCCTCCTCCAGGGCCCGCCGCCAGCGGGCGATGGCCGTTTCCTCGTCGCCGGCGGTGGAATAGGCGATGCCGGCGCGGTACATATAGCCGGCCTGGTGGACGTTCCATATCCTGTAGCCGAGGATCGCGTCGAAGTCGTTGTCGTCCCGGCTGCGTGTCTCCCCGGCAGGCTCGGTCGCGGCCAGGATCTCATCGTAGACGGCAGCGGCCTGGCCCCAGCGGCCATTGCTTTCGAGGATGCCGGCCACCCGGTCGAGAAGACGGACCTTTTCCCAGTTGCGGCCGGCATGACTGGCGGCCCGCCGCAGTGCGTTGGCGGCCTGCTGCCAGTCGCCGGCCGCGAGCCAGGCATCGGCGATGCGCTCTTCCACGACCGCGGTGACCTCTGCGTGCTGTTGCAGGAAAGCTTCGTAGGCCGCGGCGGCTTCGGCGTTGCGGCCCAAACGGGCCAGCGTCTCGGCGCGCAGGAATACGGCGTGGCTGCGGCGGGGATCAGCTGCGTCCGGGGAACCGGCCTGTGGCGAGATCTGTTCCAACACGGTGAAGGCGGACACCGGCTGTTCGTCGGCGAGGAAGGAGAGGGCAAGTTGAAAACGAGCTTCCTGCCGCTGGTCAAGAGTAATCTGGGGATCGGCCAGCAGCGCCTGCAGCAACCGCTGCGCCCCGCTGTAGTCGCCGTCCTCGTGCAGCCAGGCCGCCTGCTGCAACGGGGATGCCGCCGCGAACGCCTCGACCGTCGCCCGCTGTCGGGGGGCGGAACTGTTCGTCTGCGACGCTGCCGCCTGCGCCGGGACAGGGGTCGCGGCAGGCGCGGTCGTCGCCACCGCCGGGGGCGTGCTTGTGTCGGTTACGGCGCCGATTGAGGAATCAATGGCGATGGCGATGGTCGTGGCCGTGGCCGCCGCGCTTCGGTTCCCGCAGCCGCCGAATAGCAGGACGAGCAAGGCCAGAATCGAAAGAGAGAGCGTCAGTCTCAACTGTAACTTTCGTGTTGCAACGCTTACCATGATTGCGGTGAAATGCGCCCCTGCTCGAGAGGAGGAAACGGCGCGCTGTGGGGGCCGGCGGAAGATCATCGCAGGGTATGATCCGTCCGCGAGAGGCGTTCTGTGCTTGCTTGCACGCTTACACCAACGGGTGCGCCAGTCATTCGATAATGGTATCAGGGGGGCGTGGACTGTGTCAATTAAAGACCGAAAACGGGTGCATCCCAACAAGGGGCGAACTTTCGTATACCTGGGGTCGCAACAGAGCCATGTCCCGTCCATCTGAAGCTCTGAGGCAGGAGATGCGCCGTCTCTGACCACTGGCCACTAACCACTGACCACTGCAGTTGGGCGGTCGGGCCTATTCGGCCCTCCCTTGTGCGGGGGCTCCGCCCCCGCAACGCCCCCGGTCCTACAACATGCCTCGCCGACCTGGTGTCGATATTGGTGACATGTGTCTTACCGAAAGAGTTTCGCCAGACCACGTCCCACCAGTCCCATCGAATTACTGTAGGGGCAGGCCTTGAGCCTGCCCACTCCCGCCCCAAATCTGGGATGCACACCCGAAAGCCGCTGTCCCCGACCAATGGGAACGGGGTGGTCAGCCGCTATCTTTGTTGCGGAATTGGCCCTATGCTATGATTTCGTGCAAAAGAGAACCGGTCACTTGGAACGAACGCTGTGCTTGCCCCAAATGCACCCGTCATCGAGCACCTTTCATTGCTGGCTTCCTGGTAAGAGGCCCGATTCTGCCAGATGGATACCGTGTTCGTTCATTCGGGGTTCAGATTCTCACATATATGGAGGACTACGGCATTTCTCTCCGGCGCGGGAAAGCTCCAATTAGGCAAGGCTCCATGACCGGGTGGAAGTTCAAGAGACTTTCACTGGCAGGGCTTTCCCTTCTCGTAGCGGTTCTGCTGGCAGCCTGCAGGCCCATCGATGATCAAATTGGTCACTTTATTGCCCACGGCCCTACAAGTACAAAACCGTACGTCGCAACGGGACCGTCCTGCACGGAACTCGAAGAGGAAGCGCAGGAGACACTGGCCAGTGTCCGTCCGCAGCCCGCTACCGCTAGATTCAGCGCCGCCGATCGTCAGGCTCTTGCCATGACCGCTTTCGGCCACCTGTGCGAGCTGGCGAGAGAAGTGGGATGGCGGCAGAGCGCCACGAAGGAGGAATCGAAGGCCGCAGAATTGCTGGTGGACCGCTTTACCGGGTTCGGATACAGCCCGGAGATGCAAGATTTTACAGTGCGGATAGGGCCGCTCCGCCGGAAATCCAGCAACATTATCCTTGAACTTCCCGGTCAGGGCGAAGGCGTGGTCATCCTGGGCGCACACTACGACACGGTACGGAACTCGGTGGGTGCCAACGAGAACGCTTCCGGAGTAAGCGTGCTCCTGACGCTGGCAGAAAGGTTGGCGCAACCGCCCTGGTCGAGCCAGATGGTATCGGATTTTCCGTTCACACTGCGATTTATCGCTTTTGGCTCCGAGGAGACCGGACTGACCGGCAGTGGGCATTACGTGCGCCAGTTGACCGATGAA
>DAOUHY010000126.1:0-33126 GCA_034428435.1 Caldilineaceae bacterium | reverse complement strand
TGTCTTCTTCACCGAGGCGCGCCGCATGGTCGACGAGGGCGAACTGGGAGAGATTTTGCAGATCACCGCCTACACCCGCTGCACCCTCTCCGCCAACGGCAGCCACGCCATCGACACCATGCGCTACCTCGCTGGCGGTGACGTCGAGTGGGTCTTCGGCGAAATGGAGTCCGACGAAAAAGCGGCAGGCGACGAAGATCTGATGGGCAACGGCTACATGGTGTTCGACAACGGTGTGCGCGGCTTTCTACGCGGCACGCCCACCGGCGCCGCGCAGTGGGAATTCGATCTGATCGGTACGGAGGGACGCGTCCGTTCCCTGGCCCAAGGCATGGAGACCCAGTACTACCGCTGGGTCCCCGGAGGCCCGCGCGGCCGCAACCTGCCGGCGCGTGCGCCATTCCCTCTGCCGACAACCATCCCAAGCATGGGCCCCGCCGTAATCGAAGATCTTGTGCAGTGCATCGATACCGGCGCGCCGCCCCGCTGCTCTGACGAAGATGGACGCAAGGCGCTGGAGATAGCGATCGCGATGCGCGAGTCGCATCGACAAGGCGGCAGTCGAATTGACCTGCCGCTGCCCGACCGCTCCCTCCGCCTGCTCTCGTCCGAGACCGCCAACGACTCAGTGCCCGCCCGTATTCGCAGACTCAGTGGCCAGTGACCGGACTGACTCTCTCAGATCTGGTCAAGCCGCTGGCCATCGTCTTCTGGAGAAATGCACATGACCGACAAAACCTATCGTGTCGCCATCATCGGACTGGGTCGGATGGGCAGCACAATCGACGACGAGTTCCCCGATAGAGCTCCACCTTACTCGGTTGCGGCCTCCTGCAAGGCCAGCGAACGACTGCAGGTGGTCACGGGTGCCGACATCGATGCCGCCAAACGGGCGGCTTTCTCAGAGAGTTGGGGCGTCGACGCGTTGTACGAAGACTACGTCGAGATGATCCGAAAGGAGGATCCCGACATGGTTGCCGTCTGCACTCGCGGTCATCTCCACGCCGAGATGGCGACGCGTTCCGCAGAAGAAGGGGTCAAATTAATATTCTGCGAAAAGGCGATCGCCTGTTCCATGGAGGAAGCCGATGGGATCCTCAAGGCGGTTCAGGAAAATGGCTCCCTCTTCAACTCAGGTGTCCTGCGCCGCTTCAATCTGCGCTACCACCAGGCGCGTGACCTGATCAGGAATGGTGAAATTGGCGAACCCCAGGCCGCCATTCACTACGCCAGCACAAACCTGCTCCACGGCCACATCCACTCGATCGACACTCTGAGTTTCCTGCTCGACGATCCCAAGGTCGAGAGCATCTGGGGAGAGCTGAACACAATCGATCATCGGATCCCTGACAACCGCCTCGATGATGACCCGTACGGCATCTTCCAACTTACCTTCGCCAATGGCATCGCTGCCACCAGCGTCCCGGCCGGCAACTGGGAATTCGAAGTGATGGGCGATGGCGGAAGCGTGCGCGTATTCGACAATGGGACCGGCCTGCAACTGCGCAAAAACCAGGCAGGCAAGTCGCGCATCGCCGCCGAAGTGCCCGTTGACCTGGTACCTGACCACAGCGCCACGCAGTACTGCCTGGAGGATCTGGTTCTGGCACACGAAGAAGGACGCCAAACGCTGGGACCGGTCGAAGTCGCCCACCATCTGACCGAAGTCTGCCTGGCTCTTGCCGAGAGCCACCGCCAGGAGAGAAGGATCAACCTGCCACTGGAAAACCGATCACTCTACATCTTTCACCGTTGAACCACATCAATGCACAAATCCAGGGCCGCCGCGGCCCTGCAACCAAAGCTTCACCCAAGTAGGGAGGACGACCATGGAAAAAGTGAAAGTGGACGACCGTGACTGGTCCAAACTGAGCTACGGCCAGCACGTTTACCAGCTGGAAGTGGAAGGCTACACCGTCATCCCCGATCTGCTCACGCAAGAGCATCTGGAGACTCTGCGCACCGAGACCGCCAAGTTGAATACATTCGCAGTAGACTACAGCGTCAAACAGCAGGTCCGCCCAAAAGCGCAGTTCACAGGCGGCGCCATAACCGCGCTGATCGCCCATCCGCCCACGATCCAGTTTCTGGAGCGCCTGTTTGGCGACGACATTGTATTCATGTCCTATGCCTATGCCCGCTCCGAACCGGGCCACCCGGGCATCAGCCTCCACACCGATGGCCAGCCCTACGGATCGAAGATATTTGGCTACGAGGGTAGCTGCCCCTGCATGGTCCGCGTGCTTTACTACCTCCAGGAGCTGACGGAAGAAGTCTCGCCGTTTCGCGTGATTCCTCGCTCCCATCTCGTCATGCACGCACAAGGCAATCCCTACGTTCGCTATGAGTCCCACCCCGAGGAGGTCATGGTGACTGCCGCGGCCGGTTCGGCCGTGCTCATCAACCATCGGGTCTTCCATGGAAACTTTCCCAACGTGGGAGACTATGCCCGCGAACTGCTGGCAATCGCATATCGCCCTGCCTGGGCTGGTCCGGTCGAAGAGGAAGTAGATCAGTGGCCGGCTGAAGAAGTGGCGAAACTGTCGCCAGAAGTCAAGCGATTCTTCATCGACCGCAACACGCGGAAATGGGACTACGGCGGCGGCAACAAGCCGCCTGACATGGCCAGCGAGGCTCCAGGCATCAACCCCAGCCGCTGGGAACTGGCATAGCGCACTACCGCTGAGTCGCCCGCTGCTTGCTCACACGAAGGCAGTCCGATTTCCGCTGGCTTGGGACAGGAGGGCCGGATGCAGATTCCTGGCGAAACCGTAGAAGTTCCTGAAATCCCCTGGCAGTCCACCGTCGAACTGCCCGCGCAGAGCAGCGCCGTGATCGTCGTCGACATGCAGAACGACTTCGTCAAGGAAGGTGGCGCCCTGGTCGTGCCCGACGCCGCATCCACACTCGACAATCTGCAGAGTCTCTTGGCGCGCGCCCGCCGCGCCGGCGTGCGTATCGCCTACACGCAGGACAGCCACTTTCCAGGCGATCCCGAATGGGAGATCTGGCCGCGTCACTGTGAAACGAATAGCTGGGGCTGGCACATCGTTGAGGAGCTGGCGCCGCAACCGCAAGATCTCGTTTGCCAGAAGAGCCGCTATGACGGATTCTACGGCACCTGGCTGGAGCACTTTCTCGCTAATGTCTGGAACGTGCGCAACCTCGTGATCGTCGGAACTGTCTCCAGCATCTGCGTCCTCCACACGGCCGCCTCAGCCGGCCTGCGCTGGTTCTCCGTCGTCGTGCCGGCCGACTGCATTTCGGCGCTGACTGAGTTCGACCAGGCCCTTACTTTGCGGCAGGTCTCCTGGCTCTATACCGGCAACGTCACCAGGACGGCCGGCTCCATCACATTCGGCACCGGCGCAGAAGAGCAGTAACCGGAGGCCCCCGAACTTGGCCCTGACCAGCACCCCGCCCGCAGCCCCCTGACTATGCCCTCCCGTACATTCGTCGCCTTCGACTTGGAGACTACCGGACTCAATCCAAAGCGCGATGCCATTATCGAGTTCGCAGCTGTGCGCTTTCAGCAGAACGGCCCGCGCGAATACTACTCGACCTGCATCAACCCCGGCCGCCCCCTCCCCGTTCGCATTCAGCAGATAACCGGCATCCTGCCCGCCGACGTTGCCGGCGCCCCCGCCATCGATGAGGTCATTCCCGATATCCTTACGTTCTTCGGGAACGGCACACACGCAGTCGTCGCCCATAGCGCCGGATTCGACACTTCATTCCTGCGTGCGGCCGGCGTGAAGCTGCACGCACCTGTTCTCGACACCTACGAGCTGGCTACGATTCTGCTGCCGGGCCAGGACAGCTACAGTCTGGGGGAGCTGTGCAAGGCTCTGTCGATCCCATTGAAAACCGCCCACAGGGCGGGCCATGACGCCGAGGCGACCGCCGATCTTCTACTCCACCTTCTGCATCGGATCAGGAAACTCCCTGATTCCGTTCTGGAAACCTTGAGCAAAGCCGGTCGCGGCGGCAAATGGGACCCGATTCTCCTGTTTGACCAAGAGTTGCAACGCCGAAAGCAAGCGGGGCTGGACAAAAACACGTTTGACCTGACCAGGCCGGTTCGGAGAAACGATCCCCCGCTAAGGCCCGACCCTTCTCCGCAAGAAATTGCCGATGGATTCCTGGTCAAGGCCTTTTCAGATGACGGTCCCCTTGCTATGGAGTTCGACGCCGAGGCCGCCACCGTGTTCGAAAGACGAGACGGCCAGCTGCAGATGTCACTGCAGACACTGGACGCGCTGAATCGGAGCGATCACAAAATCATCGAAGCCGGAACCGGTACCGGAAAGAGCCTGGCCTATCTCTTGCCCGCCGCAGCTTGGGCAGTGCATAACCAGAGCCGCGTTGTCATCGCCACCCATACCCTTCCCCTGCAGGACCAGCTGCTGGAAAAAGAACTACCCCGCGTGGCCCTGGCCCTGGCTGAAATTGGCGCCGACCTGGACGAAGGTCCAGGCCAGGATGTCCGGGCGATGGCACTGAAAGGTCGGTCCCGCTATCTCTGTACGCGCAGGCTGACCAACTGGCTGGATGCGTCCCGCAGCCGCGGAGGGCTCTTTGCAGAGAGCCTGACTCCCCTTGAGTTGCGGTTCCTGGCAAAGCTGCTTGTCTGGCTGCCGCATACCCAAACCGGCGACCTGAGCGAGCTGCCGATTCATGACCGGCAAGAGCGAACTCTGATGGCGCACGTCGCTTCCCATGCCGACGAATGTAGCTTGGAAAGGTGCGTTTTCGCACGCCCTCCCGGCCGGCATGGCTTTCTCGGCGGCCGCTACCGCGACTTCTACCTGGAAGCGCACCGGCAGGCCTTATCCTCCCATCTCCTGATCGTCAACCACGCCCTCCTCTTGGCCGATCTTGCCGCGGGCGGCCAGGTCCTGCCCGAATATGACACGCTGATCGTGGACGAAGCCCACCACCTGGAGGGCGCCGCAACCGAGCAGTTTACGAAGCAGGTCGACCTGCGCGCATTGACCTATCTCCTTGACGGACTGGAAAGAGCAGCCGAATACCTGGCGGCTCGCATGGATCAAGACCATCTGCTTGAACTGGCCCCCCAAGTGGCTTCCGCCAGCCAGGATCTGCGATCCAGCCTCCCTCCCTTTGCCGAAGCCCTCTACGAATTTGTCCTGCGGCACGCCGAGTCCAGGCCCTCTGCGCGCGGGTCGTCCAGCTATCCCCAGCAGGTCGCCCTCGACAGCCGCATGAGGGCGCAGCCGGCCTGGAGCGAAATCGAAATCGAGTGGGATGGGATCAGCCGCAGTATCGCCCGCCTTCTGGGTCTCCTCACAGATCTGGGCGAGCGGTTGGACGCCTCCCAGTGGTGGCAATACGACGATGATTCCGCAAACGCATCCTCTGCGAGCAGCGGCACAGCGCGTGCACTGCAAACCCTGCACTACGGCCAGACCGACCTCGCCGACCTTCTGAAGGTTGCGGATGACGCGATTCTGCGTCCCCTCAACCACCAGGAAGAGTCTGTTGCCTGGCTGGAGCTGTCAGGAGACGGGAGGTTATCGCCCAGGAGCAGTACAAGAACTCGCCGCGGCGCCGATTCGGTCATTCTGCGCAGCGCGCCGATTCAGGTCAGCGAGAAACTGGCTGCCGAACTATTCGGTAGGAAACGTGCAGTCGTCCTGACCGGCGCCACGCTCCGGGCTGGCGATCACTTCGACTATCTGCGCGATCGATTGGGTTGCTGGGACGCAAACGGGTCCGTGATAGACAGCCCCTTTGACTACAAACGAAACGCGCTCCTCTACCTGCCCAGCGACATGCCGCCGCCGGACCATCAAAACTACCAGCCCGCGTTGGAAGAGGCCATTCAGCAGGCTGCCCTCGCCGCAGGCGGCAGAACCCTCGTCCTCTTCACCAGCCACAGCCATCTGCGCACCAGCGCCGACGCAATTCGTACCTCCCTCGCCGCCGCCGGGCTGACCGTGCTTCAACAAGGTGAGGGCAGCCGCGCCCGCAACCTGCGCGACTTCCGCGCCAATCCGAACTCCGTCCTGCTGGGCACCAGCAGCTACTGGGAAGGGATCGACCTGCCCGGCGACCAACTGGTCTGCCTGCTCATCGCACGCCTCCCCTTCGCCGTGCCGACCGACCCGCTTTACGCAGCCCGCAGCCGGCTGTATGAGGACCCCTTCCACGAATATGCCGTGCCGGAGGCGGTCATCCGCCTGCGCCAGGGATTTGGGCGCCTCATCCGCAGCACCACCGATCGCGGCGTCGTCGTCCTGCTGGACAGCCGCCTGTGGCGCCGAAGCTATGGCGAGATCTTTCTCGACGCCCTGCCGGATTGCACCAAGCGCCAGAGCCCGCTTTCTCATCTGGGCGAGGCAGTGCACGGCTGGCTGAACCATCAGACTCGGACTCTCGCAACCGTCGAGCAGCACTACGAATTTGAGGCCTGGGATACCGGCGATGAGTGAAGGGCTCGATGAGGCGCGGCAAACACCCGCCAAAGCTCCGCCCAAGCGTTCGCGCCATATGGCTGCACGTCTGAAGATCCTCCTCGACGCCGGACCCGCCGTCCATCAGAGCGCCGGCCTCGCCCGTTACACCGAAAGCCTTGCCTCAGCACTGTGGCAGCACTGTCGCGACACAGTCGATCTCAACCTGTTCTACAACCTTCACAGCGGCCACCAGCTCCCCGCCTCGCTCTCTCCCATCCCCGCCCGCGCCTTTCCCCTGGGCCAGTATCCCTGGCGGCTGGGCGTGCTCGCATGTCAACTGCTGCGGGCGCCAGTCGTGGACCGCAGACTCGGTGCCGGAGACATCTACCATGCCACCGAGCACCTGCTGCCGTGGACCGCGCGGCCGTCTGTCATGACCGTCCACGATCTGATCTTCGAGCGCTATCCCCAGCACCACACTCTGGCGAATCGGACATTCCTGCGCGTAGCGATGCCCTTGTTTGTGCGCCGCGCCGATGCTATCATTGCTGTGAGCAGGCACACGAAACGGGATTTACTGGATCTCTACCGTACTTCTCCGCACAAAGTACATGCAATTGAAGAAGGGATCGAAGCGCGGTTCAGACCGGTCGAAAGAGATGAAGTCCGGATGGCGATGGAGAGACATGCGATTCGGAAGCCGTATCTCCTTATGGTGGGCACGCTGGAGCCGCGCAAAAATCACGCCCTCGCCTTTGAAGCACTTGCCCGGCTGAAAGCCGCGGGATGGACCCACTCTCTTGTAGTCGCTGGTCGCCGCGGCTGGCTATTTGACTCTGTCCAGAGCAACGTGGAACGTCTGCGACTGGAGACTGATGTCATCTTCACCGGACGCGTTCCCGACGCAGACCTACCTGCCCTGTACAGCGGTGCCGACTGCCTCTTAATGCCCAGCCTGTACGAGGGATTCGGAATCCCTGTCCTGGAAGCAATGGCCTGTGGGACACCGGTTGTCTGCAGCAAAGTCAGCAGCCTGCCTGAGGTCGGGGGCCCGGCAGCCCGCTACATCGAATCGATGACCGGCGAGGGCTTGGCGGAAGCTGTCCTCGACGTCTTGTCGAATCCGCAGATGGCCGAACAAATGCGCACAGAGGGACTGAATAGAGCAGCCCGCTTCTCCTGGCGAGACGCGGCAAGGCAAACGGTTGAAGTCTACAATGCAGCTGCAGGCGTGCTCCCTTGAAGCCGCTGCGTATTTGCCTGGTGAGCAAGGAATATCCGCCCCAAGGCAGTGGAGGGATCGCCAACTATGTCCATCTTCTGGCCCACGGCCTGGTCGAAGAAGGACACGACGTCACAGTGATTGCCGGGCCTGCTGATAATGGCAGCATGACTCCCTCTGACCGCGTCGCTCCACACGCGCCGGAGTTGTACCGCGTGGAAAATCGCCGGCTCGCTCTGCCGCCCCCACTCCGGCGCAAGGCACGCGGGATCTGGCGCCAACTGGAACGTAGCTGGGCCGTAGACCGTAAAATCGCTCGCCTGGAACATGAACAAGGGCCATTTGACGTGGTCGAAATGCCGAATTGGGGCGCTGAGGGTCTCTGCTACAGTTTCCATCAGCGCGCCCCACTTGTGATCCGTCTTTCTACGCCGCTTGCCCAGGTAAGTCTCCTCAAAGAAGGTCTGTCGGACAGGATGGGTCTTCGTCTGGCCTGCTTTCTTGAGGCTCTTCCCGTCCGGCGAGCAGCCCATATCATTGCCAACAGCCGGTTCATCGCCCAGTACTGCACTGATCTCTACGGGACACCGAATGCCGAGGGGGAAGTGATACCGCTTGGCATTCCCGTGCCAATTTCGCCGCCAGTTGTGCGGCAAACCAAAGAGGGAACGGTAACCGTACTTTATGTAGGTCGACTGGAGAAACGCAAAGGGATCGACCGGCTGCTTCATGCCATTCCGAGAGTGATTCGCGAGGCTCCATGCTGCCGGTTCGTCATCGTCGGTGACGACATTGGCGAAGCGCCGCAAGGAAAGTCCTATCGCGACTACTTCGAGAGTTTTGCTTCACCTGCGGCACACGCCGCGACGACATTTTTGGGCTATGTTGAAGAGAGTGAGCTTTCACAGCTGTACGCAGACTGCGATGTTTTCGTGGCGCCTTCGCTTTCCGAGTCCTTTGGCCTGATCTATCTCGAGGCAATGATCCGCGCCAAGCCGGTAGTCGCTTTCCGTACAGGAGGCGTACCCGAGGTGGTCGCCCACAACAGAAACGGCATTCTCGTTGAGCTTAACAACGTATCTGAACTGGCGAGTGCTATCATCCGGCTGAGTGTAGATCAGGAACTGCGGCGGACGATGGGTCGTTGCGGATTAAAGCGCGTACAAGCATCCTTTCGTGTAGAGCGCATGGTGAAAGAGACGGTTGCCTGCTACCGGCGAGTCATTTCGGGCGACGGGAACAGACTTTCTCATGACTTGGTGTGAACCTGCTCCGGCCTCTCCCACCAGCGTCTGAGTGCTGCTGACAGTAAGGCAGGATCCTTCTTGGGATGAGGCTCTGAGTCTCTTCGCCCGGTTTCAATTCCATGAGTGTCTATCAGACCATTGTCAGGAACACATATTGGAGCGCCCTGAGTACAGTTGGTGGTCTGTTGATGGGACTGATCACCAATATTGTCCTCGCTCGTGCTCTTGGCGCACCACTGCTTGGCCGGTACAACTACTGGCTGTGGCTGATCGGTCTGCTCGCCCTGATCGCCTCCCCTGGTCTTCCTGGTGCCATGACTAAATTCGGGGCCGAGTATCTGGGTCGGGACGAGAGAGAAACCGCCTCGGCCATTTTCGCGAGGCTGTTGCGCATTGAACTCGTCCTGGGTGCCCTGATGGGAGGCATTGTACTGGTCTATTTGTTGCTCTTCCCCGCCAGCGACACCGCCGCTCTGGCCCTCGTCGCCTTTTCGGTCCTGCTCGTCGTGGTGGAGGTCTTCTTCCAGGCCGCGGCCAAGGGCGCACAGGACTTTCGCGTCTTCAGCCAGGCCAGCCTGATAGGAGGCTTTCTCTACGGGGTTGCCGCGATAGCGATCGTCTCATTTGGTTACGGGATTTACCCGCTCCTGATCGCTTACATCGGGCGGCGCATTCTCACCATCCTGCTGATCGGCTGGAAGCTGTCGTCGCACTATACACTGCAGGGGCCCCCGGCGCCCACCCTCCCACCCGACCTGCGCCAGCGCATCATCCGCTACAGTCGGGACATCGTCCTCATATTCGCCACCAGCACCATTCCCTACGAACGATTTGGCGTATTCTTTCTCAAATTGTTTGCTACAGACGTCGATATCGCCTTCTATAGCCAGTCCTTTGACCTGGCGATCAAATCCATGGCCATTCCGGCAATCTTTACCGCCACGCTGCTCCCTACCTTTGCATCGCTGCAAGGGCAGAACGATGTCGAGCGCATCGGCCGCGTCTACCTTTCGTCCAATCGCATCGCAGCCGCAGTCGCCATGCCTATCGGGCTGGGTGGCGCCGCTGTCGCCGCTTCGGTCGCCCTCCTGTACGGTCCGGACTTCCTTGGCATGGCCCCCATTCTTGCCATTTTCTTTGTCGGCAACATCGGCGGTTCCATTGCTTCCGTCAGCGTAGCCATGCTACACAGTGCGGAGGAACAGAACTATATTGTCCGTCTGAACGCTGTAGTCGCCCTCTTCAACATAGTTCTGTCCTTGCTCCTGGTCCCGAGCCTTGGAGCAACCGGGGCCGCCCTCACCACCTGCGGCTGCCACACGGTTTCCAGCGCCATGACCGTCGCTCATGCCTCGCGCCGCCTGCAAGTGGAACTGCCCTTTAGAGTTCTGAGCCGCGTTTTTTTTGCAGCTCTGTCGGCAGCCGTAGCAGCATGGCTCATAAGCACGTGGCTGGGCGGCCTCGTCGTTGCCGTCGCCGCGGCCGTCCTAATCTACCCGGTGATGCTGAGGTCCCTGGGAGCAATGGATGCCTCCGACCAGGAGCTGCTGGCCCGATTGGGCCAGCACCTGCCCCAGAGCATGGAGCGGACATACCACGGACTGGTTCAGTTCCTCGTACGCGGATGAGCAATGTCTGAGAGTCCCTTTTGGTCGGTAATTGTTCCTACATACCAACGTGAAAAGGTCCTGTGCGAAACAATCGAATATCTTCTCCAACTCTCATACCCGCACTACGAACTGCTGGTCATCGACCAGACTCGAGATCACGATACGGTGACCGAGCAATTCATCCGCACCTGCCAGGACCGCTATCCCGACCGTTTTCGCTGGCACTTCATCCCCAAAGCCAATCTACCCTATGCGCGCAACGTAGGCGCGAAGCTGGCCCAAGGCAGCTACCTCCTCTACTGCGACGATGACATCATTCCGCCCGAAAACCTGATCGAGCTGCACATGGAAAATCTGCAGCGCCCTGGTATCGGTGCAGCCACAGGCGGCGTCTATGTGGAAACGAAGAAGCAGCCCCCTCAGCCCAGACCGCTTGTCATCCAGCCCGATGGCAGAATGCGCGCCTACTGGCATCACGAGGTTCCGAGGGGAACCACCGACAGCTTGCGAGGCGGCAATATGTCCATAGGTCGCCAGCTGGCTATCGATGTCGGCCTGTTCGACGAAGGCTACATTGGCCGTGCCAACGGCGAGGAGACCGACTTCTCACTGCGGATACTGCGTCGAGGCTACCAGATCGCATACGACCCAGCCGCCGCCATCGTGCATCTGGGCCACCCGACCGGCGGCTCGCGCGCCGGCAAGGACAGCGATGAGGGCCGGTATTACTTCGAGTCCCACCACAACAACGCCTACTTTTTCGCCAAGAATTTCCAGCAGCGCTATCTGCCCTGGTTCCTCAAAAGGGAGCTGGGCTGGATACTCATAAAGCAGGCAATCATCCAAAAGCGTCTGGAGCGGACAATCCCTTCGCTACGCGGCCTTTGGCGCGGATATTGGACCGGTTTACAGAAGCGAAAGCACCGGACGCCGTGAAGATCGCCTTACTGTCCTCCCACCTGCCCTCGCCAGAACGCGCAAAGTCAGGCGGCGTGGCTTATGTAGCCCACAGACAGGCCAATGCTTTGGCGCAACGCGGCCACAACGTAACAGTCTTCACAGCCGACGAACGGCCAGCGGATGCTTCCTACCAGGTGCGAAGAGTCCATTCTGCCCGCCCTGCAAACCCATTTCGCGCCTGGCTTTGGATATGGCAACTGGCCTTCCGCTACAGTACCCAGGACTTCAGCGGCTTCGACATCATCCACGCCCATGGCAACAACGCCCTGATCCGAACGGGAGGTCGCCCGCTGGTGAGAACGCTTCACGGAGCGTCATTGGCCGAAGCAATTCATGCGCCCACTTGGAAAAGACGGATGTGGTACCTGTCTCTGACTCCCGTTGAACTATGGGAAGCGTCAAAAGCCTCAAGGGTCGTGGCTGTCAGTGCCTGCACAGGGCAATTCGTGCAAGGCATCGACCATGTCATCCCCAACTCAGTAGACACTGAGGTCTTTTGCCCTGGACCCAATCTGAACCATCAGCATCGGCATAACCATCCCGCAATTCTCTTCGTCGGTACCCTGTCCGGACGCAAGCGAGGGCAGATGCTGCTCGATCTGTTCCAGAACCAGATTCGACCTGCCCTGCCCACGGCGGAGCTCTGGATGGTGGCCGAGCGTGACATCCAAGCGCCCGGCGTAGTCTCCTTTTTGAACCCAGATGAAAATGCCCTGGCCGATCTATATCGCCGTGCCTGGGCCTTCTGCTTGCCCAGCACTTATGAAGGCTTCGGCATTCCATACATCGAAGCCATGGCCTGCGGCACGCCGGTCGTAGCCACGCCAAACGCCGGCGCGTGCGAACTGCTCGAAGAAGGCAAGTGGGGAATCCTGGCCCAACCGTTCGAACTTGGATCAACTCTTCTATCTCTTCTGAACGATCCACACAGGCGACTTTCTATGGCGCAACTTGGACTTCAGCGCGCCGAGACTTTCGCACAGGACCGGGTAGTAGATGCTTACGAAACACTGTTCGCCAGCATGGTCAACGGCAAGAGTCAACACAGTGAAGGGCGGGGGGCGTGAAAGACCCTCTCCTGTCAACGCGACCTTCTGTCGCATCCCACACGCCTCGCCCTGAAATTGCTCTGCTTACACTTGAATTCCCTCCCCGCATCGGTGGCATGCAGCAGTATCTCTTCGAACTATGCAGACGCCTCGGATACGAATGTGATCTCACCGTGGTACATCCGACCGGCGACCCGTCGCAATTCATCGCAGAACCATATCAACTGGTCTCCTTCGCCAAAGATGGTAGCGGCCATTCATCGAGTCGCACGCAATCCTCTAACACCCTGGGTTCCGGCTTGGGAATGATCTGGCGCCTCGCCCGGCAGTTAGCGAAGACGCGTCCTCACCTCACCATTGTCGGTCACGCGCACCCCCGCCTGCTGCTCCCCGCCGCAATGCGCAGGGGGCGGTATATAGCCTTGGCATACGGAAATGACTTCGAAGCGGCACAGCTGCGTTGGCACGCCCCATTCTTCAATCGTCTCCTTGCACGTGCTCACGGCCTGGTGACCATCTCACACGCCAACGCGCAACGTCTGCAGGACCTGGGACTGCCTGCTCCCGAGATTCTGTATCCCGGAACCCATCCGGATCGATTTGTCCCGCCTGCTTCGCCTCCCAAAGGACCTCCAGTACTCCTCACCGTGGCACGACTTGTGCACCGCAAAGGAATCGACACCGTTCTTCAAGCGCTTCATCCACTTCTCGATCGGTCTCCCGACCTTCAATACTGGATCGTAGGCAACGGCCCCGCACGTAAATCACTTGAACAGCAGGCTCAGGAACTGGGACTCACGCATGCAGTGCGCTTCATGGATAGTGTATCCGACTCCGAGCTCCCTGACATATACCGCCGCGCCACCGTTTTTGTAATGCCTTCACGTGCAGACTATCATGCCGGCAGCGTCGAGGGCTTTGGCATCGTCTATCTCGAGGCCAGCGCAAGCGGTCTGCCCGTTGTCGCGGCCCGCAGCGGTGGCGCCGCCGAAGCCGTACTCGAAAACGAAACAGGACTCCTCGTCCCTCCTGATGACCCTCAGACGCTGGCGCATGCACTTCTGCGCCTGCTAAATGACCCGGCGTTGAGGCAACGCATGGGCCGCGCCGGCCGCCGCTGGGTCGAAAACGAAATGAACTGGGATCGTGTCGGCCGCCAGTTCCTGTCCATCATTGAACGCGCCCTATGACACCACGCTCCATACTCTTCGTCGACCACGCAGATGCCCTCGGCGGAGCAGAACAAAGCCTGCTTCTCCTCATGACCTTTCTGGACCGCGTCCGATGGCAGCCTCATCTGATCGCGCCCCCCGGACAGCTTGCCGAAGAGGCAGTGGCGGCAGGTATTCCAGTGCACGTCCAGCCGCTGCCCCAGGTGCGCGGCTCCTCCCGCAGTCTGTTCGATCTGTGGAAACAGGCCCGGCACATTTCAAAGACAGCCCGCGAAATCGGCGCCGCACTGATACACAGCAATACAGTACGCGCCACCGCCTACGCCTCCTTGGCTGCCCGTCTCGCGCCGGTTCCCCTGGTCTGGCACATGCGCGACTTCTGGCTTTCAGAGTCCGAACCGGCCGCCAAATGGTCCGACCGTCTGGGCAAGTACCTCTTCTGCAGTACGGCCGGCCGCGTTGTCACCAACTCACGTGCAGTCGCCGCGCACCTGCCCTGCGCCAAGAGTGCGTCAGTCCTCTACAACGGAATCGACCTCTCCTACTTCGACCCGGCCCCCAACACAGCTGACAACAGGGCTGAAATCTGCAATGCGGCCGGCTTCCCCCTCGATGCTCCCATTGTTGGCATGATCGGCAGAACCCGACCCTGGAAAGGGCAGGACACATTCTTGCAAATGGCAGGCCAGCTCACCGCCGCCGTACCGGACTGTCGCTTCCTGATCGTTGGCGGTGACCCGTTTGGCGTGCAGGACGACTACGAGGCTCGCCTGCTGGAACTTCGTTCCCAGCCCGGCCTCGAAGGCCGCGTGCATTGGACAGGCCAGCTCGCTGACGTTCGTCCGCCTCTGGCGGCAATGGACCTGTTCGTCCATCCCGGCGCACCCGAGCCTTTCGGCCTGGTCAACATCGAAGCCATGGCCATGGCCAAACCGGTCGTCGCCTTCGGACACGGAGCACTGCCGGAAATCGTACTGCACGAAGAAACCGGCCTCCTCGCCCAACCCGGCGACACGGCCGCTCTGTCCGCATCCGTCACGCGACTACTGAGAGATCCCGCACTGTCCCAAAGCATGGGTCGGGCAGGTCGACTTCGCGTTCAAGAACACTTCCGAATCGAACGCACTGTGAACCAGCTCGAAGGGCTCTATCAGGAACTGGTCGGAAGCGAGTAGAAAATGTCCAGTCCCTTTGTCGCGAACTACTGGCCCAATGCCCAATGAGTGTTCTACTACTGTACAAGGACTACCACCCGGTCGTCGGCGGCATCGAGAACCACATCCGCCTACTTGCCCGGGGCCTGCGCAATGAAGGCGTCGAAGCCAGCGTTCTCGTCACAAACACCGGGTCGGCTACCCAGCGCCAAACCATCGACGGTGTCCCCGTGACCAAGACGGGACGCCAAACCACAATCCTGTCCACGCCCATCAGCCTGCCCTTTTTCGTGGAGCTTCGCCGCCAGATGGGGACAGTCGACCTCGTCCACCTCCACGCGCCCTATCCTCTTGCCGAACTCGCCCAACTCATGCTCGGACGCGCAAAACCGACCGTGATCAGCTATCACAGCGACATCGTTCGCCAGAGAAGAACGGGAAAACTCTACGCACCGTTCCTCAAAAAGGTCCTGCAACGCGCCGCACTGATCGCCGCCTCCAGCCCCGCCTACATTGAGTCTTCCCCCTTCTTGCAGGACGTGCGCCAGAAGTGCCGCGTCATCCACTATGGCATCGAAACTGAACGCTTTGAGCAAACCGAGCAGGTTCGCGGTGACGCAGAAAGCCTGCGCAACCAATACGGTGACCTGCCTCTCCTGCTCTTCATCGGCCGCCTGCGCCACTACAAAGGAGTCGATGTGCTCATTCAGGCCATGCACCGCATCCGCGCCCGGCTACTGATAATCGGGACCGGTCCAATGCAGGATGCGTGGCAGAAACTGGTGCAAGCGCAGAACTTGGCCGATAAAGTTTTCTTCCTGGGTGACGCTTCAGAAAAGGAAACTCTCGCCGCCCGTTACGCCGCCGACCTGTTCGTACTTCCATCCACCAACCGCGCTGAAGCACTGGGAATTGTGCAGTTGGAGGCGATGGCCTGTGGCCTGCCTGTCGTCTGCACTGAGCTCGGAACCGGCACGTCCTACGTCAATCGCAACGGTGCAACGGGTTTGGTCGTGCCGCCAAACGACCAGCGCGCGCTGGCCGTGGCTATCAACAGACTGCTCGCGAGTCCAGCGCTGCGCGCGAAAATGGGAGTCGAGGGCCGCAGGCGTGTCAAAAGCGAATTCTCACTCCAGGAGATG
Source organism: Caldilineaceae bacterium (assembly GCA_034428435.1). Classification (GTDB taxonomy): domain Bacteria; phylum Chloroflexota; class Anaerolineae; order Caldilineales; family Caldilineaceae; genus Bin5. The sequence continues at coordinate 17,151 of DAOUHY010000126.1, read as the reverse complement.
ATCAACGCAACTATCTCATTCTATGAGGAAGCGCTCATAAAGGGCTGAAAGGCAGTTGCGATTGTCTTTCTCCTTCCACTCTTCCTGGTCATTTTTCCTCCCGCCGTCCAATGAGCCGCTACATTCTCGATGTTCGCACTGCAATACCCCACTTTCCCGGCATCGGCCGTTACGTCAGCAATCTCGCATCGGCTATGGCTCCCCAGTTGACAGCCGGCGAGGAACTGACCTTTCTCGAAAGCCCTTCAGCTAATCCCGCAGACGCATCAGCCCCTGTTTCGCAAGTGGAGAGGGCCTTTCATCTACCAGGTAAGCCCATCATCGCGCCCGCCACGCCATTCGACATTCGCCAGCAGTGGCGCATCCCGTCCCTGGTCAAGCGGCTCCAGGCTGACAACGGGGCCCTCTACCACAGCCCCTACTACCTCATGCCGTATCGCACCGGTCTGCCCACCCTCCTCACCTTCTACGACATCATCCCGCTAAAGTTCCCCAACACCGTTCCCGTCAGGGCCAGACTCTTCTTCCGACTGGCCGCCACCCTCGCCCTGCGCGCTTCAAACCATGTCGTCGTCATTTCCGATGCCGCTCGCAGCGATCTGTTGAAATCCTTTAGCGTCCCTGCCTCCAAGACCACTGTCACGCCTCTTGCCGCCGGGGCCCGCTATAGTCCTCAACCCGCCAACGAAGTCAACCGCGTACGCCAAAAGTACCACCTTCCCGACCAGTTCCTCCTCTATCTCGGCATAAACAAGCCCCACAAGAATCTGCCCACCCTCATCGACGCCTACGCACAGATAGCATCGCGGCATGCGCCCCCACTCGTCATCGCCGGCGCCTGGGATCATCGTTACCCCCAAGCCAGAGAGCGCGCCGCACGCCACCAACTCGCTGACGCCGTCCGCTTCCTCGGACCCGTGGACGAGCGCGACCTGCCCGCCGTCTACAGCGCCGCCACACTGTTCGTCTTTCCCAGCCTTTACGAAGGGTTTGGCCTTCCCGTCCTAGAAGCGATGGCCTGCGGAACGCCGGTAGCCTGCTCAAACACCCCGGGCCTGGCCGAAGTCGCTGGCGATGCCGCCCTCCTTTTCGATCCCCTCTCCGTCACCGAGATCAGGAATGCACTGGTCGAGCTTATCGAGGATCGTCGCCAGCGCGCCCGGCGCGCCGAGCAGGGGCTGGCGCGGGCCGCCCTCTACAGCTGGCAGGCGACCGCCGAAGCTACGCTCCGCTGCTATCGTCAACTGCTGGAGTAAAGGGGTGAGGGCTGTGAAGGGCGAAGTCCGTAAAGACCTCAGTCGCTTACGACATTGAGCCCATAAACAGTGCGAATTCCCGCCAGCGTCAGCCAGGGATCGTAGTGGTCGATCGAGCTAGTCAGCGTTGTGATGACGTGCCCCAGTCCACCTGTGGAAACGACCGTGACAGGGGAGCCCAACTCATCACGAATGCGGGTTAGAAGCCCTTCAACCAGTCCCGCATAGCCTAGAACGATCCCTGATCGCAGGGCCTCGTCGGTATCGCGGCCGATAGCCGAGGAAGGCAGACCCGATTCGACCTCATCTGAAGCCGGCGTGAAATCCCCAAACACACTGGAAAGTTCAGCCAGGCCGGGGGCGGCGACCTTCAGCGACTCGGCGGCTGTGGCAAGGCCCGGGGCAATGGCCCCGCCGCGGAATCGCCGCTCTTCATCCACTACATTGAACGTCGTCGCCGTCCCGAAATCAACGGCAACCGCCGCCCCTCTTGTACGCTCACGCACCGCCGCCGCGTCGACAAGCCGGTCCATCCCCACCTGGTCCGGGTTCCTCACGTCCAGCGTCAGGCCTAAGTCCATCCGCTGGTGAAGCACAAGCGGTTCGAAATTAAGCATCTCCTCTAGCGTGCCGCGCCACAACTCGGTTAACGGCGCAACTACGCAGCACAAGGCAGCGCCTTCAAAGTCCTGCGCGCCAAACCGCCTCTGCCGCAAGAGTAGACAAAGAGACCGCCTGACCGTTTCCGGCCGGCTCTGCCTGTCCGTCGGCAGCCGCCAGGCGGCAACGGGGACATCGTCGTCACCAAACGCGCCCAGGACGATGTTGCTGTTTCCGATGTCGATGGTCAAGAGCATTGTAAGCGGGACGAAACGGAAGAAACGGGGGCATCAAGGGGAGAAAAGGAACTGGTTCAATGGTAGCGCCGGTTCGCTCAACCGCCTCCGCCACCGTTCCCTTCCGATTGCGGAGTCGCGGTCGGCTCCTCCTTGACATCGGTCACGCCGGGGATGACGGTTCCCGGACCGTACAGGAACATCGCGTTCCAGGGCCGGTAGACCGACCTGATCGGGTCCTCGCGAGTCTGCCCATTCTCGGTGACCTTGCGAATGACCGTCGCGGTCAGGCCCTCTTTGGCCCACTCCACCTGCTTGATCTGCCCGGCTTCCAGGCTGGCGTCTTCCTGGTAAATCGGTTCACCGGGCTCCTTGATGTCCTCGTACACCGCCTCACCGATTTCCACCACTCTGTCCGGCTTGGTACCGTAAAACCGGAAGGTGAGAATCCCTTCCACACTGTTCACCACAGGCTGGATCAGCAGATGCGCATCCGTATCATTGAGAAATCTGAGATCAACGTACGGCGTGTATATCGTCGCGTCAAATCCAGGGTCGCCGTACCAGCTCACCACGTAGCCGTGATTGTGCCGCTCCAGAAAAGGAAATCCCCCTTCCAGCGCCGCCCGGAAAACCGTTGTACTCACCTGGCATACGCCTCCACCCACGCCAACAGCCGTGCGGTCCCCCCAGATAATGGCCGAATCCTCAAATCCGTTCGCTCCGCTCACCGCCTCAATCGCCGAGTTGAAGCTGAAGACACCGTTGGGTGGCACGACAACGCCCACCAGTTTCTCTGCCGCGACTTCAATGTTGTAAACGCGCGTGCTGCTGCTCCCCTTAAAATACGTGCTGCCGCTGGCGACAAGCTCTCTGATCCCCAGTTCGTTCACACGACTGGAGTCGACCGCAGGGGGAATGGAGATGATCGGCAGCGCACCGGTCTGCTGGTCGGTGGTCAGCGCATTGCGTATAGCCTCAATCGTCAGGTCGACGTCCAGGCGCTGGCCCGCTCGGCTCGGATGTATCACCGTCAGCGCTGATGTCGCATCGTCAAAGCGCAGACGCGCGTCCTGGGCAGGATAGGAAACCTGGTTCGCCCAGCCCTCGACCACAAAGCGCAGGGCATCTTCATTGAGAAAACGGGGATCCCTCCCGGGCATTATCCTCTGCAGCAGCGCCCCGTCAAGCGCAAATGCAGTCCCGGATGCTTCGTGCCGCAAAACGACCGGCTGCGGGGCCGCGAGACCACCTGAAATGCTTCCCAAGGCGGATGTACCCGTGCCCGCGCCGTTCTGTGACGAGTCTCCTGCCGCGCTCTGGGGCGGCGCAGTGCTGTAAGTCTGCAGCGGCACTGTTCCCGATCGCCCGCTCGCCAGTTGTGCCAATATAAGGTGAGCCGTCGCAGCCACATCAACGTCCAGGCCCGGCTGCGGCGGCACCGAAACTTCGCCAATCTGGATGGCAGGCCGGCTCGGACGCCGCACTTCGGAAGCCGCGTCTCCGACGGCCTGGCGCACAACGCCTTCGCTTACAAGAACCTCCGGCCACACCGTCTGCTGGCCCGTAAAGGCCCGCCACTGGCCGAGGATGCGCTCCAACAGACTGCCCTGCCGCCCGACATGATAGGCGAGGTTGACTGCCCCCTCCAGGTCCGCCTCCGGCGCCAGCAGCTCGGATCCCAGTGCCCACCGTCTGACCACATCTCTGGCCGCCCCGCCGCCCACTGTTGATTCGGGGCGAAGTTCGAGGAAGATCGGAGCCAGCGGATAGGGGGTCAACTCCCTGTGCAGGCGCAGCAACGCCGACGCACGCGTCTCGCCGCCTACGGGCACACCGGCCACGTGCACGCCGCTGAAGATACGGTCGGTGTGCCAGAACTGCCAGCCGGCAAACGCGCCCGTAACGGCCACGACCGCTACGCACAGCCAGATCAGAATGTATTCGACGCCGCTGGGGGGCCTGCCATGTACCTTCGTCGGGCCGCGGAGAACCCGCATCGGTACAATCTGTCGTCCTGGGGGCAATGGGACAGTTGAACTCATCAGATTCAGAGCTTCAGGGTCGAGTCGCGGACGATACGGACAGTCGCTGTAGAATTTCCAACCGTGTCCTTCCCCGAAACCACTGCATTCGGGAACTGAGATCGCCGCAAACTGGAATCACGATTTTACGAACTCAACTGAGGGACAATATACAGGAAGGGTATGGCTATGTCCAGAGCAACCACTGCCAGGAACAGGCAGACATACACGATCGGACGCAATTCACCGCCATTGCGTAGCCGGTCAGACGCGTCCAAAGAAGCACCGTCCTGGTCCCCAACTCCGATGGCACCAAAGACCCGGCTGACACGGCCGCAGAGCAGCCCATAAAGTAGCATGCCAATTCCCGCCATCCCGAACAGCAGCAGGGTCCACCTGTCTGCCGTTCCACCAGCCAGCGTCGCAACCACAAAGTGCACGCCTCCTCCCGCCAGCAGGACGCCGCCCGCCACGAGGCTGGCCTGCCTCTTGAGCACCGCCCACCAGCCTATGGCGAAGAGCAGACTCCACGCCGGTAGCGCCGGAAAAAGATACCGCCCCTGGTGCTGGATAAACCCCAGATTATACCAGCCGTAGGCACCCAGTGTCGCCAGCCACAGCAGCAGCAGAGTCATCCCGGGAGAAGAAAGGAGTCGAGCCCACCGCCATTCACTGCGATTCACCCCCGCCCGCAATCGGAAGAGGATGCCCACCGCTGCCATAGCCGTCAGAATGTACAGAACTGTGTAGACGCGGGCATCCATAAAGACACCCAACCAGCCAAACACGCCCCAGAAGCTCTTGCTTGTAAACGACCACGCCCGCTCCCAATACGCGCCCCACCCGTGCTCCGCGATCCAGCCCGCCGCTGTCGGCTGCCCGGTCACTACCGCATCGTGCCAGCTGAGCCCGAGGATATCCAGATTCCCGTATACCAGGCTGTTTCGGATCCACCACGGTAGTCCCAGCAGCAATGCAGGCCCGATCACCAGCGCCAGGCGCACAACCATTTCTGCCGCCCGTGTCCTGCCGGCGGACACCGGCCACACTGACTGAAATATGACCACAATCAGTGCGACAGGCAGAAGAGTATAGGCGGTCGCCTTGGTGAGAAAGCCAAGCCCAATCAGGATTCCGGCCGCCAGTAAGCGGCCCCCCCCTCTGCCTTCTTCGCTTCCAGCCTCAAGCCGCTGCCACCGCAACAGCGCCAGCACGGCTCCGGCGATCAACAGTTCCGCTAGGGCATCATTGTTTACCGATGCCATCAGCGCCGCGTGCATGGGAAGAAATGCCGCAAAGGCGGCCGCACCCAGCGCGATGTGCGGCAGCCCGGGAACTACCTCACGCGCACAAAGGAAGATCAGCAGCACGACGCCCCCGCCCAGCACAACGCCGAAGAGCCGTAAGGCCAGCAGTTCGCCCTGGCCCAACCAGTAGACTGGGACGGCGAGCAGATAGTAAAGAGGAGGCTGATGGGACTCGTATCGGACCGCTTCTATCGAAAGGTCCGGTGGAAACTTCTCCACCTTCAGGCGCGCGAGGTACTCTTCGTCATAGTCGCCCATCCGCAGCACCGACAACCGCCCTTCGGTCGCAATATGGGCAATGTAATTGTAATGGGCCGGCTCGTCCGGGTTCTGCCAGCGCGGAGTCTTGACTGCGAAGAGTGTGCCCAGGGCCGCATAAACGATCAGAATCGAAGCCAGGACATAGGCGGTCGCATCGATCCCTCTGTGCATGGGCCCTTTCACGCGCTACCCATTCTCCTCACCCAGCACGACGGCAGGATCCAGTTTGGCAAAAAGTGGCGCCGGTTTCCGCAGGAGTTGGCCCCCCGCAAGCGGCTGCGCCTGCCAGGCCCCGCTGGCGCCACCATGGTCGTAGCGCAGCACCAGGTGCGACCCGCGCTTGTCGTCAACCGCCGTCGTATCCAGCTGCCCAAATAGCGGATCCGAATAGCCCAGGTATTGGTGCAGCTGTTCGCTGCTGTGGGGCAGAATCGGCGCCCACAGCAGCTTCAGCCAGTCGATGGCCTGCAGCGTCACGTACACTGTCGTCGCCGTTGTCTGTGGATCCGTCCCAAAAGTCCGCCAGGGCTCCTTCTCGTTCAGGTACTGGTTAACGCGCTGGCTCAACCGCCGCGCCTCCTGCAGGGCGGCCTTCAACCTCACCGCTTCGTATAGCGCTCCCACGCTCTCGAAACCACCGCGTATCTCCGCCAACAACGCTTCGTCCGTCGCGTCCAACTCTCCCGGCTCAGGCACCGCCCCCTCGAAACGCCTGAACGCGAAACCTAGAGCCCGGTTGACCAGATTGCCCCAGTTTGCCACCAGTTCGTTGTTCACCAGCTCGACAAAGTCCGGCCACGTGAACTCGGTATCCGCCGTCTCCGGCGCCATGGCCGTCAATGTATAGCGCCAGGCGTCCGCCTCAAACTCCTCCAGGACCGTATTGAAGCCGATGACATTGCCCCGGCTCGTGCTGAACTGGGCGCCGCCAAAGTTGAGGTACTCGTTGGCCGGAACGTCATACGGCAGGTGCAGACGCGCCTTCTTCAGCGGCTCCGCCGTTTCCGAAAGACCGGAGATGTTGGCAGCTTCGCTGTCCGTCTCAGTCTCATCGTTATAGGCCATAATCATGCCCGGCCAGATCTGCGTATGGAAAGGGATGTTGTCCTTGCCGATGAAGTAGTAGTGGCGGGCGTCCGGCGAAAGGTCTCGGTCCCACCAGTCCTGCCACTTGCCGCCGCTCAATGCAGCCCATTCGATTGCCGCACTCAGATACCCTTGCACCGCGTCATACCAGACGTAAATGCACTTGCTCTCGTATCCTTCTAGAGGTATGTCAATGCCCCAATCGATGTCGCGCGTGATCGCCCGCCCCCGCAGCTCCTTCAGGTTCAGCTGCCCTTGGGTAAAGTTCAGGACGTTGTTGCGCCAGTGCTCCTTGTCTCTGCCAATCCATTCCAGCAGAGGCTCATTCAGCGCCCCCAAATCGAGAAAGAAATGTTCAGTTTCCCGTACCTCCAGCTCGCTGCTCCCACTCAATTTCGACCTTGTGTCGGTCAACTCCAGCGCATCATACAGCCGCCCGCAGTTGTCGCACTGATCGCCGCGCGCCTCGCCAAAGCCGCAGAATGGGCACGTGCCCTCCACGTAGCGGTCGGCCAGAAAACGCCCCGCCTCCGGGTCGTACCACTGCTCTTGCACTTCCCTGTAAATGTACTCGTTCGCCATATGCCGCCGAAACACCTGCTGCGTCACGTCCCAGTGGTTCTGCGTATCCGTGTGCGTGTACAGGTCGAAGGTCAGGCCCATCGCCACGCAGCCCTCAACGAAGAGCTCGTGGTACTTGTCCACCACTTCCGCAGGACCCAGACCTTCCCTCTCCGCCTGCAAAGTGATCGGCGTACCATGCGTATCGGAGCCGCTGACCATCAGTACATCGTTGCCTGCCATGCGCTGGTAACGGGCAAAGATATCGGGCGGCAGATACGCGCCCGCAATCTGTCCGATGTGCTTCTCGCCGTTGGCATAGGGCCAGGCAACGCATACAAGGATTTTCCTGCCGTGCTCGGTCATCGGTCATCCTCCGAGTAGCTTGGGGCAAACTCACCCCCTCGGCTCTTTTCTACTCCAGGTGGACTGCTGCTCAACTCTATCGAGATCTTCCCTAATTCTGAGAGGATTCGCGCCCTTTACGCCGGGCAATTGGCGGGGACTCCCTGCCTGAGGTCAGATACCCCAGCCCGCTTCTGCCCCGCAACTCATTATATCTGTCCCAATTCATAAGTGGCAAAAGTATGCGCCATCTCGTCTGCATCCCACAATGGGAGCAAACTTTCCCATGCCCCAGTTCCCAGCGGACCCCCCAACCATCTCACAATCAACTCTGAGCCAGAGGAAACGCCCTCTCTGACCACTGACCACTGACCACTGACCACTGCAGTTCCGGGCGGTCGGGCCTAGTCGGCCCTCCCTTGTGCGGGGGCTCCGCCCCCGCAACGCCCCCTCTCCTACAACATCCCTGGTCGACCGGGTGTCGACATTTGTGACAGGTGCCTGTTCGAAGGTGCTCAGCCAGACCATGTCCCACCAGTCCCATCGCATCCCCCGGGTACAGCCCTTCTGCCGGCCCTGGCCCCCACAAATCAAGAGACCTCCCGGCAAGGCCGGCCTTGACGGCTTCCCGCCTTCGCTCCAAAAGCCGGCAAAGAATTCCAGCCATTGCCGGTATGAATTCCCAGCCTGTTCCTACCCCAGATCCGGGATGCCCCCGCCTCAACTGCTCGATTCCGAGAAACAGGGGGCTGCTGCTATAATGGCAAAGAAATTTTTCACGAGCCTGGTCCGGCCTCGACAACGGGGCCTCCCTAGGTCCGCGCAGCAGCCAAGCGGCAGATGGAACTGATATGAAAGCATTCACAGTCATGTGGCGCACGATAAAGGCGCTCTATGAAGATCTGCTCCTATGGGTCTGGCTCAGCGTCCTCTGGTGGGTTGGTGTCTTCCTGGTACTGCCCGCGGGACCGGTGACGGCAGGTATCCACAACGCGGCCAACCGCGTCGCCAACTACCGCAGGGTGGAGAGCGGATTCTTCTGGGATGGCGCAAAGTCAACGATCGGCAAGAGCTGGCTCCTGCTCGGCATAAACCTGCTGATGATCGCCGGCGTCTCAGTGAACATCCGCTTCTACGGCGCCAGCACCGCCAGTTGGGCCCAGATCATCAGTATCGTATGGGTCTGGATCCTGATCATCGTTCTCATGGCAGGCCAGTACTTCTTTCCCTTGCTATGGCAGCAGGACGAAATGAGTATCAAGATGGTCCTTCGAAACGCCTTCATTCTCGCCCTGCGCCACCCTCTCTATACCTTTCTCATGTTCCTCTTCCAGGTCCTGTTGCTCGTCGTCAGTTTCGTTACCGTCTTGCCAATCTTTCTGCTCACCCCGGCGGCGGTCGTGTTGGCGATGAACTTCAGCTTGGTCGGCTTGCTGCAGGAACTGGATCTTGCGCCGGAGCCGCCGCCAGGCGCGTAACTCCTGCGCAAGGAACCCGCACCAGTTTCCCAATTCAAAAAGCCCAAACCAACAATGGCAATTCTCGCGGAATATCACAGACCAAAGACCCTGACCGACGCGCTCGATCTGCTGGCTGATCGTACCTCACGGCGCGTTCCCCTGGCCGGCGGCACCCATCTCGTGGGAGCCCTGGAAACGCGGCAGCGGCGCGACCTCGACGGCGTTGTCGACCTGGCCGCCCTGGAACTGTCCTACATCAGGCACATCGATTCCAGCCTGCATGTCGCCGCCATGACAACCCTTACCGAATTGGTCGAAAATCCTCAATGCGCAGATCTGGCCGCCGGCATCCTGCCGGCTACCGCCCGCTTTGAAGGGCCGCAGAACCTGCGCAACGCCGCCACAGTCGGCGGCCTCGTCGCACTTGCCGAGCCCGACAGCGAACTGTTCGCCGCCTTACTGGCGCTCAACGCCTCGGTCGTAGCCGTCGCCGGAGACGGTGGCGAGTCGCACCGGCTGTTGGAAGATTTCACCCTTTCCAACCCTCGGTCCTCGCAAGGTCCCATTTTAATAACCGAGATTCAGTTGCCCCTTGTCCATGCCAAAACCGGCCACGCCCGTATTGCCCGATCGCCCATGGACCGGTGCATCGTTGCCGCCGTTGCTGTCGCCGCCGCCAACGGCGATCTCGCCCGGAGTGGGACTTCTGGCGGCGGAAACGGCGCCGACACGACACGAACTGCCCTCTGCGGCGTTGGTACCCGGCCCCAAATTGCTGGTGGACCTCTCCTCCCTACAAGCGATTACAAAGGAAGCGGTGAATACAGGGTGGCCATGGCCGAAGTCGTGGGCCGGCGGGCGCGTGCCGGCGCCGCAGGCTCCCGCCCATAGCCGGTAGACCTTGCAGACCACCGGACTCAATCCACTACATCCAAACCATGCCCTCTTCAATCTCACTCACAGTCAACGGAACCCACCTCCCCATCGACGTCTACCCCGGAGAACTGCTGCGTACGGCCCTGCGCCGTCTGCGCATCTTCAGTCTCAAACATGGCGATGAAACAGGCGAAAGTGGCGCAGATGCAATTCTCTTCACCCGAACGCCGGACGACCCCAGTAGCTATCGCCTGGTCAACAGTGGAATCCTGCTGGCTGCCCAGGCTGACGGTGCTTCGGTTGTCACACTTGAAGGGCTGGAGGGCGAAGAAGCTGAGGGCGCAGATAGGAGCTTGCAGGAACGCCTTTCTCCTCGCATCTCCACCTTGCAGCAGCAGTTCATTGAGTGTGGCGCAATTCAGTGCGGCTACTGCACGCCCGCGCAGATCCTGGCCGCTCAGCACCTGCTGGACAAGGAACCCCGGCCCAGCGAAGACGCCGTGCGCGAAGCCATTGCCGGCGTTCTCTGCCGCTGCACAGGCTACCTGAAACCTGTTCAGGCTATCCTCCGCGCCGCGGCCCAGCTCCAAGGAGAGACCCCGCCGGCCCCGGAAATCGATGTGCGCGACGCCCCCGCAACCGGCGAATGGCCGGCCTCGGACCAACTGCCTTCAAACGGCTGGCACGACGGCGGGCCCGACACACAAACACAGACCCGCATCGTCCCCGTGACCGTCGCGCCCCCTCGCACCCAGGTCGTCAACAAGCCCGAACCAAAAGTGGACGCCGTCAAACTGGCCAAAGGTCGCCCCGTCTTTGCCGACGATGTCGAGTTGCCCGGTATGCTCTACGGCGGCCTCCTCACCAGCCCCGTCGCCCATGCCCGCATACTATCCATCGATACCGCCGACGCGCTCGCGTTGCCCGGCGTGCATGCAGTACAGACCTACGCCGACCTGCCCCGCGTCATCTACGCCAGCGGCGGCCAGAGCTACCCCCAGCCGCCCCCGTACGACCAGGTCTGCCTCGATTCAAAAGTCCGCTACGTCGGCGACAGAGTGGCCACCGTGGCCGCCGAAACGCCGGAGCTCGTTCAGGAGGCGCTGGAACGCATCAAGGTAGAATACGAGGAGTTGCCCGCAGCCTTCTCCCCTGAAGAAGCGATGCAGACCGGCGCGCCCGTGATTCACGACGAAGCCGACGCCCAAATGATTCACGATGCCAAGCGCAACGTTGCCGTCAAACTGCTCGTGGACCATAACGACGTCGATGCCGCCTTGGAATCCGCCGACTTTGTCTTCGAAAGCGAATACCGCGTTCATCAGGTGCAGCAGGCCAGCATCGAGCCGCACATCGTCATCACCTACTGGGATGAAGACGACCGGCTTGTTATCCGCACCAGTACCCAGGTCCCCTTCCACGTCCGCCGTATGGTCGCCCCTCTCCTCGGCCTGCCCGTCCGCCGCATCCGCGTCGTGAAACCCCGCATCGGCGGCGGCTTCGGCGGCAAGCAGGAGATGCTCATCGAAGACCTGTGCGCCCATCTCACCATAGCGACTGGCCGCCCGGTCAAGTTCGAATACACGCGCCAGATGGAGTTTAGCTCCGCCCGCACACGCCATCCCCAGCGGCTGCGCTTCCGCAGCGGCGTGGATGCATCCGGAAAACTGGTCGGGATGGAAGTCCGGGTGGTAGCCGACACCGGCGCCTACGGGACACACGGTCTCACCGTGCAGATGGTCACCGGCTTTCGCGCCCTCAGCACCTACTGGCTGCCCGCAGCCCGCTTCGACTGTGATGTCGTCTACACCAACAAACCCGTACCCGGTGCCTTCCGCGGCTACGGCGCGCCCCAGGCCCTCTTCGGCCTGGAGCAACACATGGAAGAGATGGCCCTCGCCTTCGGAATGGACCCGACGGAGTTCAAGCGCCTCAATTGGGTGAAAGAAGGAGATTCGTTGGTGATGGCGGTGGCGATGGGAGAGGGCCGCGAAGGGTTCCCGCAGACCGTCGAAAGCAGCGGCCTCGCAGAGTGTGTCGAAACCGGGGCCGAGTCCATCGGCTGGCTCCGCCGCGACGATCTCGACTGGAAGGCGCCGCCCGACCGCCCCCATATCCGCCGCGGCATCGGCCTCGCAATCTGCATGCACGGAACCGGCATCGCCGGGCTCGACATGGGCGCCGCCAGCATCAAGCTCAACGACGACGGCTCCTTTAACCTCCTGGTCGGCGCAACCGACCTCGGAACCGGCTCCGATACCGTTTTGGCCCAGATCGCGGCCGAGGCCCTGGGCGTGCCCCTCGAGCAGATCCTCATCTACAGCAGCGACACCGACTTCACACCCTTTGACACTGGCGCATATGCCAGCAGCACAACTTACATCTCCGGCGGCGCCGTCCTCAAAGCCGCCGAAGATGTCAGCGCACAGATCCGGCGCCACGCCGCCGCCCATCTGTTTGAAAATGTCGACGCCGATCAACTCTGGCTGGAGGACCAAAAGGTTCTGGCGCCCGGCGGCGAGGCCGTCCCCTTGGAGACAGTCGCCCTCCACAGCATCCACCAGGAAGAGCAGCATCAGATCATGGCCACCGCCAGCCACATGAGCTACGTCAGCCCTCCTCCCTTCGCCGCCCAGTACGCCGCGCTGGAAGTGGACACCGAGACTGGCCAGGTGACCGTTGGAAAGGCGGTAATGGCCGTAGACTGCGGCATCGCCATTAACCCGGTTACCGCCAGCGGCCAGGTCGAAGGCGGCATGACCCAGGCCCTGGGCTACGCCCTCTGCGAGGAGATGCCCTACGACGGAGAGGGTCGCCTCGAGATCAGCAGATTCGGCGACTACCGAATCCTGGCCGCAAACGAAATACCGGAGCTCGACACCATCCTCGTCCAGACCTACGAGCCCACCGGCCCCTTCGGCGCCAAAGCCATAGCCGAAATCCCCATGGACGGCATGGCCCCCGCCATCGCCAGCGCCATCTTCGACGCCACCGGCGTACGCATCCGCGAGATCCCCTTCACACCCGAACGAGTGTGGCGGGCCTTGAAAAGTGAGAAAAAGTAAATGACTCTAAAGGAACACCTGTTGCGCCTTGTCGACAACATCTTCCTTCTGGAAAAACTGAAAGAATATTGGTCGGTTCGGCGAGCACTCAAAGCCTTGAAAGAGTGGCAGTCTGACCCGTCGACAGCCCGTCCCTGGCGGGAAGTCTTCGCTGAGAAGGGCGTAGACGGCACAGACAAATAGTCGCTGATCAGTCATTCATCAATGCCGGGAAAAGAGAGTGAACAAGATTCCAGTGAGACTCGGAAATGCAGGATATTCTCCTCGGGGTCATGAAGACATTGTCGGCGCAATTACGTGCAATCGAATCCCGATTATTCACCACGCCCAACAAGAAGCACAGCTGGGAAAACTGACGCCTTACGGAATCTCTGTCATTCTCCTCCTTTTTGGTCTATGAAGACTGTCCTTACGTAAGACACTTCATAGTTGCTTGGGGCTCTCTGACATTTCCTTCCACCAAGGCATCCCCCGTAGGGGCACCCCTTGTGGGTGCCCAGGCCCGCCACTAAGTGCGCCAACCTGCCCAAATCCCCCATAGGGGCACCCCTTGTGGGTGCCCAAGTCCGTCGCCCCAAAGTGCACTATCCTGCCACAATCCCCCGTTTGGGCACCCCTTGTGGGTGCCCTCTTGGCTGCCTCATCCTCGATGGCGCTTCGTGAAACCTTCTGTCCCTCATGGAGGGACAACATGTCGCATTCACCGCTTAATGCCCTGACTCAAGCCGTAGACTCAAAGAGCGCGGAAGGAGCACAGACAATTGATGCCGTTTAAAAAATGTCCGATCTGTGGAGGTGAAATGGTCGAGAAGGAAGTCGAAAAGCTACTGCGTGGTGGCGTAAATGTCGCAACTGCGACCGCCCGTGCCGAGGTCTGCCTACATTGCGGTGAACGACTCTACTCTGCCGAAACTTCTAGCCGATTCCAGCAGATCCGCGCTAAACTTTCTAGGTCCCGTTGACATTTTGGAAAGGCCGCTCAAGTTTCAGCAAGAAATAATAGCCGGCGGGGCTAACAGGGTCTCTTCTAGCTTGCATGTCGTGATATACAGGACCAGTAGAACATGGAGCGTACATAGACTTTCTATCCGCTGATCAAGGGCAACTACTCGAGCTCCAATCTCAACTGTCCGGCGTCGTGTTTCCGATTAGCGGCGCGTCTGGTGCCTTTACTTTTGCTGCGACTGTTATGGTAGCGTGTGTATCCTTCCATTAGCCCTTCCTTCCAACCTTCTTTGCGTCCTCGCTGGTACTCTGTAGCATCCCCCTCCCTCCTTCCTGCCTCGTAACCCCTCTTATACGCTGCGCTCTTCTCGTCCCGGAGTTTTCGAATAAACGCCTCGTCTCCTTGAGCGAATACTTCCTCCCTGCCCTCTGCCCTTCCCTTTTTCAACCCTTCCTCATAGCCGACCTGCTTTCCTTCCTTATAGCCTTTCTCTTCTCCAAGGGCGTATTGCTTCGATTTCGCAATCATGGGTGTGTCCTGTGAGGGAATCTCGGCCGGCCTTCGTTTCACAGAGAGAGTAGCGAGAAGGCTGGCCGTCAGGCCCTGGGCAAACGCTGTTATGTGTAAGAAAAGCGGACAGGGCTGATAGCGACTCTTCTCGCTTGCATGTCGTGACAAGCAAAACCAGTTGATCCGTGAAGTCACGCGAAGGGTCGCGAAGTACACCCAAGGCGTATCGGTTTTTTTGCGCAGCTGCGCCGCCCTGGGTTGGTCAGCCGCAATTTGCACCTGGAAGTCGCTGTACAGACAAAGGTCAACGAGCCCAGGCCATGAAGCAGCGGACTCTAAGCCCTTGGGACAGTCCTTCCAGACAGCTGTCTAATAGGTAAAGCTGTTGGCGAATTCTAAGCCTCAATCAATCGTAGCCTTCAGCAAACTACTGCGCCGTATACCCCCCATCCACCGGCCACACGCTCGCCGTCACAAACGACGCCTCATCCGACGCCAAAAACGCCACCACCGCCGCCACCTCCTCCGGCTGCCCCATCCGCCCCATCGGATGCAACCGCTTCATCTCCGCATGAACCTCCGGGTCCCCAACCACGTTCTCCGTGAGCGGCGAATAAACGAACCCGGGCGCAACCGCATTGATGCGCACCCCCTCAACCGCAAAGCGCACGCCCATCTCCTTGGTCATCTGCGCCACGGCCCCCTTGCTGTGCGGGTACGCCGTAAAACCGTCCGAAAACGGCAGCGACGTCGGGTACCCAACCATGCTCATCACCGAGACAAGGTTCACTATCGCCCCCTGGCCTGCTGGTCGCATCACCTCCAACGCCGCATACGACATCAGAAACACGCCCTTGGCATTGACCTCCATCACCGCGTCCCAACGCGCCTCAAAATCTGCCTCAGGCGGCAGCGTGCGCGGCGTGATACCGGCCGAATTCACAAGACAGTCCAGCTTGCCGCCGACCGAGAGCGCCTTCCCAACGCTCGACTCCGCGTCAGACCTCTTCGTCACATCACAGAGAACGGTATGAAGAAGGCCCTCGCTTGTTTCGACCGCCAGTTGCTCCAGCCCGTCCACGTCAATGTCGCAGGCCAGCACAGTCGCCCCTTCCTCCACAAAACGCTGCGCGCAGGCCCGCCCGATGCCGGACGCCGCTCCAGTGACAATTGCTACTTTCCCTTTTAGGGTCATTGGACAGTCCAAAAACGAGGAACTCGTCTGCTTCCGAACTTCAGCTGAAGGGGGTACGTCCCAATGGCTACTGCAGCCGCTCAGCCCAACGCGGCCTCAATTTTCTGATTCACCGTCTCCAGCACCTTGATCCGCGCAAATCGTTTCTGTTCCGCGGCCACGATCGTCCACGGCGCCATCACCGTATCCGTCTTCTCAACCATCTCCACAATCGCCTCTTCGTACTCCTTGCGTTTCTTACGGTTGCGCCAGTCCTCATCGGTAAGTTTCCACTGCCGCAAATGGTCGACGGCCCGGCTGTCGAAGCGCTTCTTCTGTTCCTTTGAGGAGATGTGTAGGAAAAACTTGATCAGAATTGTCCCGTCCGAGACCAGGAGCGACTCCCAGTGACGGATCTCCTCATAGGCCCGCCTCCAGTCTGGGACACTCGCAAATCCCTCAACGCGCTCCACCAGCACCCGCCCATACCAGGTACGGTCGAAAATGCACATACCCCCCCTGCCCGGAACCGCCGGCCAGAACCGCCACAGAAAATGGTGTCGCTTCTCTCGATCTGTGGGCGCCTGATACTGGTGCACCGAAAAATGGCGCGGGTCCAGCGGCGCCGTCAGCCGCCGTATGCAGCCCCCTTTCCCGGCCGCGTCCCATCCCTCAAACAGAATGAGCAATGGAGGACCAATCTTGCCGCCGATCTGCCCGCCCAGCTGCAGGCGCAACGCCAAAAACTGCTCCTGCCGTTCCACGAGGATCTGTTCGTACTCTTTCCGCTTCAACCGCTGGCTCAAGTCGACATGACTCAGGAGTGAATGTTCCATGTCTGGGCACCTGACCTTTCAATTCCGAAAATCTGAAGGGCGGAGATAGAGGCCTATCCGGGCCGCCAGGATCGCGAGAACGCAAAATGTCGGTAGCCGGCCGGCACTCTCGTCCTCAATGGGCTCTCAGTAATCTCCTGCTGTCTACGGCCCCACTTCAGGAACCTGATCTTCTCATGGAAAGAGAAGATCCGTCTCGCAAGGTCAATCCGTCGCCGCTGTGCTCGAATAGACGCCGTACTGTAGCCGGTCATGCACATTGACGAAACGAGTCTGGCTCGGGAAGTTGAGGCCGGGGCCAAAATCGTTGGCCCCCAACCGGGCACCAGCAAGGCCGCTACAGCTTCGAAAGCTTCGCCATCAACGCCGTCGTCGAGGGCTCGGTCAACACGTCACCGTCCGGAAAGACGATCGTAGGCACAGACATGTTGCCTCTGTTCAGTTTCTGTACCAGCTCCCTGGCCTCTTCATCGCTCTCAATGTCGATCTCCTCGAACTCGACACTGTTTCCCCGCATCACCGACTTCGCCCGCCAGCAATCCGGGCACCAGCTGGTCGTGTACATTTTGATCTGCGCGCCGTTTCCGTTTACGCTAGTGGACATTCAG
>DAOUHY010000125.1:0-5004 GCA_034428435.1 Caldilineaceae bacterium | reverse complement strand
GGTCAATGGGGGAGAGGAGGGGACGGCCGCCTGTGCGGGATTCAGGGCCGGGGCTGAGTTGGAGGGCCGGGTCCTGTGAGGTTGCGTTCATTCCGGTATGGGTCTGGATTTGGCTGATCAGGGGTCTTGTCATATACTTTTTGTTTGTGTGGGTGGCCTGCCGCAGGGTTGTTGCCCTGGTGAGGCAGGTAGCATTTGGCTGAGAATGCAAGCCCAATTTTCGTCCGAATTGCGGTGCCATATGCGCCCCGGTGGTGGGGCGTGTGGAGTAGAATGCCCGCAAGCCGCTATCCGAAGTTCCGGAGCAGCAGAGTATTGTTTCTCCGGGCGCGGTCAAAGGAGAGAGGAAGATGTACGCAGTGGTTCGAACCGGCGGAAAGCAGTACAGGGTTTCGCCCGGCGATATTCTTGAGGTAGAGAAGCTGGCCGGCGACGTCGGCGACAGCATCGTGCTGGAAGATGTGTTGATGGTGGCCGGCGAGGAAGGCATCGAGATCGGCCAGCCGAACGTGGCGGGCGCGTCGGTCACGGCGAGGATAACGGGGCAGCACCGGGGCGAGAAGATTCTGGTATTTCGCTACCGCCCGAAGAAGCGGGTGCGCGTGCGCCGCGGGCACAGGCAGTATCTGACCCGTCTGCAGATCGCCAAGATCAGCGGCGACGGTTTTGAGTATGGGGAAGAGGAGAAGGAAGAGGCTACGCCCGAGGAGATCGTTGCGGCGGCCGTAGCCGAGGTTGCCGCGGCCGCGGCGGTGACTGAGACCGACTCGGTTGCCGAAGCGGTAGAAGCAGTCGAGGCAGAAGAGACCGTCGAGGCGGACGTGGAGGAAGAGGCCGACATCGTCGACAGGGCGGTGGATGCGGTCGAGGAGACGGTTGCCAAGGCGGGCGACGCGGTGGAGGCTGTCGGGGAAGCGGCCAGCGAGGCGGTTGATGCGGTGGGCGACGTAGCCAGCGACGCTGTCGAGGCGGTCAGTGACATGGCCAGCGATGCAGCGGAAGCGGTTGGCGACAAGGCGGGCGACGCGGTGGAGGCCGTCAGCGATCTGGCGGAAGACGCGGTCGAGGCTGTCGGCGACGCGGCGAGCGATGCGGTGGAGGCTGTGGGTGATATGGCCGAAGACGCAGTGGACGCCGTAACGAAGAATCTCAGGGGCTTGGTCGGCAGAGACAAGAATGCTGACGACGCCGAAGATAACGAGAAGAAAGAGGAGTAAGGAAAATGGCCCACAAAAAAGGCGGCGGCTCCAGCCGTAACAACCGGGATTCAAACGGTCAGCGGCTGGGCGTCAAGAAATATGGCGGCGAGTTTGTGAAGTGCGGCAGCATCATCATACGCCAGCGGGGTACGCCGATCTTCCCCGGCACGAATGTCGGCCAGGGCAAGGATGACACGCTTTTCGCCATGCAGGATGGTTACGTGACATTTGAATGGGCCAAGAAGAACCGCAAGAAGGTCAGCGTCTACACGGAAGAAGAGAAGCAGGCGCTGGGGAAGGTGTAGAGACATGAAGCCTGAGATACATCCTGAATATTACGCAGCGGCGCAAGTCAACTGCTCGTGCGGGACCAGCTGGGTGACAGGGAGCACGACGGCAGTAATCAACGTCAACATGTGCAGCCAGTGCCATCCGTTTTACACCGGTGAACAGCGAATCGTCGATTCGGTCGGCCTGGTGGAGCGGTTTGTGAGGCGGCTGGAATCGAGGCAGAGTGCGGCGGCCCGCCAGCAGATCGAGGCGGAAGTGCGGCGGGAAGCCGAAGCAGCGGCACGGCGGGCGCGAGCGCGCGGGGACGACCCCGAAGAGGCCGCGGCCGAGGTGATGTCCAGGTTGGAGGCAGAGGTCGAAGTAGAGGCAGAGGCGGAAGCGTAGCCTCTGGCGCAAGCAGAACAGAGAATGAACCCTCAGTCCGGCGGTGGATGGATCGAGCTGATCTGCGGTTCGATGTTCAGCGGCAAGACGGAAGAGCTGCTGCGCCGTGTGCGCCGGTCCGAAATTGCCCGCCGCCGCATTCAGCTTTTCAAACCCCAGATAGACAATCGTTACGGCCGCGAGATGCTGGCTTCGCACAATGGCATGTCGCGCGGCGATGTCGTGGTATTGGAGGGCACTGCCTCTCTGCTGAACCGGGTGAAGCGGCAGACGCAGGTAGTGGCGATCGACGAGGTGCAGTTTTTCAATCCGGCGATCGCGGGCATCTGCCAGGAGCTGGCGGACCAGGGGAAACAGGTGATTGCGGCGGGCCTGGACCAGGACTTCCGCGGCGAGCCGTTCGGACCCATGCCGATGCTGATGGCGCTGGCTGAACAGGTGGACAAGCTGCACGCCATCTGCGTGCGCTGCGGTGCGCCGGCCACGCGCACGCAACGGCTGATCGACAGTAAGCCGGCCCGCTACGATGAACCGGTTATTCTTGTGGGCGGAAGCGAAAGCTACGAGGCCCGCTGCCGCGGTTGCCACGAGGTGCCGGCCAAGCCGAGTACGAAGGCGCTGTTGGAAGAGCTGGGCTTTGTTTGAGGGTCAGTTTTTAGTAGTCAGTTTTTAGTTTTTAGTGGACGCGGCCCCGCGGTTGGGCTGTGTGTAGTTTCCCATAGGGAATACGCGCCTCGCAGTCTGATTGTCCAGTTAGTAGATTCCTCTCATTGCCCGTCAGGGTACAGATTTCTCCAGTTTTGCCAGTTCAGGATCAAGACGATAGTTCGCCCTCTTTGTCTGGCTTACCCTGGTGAGGACGCCTGAGTCCATGGGGTAGGACGGCGAGCATCTGATGAGTGCTCTCCCTGACCACGCAACCTTTCTTCACTGGGTTGCGACTGCCTTACTCTCTCAGGTTTGAGGTAGTTGCTCGCGCGCGTGGTGCGGAGTAGAGTGAGGATTCCTCCCGAACGAGGTTGCGAAAAAGGGGCAAGATTCTATAATAGCTGGGCGGGACAGACGGCATTCAACAGGTAAGGCACAATGAACCTTTTGACTCTTTTTGCGATTGGCCGCGAGCGCCAGCCGGACAAGGTAGCGTTGGAATTCAGGGATACGCGCGGGCCGCTGGCGTCGCTGGAGTTGACCTTTGCGGAACTGCAGCGGGAGGTGGGGAGATGGGCGGCTGCCTTTGCGCGGATGGGCGTGCAGAAGGGGGACCGGGTTGCGCTGTATCTTTGCAACCGGCCGGAGTTCGTGATCGCATACCTGGCGACTCTGGAGGTGGGCGCGATTATGGTGCCGATCAATCTGCGTTACCGCAGGCGGGAGCTGAGTCACATTCTGAACGATGCAGAGCCGGCGCTGCTAATGATCGAGGACGAGCACTGGCCGGTGCTTGACGGGATGGTGGGGATTGAAGTGGGGCCAGGGTTGACGGTGCTGTCGGTTGACCGAACGGAGAGCTGGCTGGAAGAGGCTGACGGCGAGGCGTGGACCAGTGCGTCGCGGCCGCTGACGCGCGGGGAGGAGACCGCGCTGATCATGTATACGAGCGGCACGACGGGCACGAGCAAGGGGGCTGTGCTGAGCCATAACCATGTGCTGGCGACGGTGACGGGTCTGCTGAGCGCGTGGGCGTGGCAGGCGGACGATGTGCTGTTGCTGCCGCTGCCGTTGTTCCATACGCACGGGCTGGTGGTGGGACTGCACTGCGCGCTGGCGATGGGGGCGACGGTGCGGCTGCGCACGGGATTCGATGCGACGGAGACGGTGAAGACGCTTTCGAGCGGGGCGGCAACGCTGTTTTTTGCGGTGCCGACAATCTATACGCGGCTGGTTGACTTTTTGGCAGAGGCGGAGGTGGCGCCATCCTTTGAGTCGATGCGGCTGTTCTGTTCTGGGAGCGCGCCGCTGCCGGCGGAGATTCACAATGCGTTTGAGCGGCTGACGGGGAAACGGATTCTTGAACGCTACGGGATGACGGAGACGGGCATGAACTTCAGTAATCCGTACGCGGGGCCGCGCGTGGCAGGCACGGTGGGCACGCCGCTGCCGGGCGTGTTCGCCCACATTGTGGACGCGGCGGGGCAGGACCTGCCAGCGGGAGAGGAGGGGGAATTGCTGCTGCGGGGGAGCAATGTGTTCGACGAGTACTGGCGGGCGCCGCAGAAGACGGCGGAGAGCTTTGTTCAGGACGAGTTGGGGAATCGCTGGTTTCTGACGGGGGACCTGGCGCGCATGGACCCGCTGACGGGCTATGTGACGCTGCTGGGAAGGAGGCACGAGCTGATCATTTCGGGCGGGCTGAATATCTATCCGCGCGAGGTGGAGGAGATGCTGACGACGTTCCCGGGTATCGAGGAGGCGGCGGTGGTGGGGGAGCCGGATGCGGAGTGGGGCGAGGCGCCGGTGGCGTACCTGGTGTGCAGCTGCGATATCGACGAGGCGGATTTGGAGAGGTACTGCCGGGGGCAGCTGGCTTCGTATAAGCTGCCGCGGCGGTTCAGGTTTGTTGGAGCGTTGCCACGGAATGCGATGGGGAAGGTGCAGAAGCATTTGTTGCCGCGGGGGTGACGGTTGTCTGAATCAGGATTTGCGGGATTTTGATGGATTTTCGGCATGGGGGGGTCGCGCGGGTTGGTGGTGGGGATGGGTTGGGGTGGTTGGCCTCTCGTTATCTGAATCAGGATTTGCGGGATTTTGATGGATTTTCGGGAGGGAGGGGTCGCGCGGGTTGGTGGTGGGGATGGGGGGGGCTGGCTTTTCTTGTTGTCTGAATCAGGATTTGCGGGATTTTGATGGATTTTCTGGATGGAGGGGGCGCGCGGGTTAGTGGTTTGGACGGGATGGGGGGTGGATGGCATTTCTCGTTGTCTGAATCAGGATTTGCGGGATTTTGGTGGATTTTCGGGATGGGGGTTCGCGCGGGACGAGGGGGTGGATTGGATGAGGGGGGCTAGGCCCCGTTGACATTTCGTTGGAGCCAAATCAGTGTAGAAGCAAAGTGCAAGAAAGCGATGAAACGACGTGCGAGTTTGTCATAGCGAGTGGAAATGCGTCGACACCACTTGAGTTTGTTGATGAA
>DAOUHY010000124.1:0-11289 GCA_034428435.1 Caldilineaceae bacterium | reverse complement strand
GCGGTTGCTGGGCAGAGATTGCGGCAGGCATGGGGTTCTGGCTCCTGGTGGGAAGGGCGGCAATGGGTAAGGCGCGCAGGCAGTCAGCGTCACGCGGTCAATGATACGCGAATACGCGGCCAACTGCAATGGGAAGCTACCGCTACAGAGAGCAGACCATGCGAATGTTTGTTGCGGTGAGTTCGCTCTGGTCGCGTTCCGAGGGGATGAGCCGAAATTCAAATATATGTTCGCGGCTTGGCAGGTAGTCCTTTGCGGATTCATCCTGCATCATCGAGAAGTGGAAGAATGCGCTCTCGTAAGGAGAATCGGGGCTCTTGCGTTTGTCAACCAGCCACAGGTGGGGTGACACCTTGGTCAGGAAACGCATATAGCCGAAGCCCTTATCCTCGTTGTAGTAGTAACACCAGCCGCGCACAGTAGAGTCGGCCTTGCCCCAATCGGCGGAGCCGTCGGGGACGGGCAGCAGGTTGGGGATAAGATAGCCGGACATGAATAGATCCACCTCCTGCCGCAGATTACCTGAGACATTGTCGAAGGCGACGACTTCTACGCGGCAGCCCTTGTTCTGGAGCGCGCGCACGACCTGAACGAAATCTCCGTCACCGGTTGCGATCAGGACTCTGTCGAGGTTTTCAGACTGGAGCAGCGCGTCCACTGCCAGATCCAGATCGGAGTTGGCTTTGGCATAGCGGTTGCCTGTCTCGTCATCATACCAGCGTACACGCTTGATAATCACTTTGTAGCCCAGATCGCGCAGAGCGGAGTGGAAGCGAAACGCGCCGACGCGGTAGTCGATGTCCCACTGGGCACGTTCGGCATCATGGGTAACGTAGGCGTTGAGGCGGACCGGTTCCCCCATATCCCGGCAGGCGAATTCGCGCAGTACGTCATACTGCATTCGGGAGCCGCCATTGCGATAGATGTTGGCGGCGTCAACGTAAACGCCGACCTTAACTTGAGATTGTTGCCAAACCATTGAAGATCCTTTTGAACTAAATCTTTGTAGCGTTCGAGTAGCCGTCGAAAATGAGTATAGATTCTGTACAACCTAATTATACTGCACAGTCAAACACTTAGCCACATCCGATATAAGTTCCCATTATTGGACACCTGAGCTATCCTGTGCTGTTTTTCGTATTCAGAGTGAGGTGAGGGGAATGCCCGCGCCTGCCACGCACGGGGGCGCGAATTACTTAGGGGGAGGCGAAACGCTTGCGGTGGGCGACATGCCTGCGATTGCGGCTACAGGGAGGGCGAGGCGTGTTTTGAAGGGGGGCGTTGCGAGGGGAATCCCTTCGCACAAGGGAGGCCGCTTGCGGGCGACCGCCGCAAAAGTGAAAAGTGGGGAGAGAAGTGTAAGGATGGATGGTGCCGGCTTCGCTCGTTCAGTCCATGGTTTCGAATTGGCGGTGGTGGAGTGGGAGCGTCAGCAGTTGGGGGCGGTACAGCCTGTGGCCGTGTTGGGCGACAGGAAGCGACATTATCTGTGCTCTTTGCGAGCAGGTTCTTCCGGATATTGTGTATTGGTCCGTTTCGGGTAAGATAGGGCAGTCCTGAGCAGAGTATTTGAAGCGGGAGATGGTTACGGGCCGCGCCGGGTCAGCGTACCGCACATATATGGGAACAATGACGATGTTAAGGGTACTTCTGCAAGTGTCGAGACTCATTGACAACCTATCAGAACGAATTGGCGGCGTGTCTGTGTATCTTGTGATCATTACGGTAGCGGTTGGGTTCTACAATGTGCTTGTGCGCTATCTGGGGCAGTTCATTGGCGTTCAGTTGTCCTCCAATCTCTTCATTGAGATGCAGTGGTATCTGTACTCGCTGGTCTTCTTTCTGGGTTTTGCCTATATCCTCAAGAACGGCATCAACGTACGCGTTGACTTCATCTATGCGAACTGGGACAGGAAGCGCCAGGCGATGCTTGACTTCTGGGGGCATCTGTTCCTGCTTGTTCCCTACTGCGTCATCGGCGTCTGGGTGTCAGTAAATCCGGTGATGACCTCCTGGCGGCAGTGGGAAATGTCGCCTGATCCGGATGGGTTGCCGCGCGCGCCTCTGAAGACGATGATCATCGTTGCCTTTGCGCTCTTGCTGTTGCAGGCGATTTCCGAGTTGATCAAGCTGTATGCAGTTTTGCGAGGCGAGGATGAAGAGGCCATGGATTTGACAGAGCACCAGGAAGCCTTGCGGATCGAGTAAGGGTTCTGCGGGCCAGTTGACGCCGCTGGCGGCAGTCTTCGGGTCTGGAGAAGGTTGGTATTTTTGCGGGGCGGGTCACACGAAAGGGAGTGACTATGGGGTTGGAATGGCTGGCAATTGTGATGTTCATACTGTTTTTTGTGCTGATCCTGTATGGATATCCGGTAGCGTTTTCATTTGCCGGGACCGCCTTCGTCTTCATGTTGATTGGCTGGGCGTTGGGCATATTCAACATGAACTGGATCAAGCTGCTGCCCAACCGCTGGTTCGGCACGATGTCGGACTTTACGCTGCTGGCAATTATATTCTTCGTCTTTATGGGGGCGATATTCGAAAAGTCGGGGCTGGCTGAGCGGTTGTTGACGACGGTCGGCATCTTGCTGGGAGCGATGCGCGGCGGTCTGGCCCTGGCGGTGGTACTGGTAGGGACGCTACTGGCGGCGGCTACCGGGGTGGTGGCGGCCACCGTCATTGTGATGGGGCTGCTGTCGCTGCCGATCATGGTGCGCTATGGATACAATCACCAGCTTGCGACAGGGATAATTACGGCGTCGGGGACGATGGCGCAGTTGCTGCCGCCGAGCCTGGTGTTGGTGGTGTTGAGCGATCAGATTGGGGTGGGCGTGGGCGATCTGTTCGTGGGCGCGCTGATTCCGGGACTGATTCTTTCGGGTCTCTACGCGCTGTACGTGATTGGGATCGCCATAGTTCGTCCACAGGACGCGCCGGCTCTGCCGCCCGAAGCACGAACCGTTCAGGGGGCGGCGTTGATGCGCCAGACGCTGATTGCGGTCGTTCCGCCAGTTCTGCTGATTTTTTCTGTGCTGGGCAGCATCTTTCAGGGCATCGCCACACCGACGGAGGCAGGCGCGGTCGGCGCGATCGGCGCTTGTATTCTCACGGCGTTCAACCGGAATCTGAATTGGAAGCTGATCAAGGACGCGGCACGATCCACGGCCAATATCACCGCACTGGTGATCATGATTCTGTTCTGTTCGACCTATTTCGGGCTAGTCTTCGACCGCCTGGGGGGGCAGGACTACGTACAGGGCTTGCTGACGAGTTTGCCGGGCGGGTTCTGGGGGTTTGTGATCGTCGCCAACATCGCGATTTTCCTGTTGGGCATCAATCTGGAGTTCATTGAGATCAGCTTTATCGCGATGCCGTTGTTTGTGCCTGCCGCCTTAGAGCTGGGCTTCACCAATGCGCAGATGGTCTGGTTCGGGGTGATGATGGCGATCAATCTGAACATGGCGTTCATTTCACCGCCGGTCGGGTTCTCGCTATTCTATCTGCAGAGCGTGGCGCCTCCAGAGGTGAAGACTGCGGATATACACAAGGGCGCATTGCCGTTTATGGTGCTACAGGGCATCGCCCTCGTGATCGTTATACTGGTTCCGGAGACGGTGACCTGGCTGGTGGAAGCGGCATCGTAGGCAGATTAGACAGCTGGACCGGAAAGGAAAGAGGGGCGAGCGTGCGCTCGCCCCTTTGCTTTTCTGTTCGTCACCGCCAGGAGTTCGGCATCACGCGGCTCACATCAGCGGCCTCGGCCCACGTGTTGCAGGTAGCCGAGCTCGGCCAGACCATGCCAGGCATGAACGGCGTCGCGAAATGCCAGCCAATCTTTGAAGATGGAAGCAAAGTCTGCATCAGCGGCGGCGGTCTCGTCGAAAAGCTCGAAGGCGGCCTCCTCTGCGTCTTTCAGCAGATCATCGGGAAACGGCCGCAGCTTGACACCGCCGTCGTTGATCAAGCGACGGAGTGCGACCGGGTTCCTGGCATCGTAGCGCGCCATCACCCTCACATTTACCTCGTATGCGGCAGTTTTAAGCGCTTCCTGATACTGCTGCGGCAGATTATCCCATTCGTTCAGATTGATTTGGACCTCGACTGACGAGCCAGGATCCCACCAACCGGGGTAATAGTAGTAGCTGGCGGCCGTATGGAAGCCCATCCTCTCGTCTTCGTAGGGCCCGACCCACTCGGCGGCGTCGATAGCCCCGCTCTCAAGGGCCTGGAAGATCTCGCCGCCGGGCAACATTTGCACGGATACGCCCAGCCGCTCCAACACCTGGCCGGCGATGCCAGGGATGCGCATTCTCAGTCCTGCCAGATCGGAGACGGAGTTTATCTCTTTATTGAACCAGCCCCCCATCTGGACGCCGGAGTTGCCAACAGGGAACTGAATGATATTGAACCGTTCTGCATGGATTTCCTGAAGTTTTTCCAAGCCGCCGCCTTCGTACAGCCACGCGTTTTGCTGGCGGGCCGTCAGACCAAAGGGCAGGCCGTTGTTGAGGGCAATGACAAAGCCCCTGTCTGTATAGTAGTGGGAGACGGTGTGACCGATAGGGACAGTTCCTTCTTCGACGGCGTTCAATACACCCAAACCGGGAGCCAGTTCACCGGCTGCGCGGGGCCGGATCAGGAACTTGCCACCGGTCAAGGCTGCGACGCGGTTGGCAACCAATTGCGCACCCCAGAAAATCGAGTCCAGATCGGCCGGCCAACTGGTTGCCATCTGCCATTCGATGGCCGGCAGGCGGGCGTCTTCCGCCACTGCGTTCTCGATCTGAAGCGGGGGAATCAGGCCGGCTTGTGCGCGGGCAGCTATGCTCAGTGCGGCCGAGCCCGCTGCGGCCAATCCCAGAAAACTTCTCCTGTCCATTGCAGGATTCTCCTTCCCCTGCGCGCCAGCAGGAAAGTTCACACGAAAAGTCGGCATCAATTGTCGAGTTGATCGAAACGGGAGAGCGCTGAGCGACGCTCTCCCGTTTCCCGGATCATCATGTCATTGAAAGCCATGCACGGCGCGCATGGTTAGATCAGCGGCTGCGGCCCACGTATTGCAGGTAGCCGCGCTCGGCAAGGCCGTGCCAGGCCTGAATCGCGCTACGGAAGGCGGACCATTCCTTGAGGATCGATGCGAAGTCGGCGTCTCCGGCGGCGGTCTCATCGAACAGCTCGAATGCGGACTCTTCGGCGGCCTGCAATACATCGTCCGGGAAGGGCAGCATCGTGATGTCGGCGTCCTGGATCAGGCGGCTTAGAGCGGCAGGATTCTTGGCGTCGTAGCGCGCCATCATGGTCGCGTTAGCGGCGTAGGCGGCGGTCTTGAGGACTTCCTGATACTGCTCCGGAAGCTTGTTCCATTCATCGAGATTAACCTGGATTTCCAGGGATGGACCCGGCTCCCACCAGCCTGGGAAGTAGTAGAAGCTGGCGGCTTTGTGGAAGCTCAGTTTTTCGTCATCGTAGGGGCCGACCCACTCAGCGGCGTCGATGGCGCCGGTCTGCAGGGCCTGGAAGATCTCGCCGCCGGGCAGCACCTGCACGGTTACACCCAGGCGGTCCATGACACGGCCGCCGAGGCCGGGGATGCGCATCTTGAGGCCTTCCATGTCGGCGACGGAGTTGATCTCCTTGTTGAACCAGCCGCCCATCTGCACACCGGTGTTGCCGGCGGGGAACTGGATGGTGTTGAATTTTTCGGCGTAGACCGTTTGCAGCATCTCCAGGCCCCCGCCTTCATAGAGCCAGGCGTCCTGCTGACGGGAGGTGAGGCCGAACGGTAGGGCCGTACCAAAGGCGGTTATCGGACTCTTACCGATGTAGTAGTAGGAGGCTGTATGGCCGATGGGCACTGCGCCCTCTTCGACGACGTTCAGGACTTCCAAGCCGGGTGCGAGCTCACCGGCGGCGCGGGCCTCAATTATGAATTTTCCCTGGGTCATGGAGGCGACGCGCTGGGCAACGGTTTCGGCGCCGCCGAAGATGGTATCGAGGGCGGGCGGCCAACTGGTGGCCATCTGCCATTCGATTTCGGGCAGGCTTGCGTCCTCTGAGACGGCGCCTTCGAGCTGGCCCGGAGTCATTACGCCGGCCTGTTCACAGCCGGCTACGGTCAGAGCGGCTGCGCCTACCGCACCTGTTGCCGCAACTTTCAGGAATCTTCGTCGATCCATTTCAGTTTCTCCTTCCTCTCGGAATAGTATGAAAAAGAGTCTGTGCAGAATGCACGGTAATTGTACTCAGGCGGGGAGAATCTGACAAGAGTCAGAGAGCCGTGGGCGGCCAGCTGGGTGGGAGGAGAGCCGGCGCTGGGGCAACTTCTGAGTGATGCCGGGGTCGAACCTGGGTCAGATCGTTGCAATGACACTCGACTGCATGAGTCAGAGCAAGCCGAGTGCGGTGCTCAATTCCCGGAACTCGAGTCCTGCCCGTCCAAATGGGCACCGAAGGACATGTAGGAGACGGTGCCGCCGTCGACATAGATGGTCTGGCCGGTCACAAAATCGGCGCCGTCTGAGGCAAGAAAGGCGGCCACGTGTCCGATGTCGGCGGGCGCGCCCAAGCGGCCCCAGGGCACTGTGGCTTCGAAAATGGCGGGCTTGTAGTCGGGAATGTCATCGAAGTAGCGGGGCACTTCGATGAGACCGGGGGCGATGGCGTTGACCCGAACCTTCTGTGGGGCCAGCTCAACGGCCAAATGGCGGGTGAGGGCGGCGACTGCGCCTTTGGTGGCGGCGTAGACGGAGTAATCAGGGACGCCGGCGTGGGAGTGCACGGAAGCAAGGTTGATCACCGACCCGCCGCCTGCTTCCTGCATGTAAGGCAACGCGCGTTGGATGCAGAAGATTTGGCTACGGACATTTATGGCGAACAGCTTTTCGAAGTGGTCGGGTGTGACATCGGCGATCGAGCGCGTCTCGGTGAGGCCGGCGTTGTTGACGAGCACGTTGAGGCCACCGAGATGGTTGGCGGCGGTCTCTACGACTTGGGCGCAAAGTTCGGCGGACTGGGTGAAGTCGCCTTGCACGGAATCTGCCGTTCCTCCGGCGGCGCGAATCTGGGCAACGGCAGCGGCTGCGCCTTCGTCGCTGTAGGGGTAGTGGCAGACGACGGCTGCGCCGCGTCGGGCCAGTTCGAGTGCGATGCCATGGCCGATGCCGCCGTGATCGACGCCGGTAACGAGAGTTTTCTTGCCGGCCAGAGAATCCTTGTCGCTCATTTCACTGTTCTCTGATGTGTGCAGGGGTCCGGAACGAGAGACTCGGAGGAGGCCTTTACGCCACGCCAATCTTTCGGAAACATGTCTAAGATTTGTTCGCTCGTTGCTTGAGATAGGCAAGGCTGTGCCGGATGCCGCCCACCGGGTCGCCGACGCCGCGAAATTCGAAGATGTAGTAGACAGGCTGGGGCAGCCGATCGAGCGCGTTGAGAATGTCGCCAAGAGGCAGGACGCCTGTGCCGAGGGGGGCCGGGGGGTCAGCGGGATTGGCGGTCTTGTCCTTCAGGTGGGCGGCGATGATCTTGTCTGAGAGGGCATCGATGGCGGCGACGACGTCCTGGCCGTGGTTGGGATAGTTTCCCATGTCGAGATTAGTGCAGAGGGCGGGAGAGTCGAGACGGGAGAGGGCCCCGTGGACCTCGGCCAAGGTGCCGCCGGGCGTGCGGGCGTAGTTTTCGAGGGCGATCGTGGTGTTTTGGGCGGCGGCGTAGTCGACGACTTGCCGGGCGCGGGCCCAGTTTGCCTGATCGTCAGCCGGCGGCGTGGGACCGGGGAAGAAGCGTACGATCGGCGCGCCCAGCGTCGCGGCGGTGTCGATGTCCTGGCGCAACTGCAGCGAGGACTCGGCGTTGCCGAAGAGGGTGGCCTGCGTGGCGTATGTAACCAGCAGGCCGGCGCCGGCGATGCGGCGTGCTGCTTCGGTCAGTTCAGCATCGAGCCGGGGCCATGTCTCCCGGCGCAACTCCAGGCCGTCGGCGCCGGTCCGGCGGGCGATATCGATCAGATCCCAGACGGTACTTTCGCCGCTTTTGAGCTCGTCCTCCAGCTGCATGGCGGAGATCAGAATCGGTCGGTGGGCGGGCGCGGATGCGCCCGTGTCAGGTGTGGGATGTGCTGATTGGCTGGTCAAGTTCGCCTCACTCGGAAAAGCTCAGGTCAAGAGGGGAATGAAGCCCTGCGGCCGCAGAGGCTGAGAGCGGGAGAGCCTGCCACGCGCCGGCTCACTGTGGGGGGCCCTGATTGGGTAGTTTCCCGGTCAGGTATTCCCCCCAACGAAAGGCCGGCGCGGAGGTCTGCTTAGTGATGTCAGCCTGCGGTCGTCCACTCCGGTTCCGGCTGGATTGTCGTTTCCGGGGGTGGGCCGGGGTCGGGGCGGCCACTGCCTTCGAGGCGGCTGATGAGTTGGACGGTCATATCGCTTTCGACGAGGCACTGGCAGGACAGGCGCACACCGGACAGACCCTTTTCGGCCAGCTTCTCTTTTTCGGCGACGGTCATTTTTGCAGGTTCGCCTCCGACAAAGGCAACGCGGCAGGTGGTGCACTTGCAGTTGCCACCGCAGGCATGCAGTTGGTCGACGGCTGCGTCCTCAACCAGAGCAAGGACCAGACGTTTGCCAGCTTGTACATCGAACGTGCCAACATGTTCTACTGTCAACTTAGGCATGAAATTCAACTCCTGTGCGTGTAAAGGATCGGAACGGATTCCCGAAGTCATTTGCGCAGCGCAAATTGTTTCTGCATTTTCTCACATTTCCTGGACAAATACGAAGAGAAGATCATTGACGTTGGTTTGGGTCGGGCCGGTCAGAAGCAGGTCATTGGTGGCGCGCAGGTAGGGATAGGCATCGTGGCGGCGCAGGTGGTCGGCGGCGGAGAGGCCAGTGAGCTCGCCTCTGTGGACGGTGCCGTTGTCGGCCAGGCCGCCAGCGCTGTCGGTGGGTCCGTCGGTGCCGTCGGTGGCGAGAGAGACGATTGTGATGCCTGGAGGATGCTGGAGGGCCAGGGAGGCGGCGAGGGCGAGCTCCTGGTTGCGGCCACCCTGGCCGGGGTTGTCACCGAGGCTGACGGTGGTCTCGCCGCCGAGGATGAGGCAGGCGGGCGCGGGCGCGGGGAGTCCGCTGTCCTGCACTTCACGGCCGAGGCCGACGAGCACCTTGGCGACTTCGGCGGCCTCGCCTTCGACATAGGTCGAGAGCAGGATTGTGTTGTAGCCAAGTTCGGTTGCCTTTGCGAGGGCGGCGCTGGCGGCGGTGCGGTTGTCGGCGACGACGAGTGTGTTGCTGGTGGCGAAGACCGGATCGTCCGGTTTGGGCGTGTCGGGGATGTCGCCGGCTAACCCGGCCTGCAGGCGTTTGAGGATGGCCACTGGCAAGGCTGTAGTCAGGCTGTATTTTTCGACGATGGTCCAGGCGTCGGCACAGGTACTTACGTCGGGGACGGTGGGGCCGCTGGCGATTACGTCGAGCGGGCTGCCGATGACGTCGCTGAGGGCGAGGGTCAGGAGGGTGGCGGGCGCGGCGGCGCGGGCGAGCTGGCCGCCTTTGACGGCGCTGGTGTGTTTGCGGAGGCAGTTCATCTCGTTGATGGTTGCGCCGCAAGCGAGGAGGGCGTCGGTCATGGCCTGCATGTCGGACAGGGTGAGGGCTGGGTGCGTTTGACCGGTATTATCGGTGGTCTCGCTTGCGGGCGCCACCAGGAGTGCGGAGCCTCCGCCGGAGAGCAGGGCGATTACCAGGTCGTCTGGGCCGGCTTGCTCGACGAGGGCAAGCATTTCGCTGCCGGCGAGGACGCCGGCCTCGTCGGGAAGGGGATGACCGGCCTCGACGACGCGAATGGTGGACTGCGTAGTTGAGGAAGGGTCGGCGGGCTGGGCGTGGTCGTACTTGGTTACTGCCAAGCCGCGGCTGATGCGATCCTGGAGAACGGTTTCGACGGCGCTGCACATGGGCGCGGCGGCCTTGCCAGCGGCGACGACGAAGATGCGGCGGTAGCTGTGCAAATCGTATGTCAGCGCGGGCGCCGGTTCACTGGTTGAAGGGTCGGCGACGGTCAGAGCTTCGTCGCGGCGCTGGAGGAAGTTTTGCACGGCGGCGAAGGGGTCGACGGCATCAAGGGCGGCGTCGAGGACGGCGAGGATGGGGCGGCGGGCGGCGGGATCTGGTGTGAGGACGGAGGTGTCGAAGCGGGTCATTCCCTTTTCGCCCTTGTTTCAGGCAAAAATCTGTTTAACTCCCGGACGAGCAGATGAACGGTCGTTGATGGATCGTCAGTCCCCGGGTTGGGTGGAGAATATCGCTTGAGTAGTCTTTCGGCATTGTCAAGAGCTGTGGCTTGTCGCCAGAACAATTGGTCGTACATATGAGGATCGTTTTTCTCATATGGTCTGGGCAGCGATTCACTCAACTTGGAAAAGTAATCCTCTCTTCGCATGGGCGTATTGTAGAAGTGAAAGTGGAGAAGATACCACAGTTCGAATGCTTGATTGGAATATGCAACTCGCACTCCCTGACTCACAGCCCTCTGCACAGCACCATTGAAGTCACTAACACTGCAATCATCCCGATCGAACACACACCATATCTGGTCGTATTCGCCTTGTCTTCCAAGTTCCAGTGTCTTTTCCACCAGTTGCCGAGGACTGACGCCAAGACCTTTTGCCTCTACTACCAGGTTTGGACCTCGAAAGCAACGCAAATAGTTCGGTTCAGTTTGCTTGCCTTCACACACGATGAGAAAACTTTGGAGCGTTTCCTGTCTGTCTGAGCGTCGTTGTCGATAGTTGCGTGTACCTCTTAGGGGGTTGCCCCGCCGCATTCCTCGGGAGGCCACTAATCTTTCTCCAAGAACGTTTGACGAACATCTCCAAGAAATGGAATCGCCCCATAACGTCCTTGGATGTAGTCCTTTTCGAAAGGTGCATCGTCATCTATCTTGAACTCTACCAGCGAGTAAAGATGAGATGCCCCTTGACGGTCTTTCTCTGTAAACCAAATCTGGTCGCGGCGAAGTAACATATGATCCAATAGATTAGTGTCCTGCGTTGCGAAAATGAGTTGAGCGTGGTTTGAGTTGATCTTGGAATCGTTGAAGAGCTTAACGATTTCCTGCGTAAGCAAAGGATGCATACTTGCATCCAACTCATCTATGATTAGTATATTTCCATTCTTCCAACACTGAAGAAGGGTACCAGCAAGCGAAAAGAGCTTCTCGGTTCCTTGTGACTCATTTCTGTCCAAGTCAAAGATCTCGGAACCAATGGGCTGTCCATCGTCGCCCACCTTACGA
>DAOUHY010000123.1:0-3710 GCA_034428435.1 Caldilineaceae bacterium | reverse complement strand
CGCCAGTAACCCTGCCACTCGCTGGCGCCGTCAATGCGCGCCGCGTCAAACAGCTCCTTGGGCAGGCTTTCAAAGAAAGTGCGCAGGATGAACATGGCGAAGACCTGCCCGCTCGCGATCCACGGCAGGATCATCGCCCAATACGTATTCATCAGGCCGAGGTCCTTCACCAGCACGAACGACGGGATCAGCGTCATCGCCGAGGGTACCATCATCAGCGACAGCACCAGGTAGAACAGCACCTGCCGGCCCGGAAATTCCAGAATACCGAACGCATACGCCGACAGCGACGCCAGCAAGAGGACGCCCAGCACCGTCACGCCGCTGACGATCATGCTGTTCTTGATGAACTCCAGCACGATCTCAAAGGCAAATCCGTAATTCTCCCAATGCAGCGGGAAAGTCAGCGCAAACGGCTGCCGGGCAAACTGCGGGATCGTCTTCAACGCAATCAGGAAGGCCATCACCAGCGGCGCGATCCCTCCCACCAGGAACAGGCCCAATAACACAATCCGCCACCAGTCCCCGCGCAGAAACAAGCCCACTTGCTCGCCCCTGCTCCGCCTGTACTGACCTCTTGTCTCCGTCACCACCGCACTCATGCTCTAACCCCCACCTGCAGTCTATCGCCTCGAGTTTTTCATTCTCTTCCCACACCAGCAGGTGTCACTAAAAACTAGAAACTGAAAACCAAAAACTGCCTTTAATACTCCTCAGTCGTAATGTACTTCATATTGATCAGCGTCAGCACAAGCGTGAGGAGGAACAGGACGACGCCGATGGCGGAAGCGTAGCCCATCTTGTTGATGCGGAAGGCGTTGAAGAACATCCACATCCCCGGCACCATTGTGCTGTTGATCGGCCCACCCTGCGTCATCGCAAAGACGGCGGTAAACTCCTGCACGCCCCACATGATGGTGAGAACGGTGATGAGCTTGATCTGACCGGCGATGAGAGGCAGTTCGATCGACCAGAAGCGGCGCATCTCTGTCGCCCCGTCGATCATGGCGCTTTCGACGATTTCATAGGGGATCGCCTGCAAGCCCGCCAGCAATATCAATATCGCCACCCCATCCACCCACGGGAAATTGCGCAGCATCACCGCATACAGCGCTACATTCGGGTCCGCCAACCACGCCCGCGTCCACGACTCCAGCCCGGCCCACGTCAGAATCGCATTCAGCGGGCCGACCTTGACATCGTAGATGAACTTCCACAGCATCAGCGGCACGATCGCAGGAATGACCACCGGCAGAATCATCCCCAACCGAAACGTATATTGCGTCCTCCCGCCCCGCAACCGGTGAATCAGAACCGCGATAAAAAGAGACACGCCAACCGTGGAAACAACATACCAGGCTGCCAGCTGCAACATATTGTCCATCGAGCTCAGAAATACCCTGTCTTTGGTGAAGAGTTGGATAAAGTTGCCCAGGCCCACAAAATCCGAATCCAAGCCCGGCGCCCACTTGAACACCGACCTGTACAGCCCTAACAGGGCGGGATAATACATGAAGACGAGGAGAAAGACGAAGGTGGGGGCGAGCATCGTGTAGGCGACGCGCCCTTCGTAGATACGTCTTCCGAGCGGCTTTTTGCGTTCCTGTACGTTCGCGGCCTGGGCCACAGCATTGGGCAGGGCAGGCATCTCTTTTACAGCCATCAGCGTATCCTTAGACTTCAGTGGCTAGTGAACTTCGCCAACCGCTAGCCATTCGAATAGAGCAAAGGCAGATGTTCGTCGTCTGCAACTGCGTCACCCACGCGCAGGCGCTCGGCCACTTCCGCCGGAAGCGC
The DNA here is from genome assembly GCA_034428435.1 of Caldilineaceae bacterium. Lineage (GTDB taxonomy): Bacteria > Chloroflexota > Anaerolineae > Caldilineales > Caldilineaceae > Bin5. The sequence continues at coordinate 1,913 of DAOUHY010000123.1, read as the reverse complement.
AGCCGGCCGGCCGTTGTACACCGCGCCTTCGGGCATGAACATCATCGACAGCGCCCGCCGCGGATGGGTCGTCATGTTGGGCCCGGCCGCATGGGCGATCATCCCATTGATGAAGACTCCGTCCCCCGCCTTCACTTCCGCCGCGGCCGGCTCGATCTCCCTCCACTCGGGATATTCCTCCAGCAGGCCGTCGATCTTCGCCTCGTTCAGGTTGCCGGCTGCATCGAAGCGGCTACTCTTGTGCGTCCCCGGCAGAAAATACATGCAGCCGTTCTGCAGGGTGGCGTCGTCTAGCGCTACCCACAACATGATCGACTGCCGCGAGTGAAAGGGGTCCATCGCGTTGTCCACGTGCCAGTTGGTTGGGTGCGCCCAAGGCTCCTTCACCAACGCATGGTCGTGGTACAGGCGGATTCCGTCCACGCCTGCCAACATTGCGGCCAGCCGCCCCAGCCGCCGGTCCGTCACCAGCGCCTTGATCTCCTCACTCGTCTTCCACAGGTTGACGCACTGCACAAAAACACCTTCATAGTGATCGTCGCGTCCCTGGTTGTGGCGCCCGTTGATCCTGAAGTGGTGCGCCATGCCGTCGGCCAGCGCGGCGCGCCATCTTTCCAACTCCTCCCCGTCCAACAGGTCACCAACGACGAGGTAACCGTTTTCCCGGTAGAATTCGACCTGTGGTGCGGAAAGTTCCGTCTTCATCAAAACCCCGCAAAGAGGTAAGAGGAGTGAGAAGCAGTTCCATGCCTCTCACTCCTCACTCCTCTTACCTCATTCTTCGTTACGAGCAGTCCAATCCTTCCGTTTCGATGAAGCGGTCGGCGTAGGCGTCGAAGGACTCCTTGATGATGTTCAGCGCGGTGTCCAGGTCCATCTGATCCAACATATAGGAGCGCCAAGCCTGGCCAGTCTGCTCCGCCGACTCTCCGTCCATCGTCACCACTTCGTACACGAACATCTGCGACTCACCAATCTGCTGCGTCAGCAGTTCAAACGCATCCCCGAAGCGGGGGTCGACCGGTACGTTCTTGACATTGGGCATGGTGGTGCCGATCTCGGACTGGATCGTGTACAGATTATCCGGCACCGAAATCCAGCGCATCAGGTCGATTGCGGTATCGATCACGCCGTCCTTCTCGGAACGGGTCGTGACTGCTATCTGGTCGCCCACGGGGCCGCCAATGGGCCAGGCAGGTGTCGGCGGGTCGGTGGCGTAGGCGCTGCTCTCTTTGGTCACAACCGGTGCGAAGAAGGTGCTCCACTCGAAGTCGACCAGTGGATCATACTGCAACCGCGGGAACGACCAGGTGCCGTTCTCCATGATCGGCTCTATTTTGTTGAGGAAGCGCGAATGGGAGTCGGTGGCGCGGGTGGTCCAGTCCGCAGGCCGGTATTGCACGTTCTCTTTCCACAGCTTCATCCAATCCTGGTACTGGGGCAGGTGGGGGTGGAAGACGCCGTTTTCGACGGCGCAGGCAACCTCCTCGCGGGTGGCCGTACCGCGGTCGGGGTTGACCTGCGGCTCGATCTCGCCGGCCATCAGCATCCCACCCATCTGCAGGCGGTACCAGTGGTCGGTATCGTCAACAGGGCCGGTCCAGCCGCCATAAGCGTCAATACCTTCATCGCGGAAGGCCTGGCAGGCGGAGAGGAATTCAGCGTAGTTCTGGGGCGCCTCAAGGCCAAAATCGTTGAACCAGTCGACGTTGTAATAGAAGAAGGTGGTGATGAGGCCGAAGACGATGTTGTAGTAACCGCCGCGCATCAGCGTCTCACCGGTTGGGATCGGGTAAAACTGGTCGACCCACTTCTCGCTGCCGGGGTCGCCCGCCGGGATGTAGGGGTTCGGCTGGTTGAAGTAGGGCGTCAAATCCGTCCACCAGTTCTTATCCAAATCGTCCTTGATGTGC
>DAOUHY010000122.1:0-42651 GCA_034428435.1 Caldilineaceae bacterium | reverse complement strand
CACCTTCGTCAACCCCATCTACATCTACGACGACGACCTGAACTGCCTCTGGAACTGCCACTTCTACGGCGGCGCCGGCCATTCTCACGACTTCTACGACATTGACGGCGACGGCAAGGAGGAGGCCTTTATCGGCTACTGCTGCGTGCGCGCCGACGGCCTCAAGATCTGGTGGAGGCCCGATCTCGAGCCCCACCTCGAGGAGATGACCCGCGCCCCCCACGTCGATCACCTGCACGTCCACGACATCGACGAAGACGGCAGGCCCGAATTGCTCATGGTCGCCGGCAAGGACCTGGTCGTCCTCGATGCCGCCACCGGCGAAGACCGCTGGATCTTCGAAGGCACGCACATCCAGACCTGCGCCGTGGGCAACTTCCTCCCCGAAATGGACGGCAAGCAGCTGTTTGTCACCGAGCGCCGGCTCCACGGCGACCAGGCCCATATCGGCTTTCGCGCCTATCTCGTCGACTGCAACGGCAATGAGATCTGGCGCATGGAGAAGGCTGGCTACGGCAGGACCATACGGCTGGCAGGTGCCGAAGCGGACGTGATTTTCGCAGAATGTCAGGGAAAGAAGCCCAAGCTCATCGACGGGCAGGCAAATATCATTCAGGAGCTGGACATGCCGCTGCACACCTACGCCGAAGACCGCTTCGACGACGGCGACACCGGTGTGCGTGCAGTCTTTGAAATTGCCGATACCAACGGCGACGGCAAGCTGGAACTGTTGGGTTACAACCGGACGCGCCTGTGGCATTGGGTGCAGGACTAGCAGATAGGAGTTGAAGGCTTTGTATCTCGTATTCGACGGTCAGCACTTGTAAACCTTTTGCAACTGCGCACAATCAAGGAGAAAACGAATGAAGAGCCTGAAGAACAGCAGCAACTGGATTTCGCGGCGCGAGTTCATGCGCATCTCCGGCGTCACAACCGCCGGACTTGTAGCGGTCGCCTGCGGCGCCGGCGGAGAACCGCAGGAAGAAATGGCCGCCGAACCCGCTGCCGACGAAGCGCCGGCCGCAGAAGCCGCCGCTCCGGCCGCCTCGGACAGCATGTACAGCGAAGCCCCCATGCTGGCGGAAATGGTCGCCGCGGGAGATCTACCCCCCGTTGACGAGCGGCTGCCTGCCAGTCCCGCCGTATTGGAAGCCGTCGAACAGGTCGGCGTATACGGCGGTACCATCCGACGCGGCTTCAAGGGCGTCTCCGACCGCTGGGGCCCGACCAAGATGCAGAACGAGTCCCTCACCTGGTACAACATGGACCTCACCCTGCGCCCCAACATGGTCGAGTCCTGGGAAACCAATGATGACGCCACCGTGTGGACATTCAACCTGCGCGAGGGGCTGAAGTGGTCCGACGGATCGCCGTTCGACAGCGAAAGCTTCACGTGGTGGTACGAGAACCATTTCTCCAACGAAGACCTGACCCCCGCAGTCTCGATTCGCTGGGGAACCGGTACCCCGCGCGTACCCATGGTCGTGTCTGCCCCTGACAACAACACGGTCATGATGACCTTCGAACATCCCAAGCCCCTCTTCGCCTTCGACGTGACCCGCTCCCACTGTTTCTCGCCGGGCCACTACATGCAGCAGTTCCACATCGACCTTACCGATGACAGGGAGGGCCTTGAGGCCCAGATCGATGAAGCCGGCGTAGACTCCTGGGACCAGTACTACGTCGACCGCAACTGGTGGTACCTGAACCCGGACCGCCCCAACATCGGCCCCTGGCTGTCCAAAAACGAGCTCTCCTCCGAGCTGTTCCTGATGGAGCGCAACCCCTACTTCTGGCAGGTGGACGAGGAGGGCAAGCAACTCCCCTACATCGACAAGGTGACACACCGCCTCTTCGATACCAACGACGTATTCAACCTGCGCGTCATCAACGGCGAGGTCGACTTCCAGTCCCGTCACATCCAGACGGGCAACTTCACCCTCTACAAAGAGAATGAAGATGCCGGTGAATACCGAGTCATCATCGGTACCTCGACCCGGCATGAAGTCGTGACCCCCAACCAGGGCGCACAGGACCCACGCGTGCGCGAACTGTTCCAGAACCGCGACGTGCGCATCGCCATGTCACTGGCAGTCGACCGCGATGCACTCAACGAGCTCGTGTGGGACGGCCTTCTGACACCGCGTCAGTACAGTCCTCTCGATCAGTCGCCCCAGTACTACGCCAAGCTGACCGAAGCCTACGCCGGCTACGACCCCGACCGCGCCAACCAGCTCCTCGACGACGCCGGTTACGCCGAGCGCGATTCCGACGGCTTCAGGCTTTGGAAGGACGGCAGTGGCGAGACACTGAGCTTCATCATCGAGGGCACCTCCCAGCCCGGCACGCCCGAAGAAGACTCGGTCCTCACCATCATTAGGTACTACGCCGACATAGGCCTCAAGGCCACCTACAAAGGCATGGAGCGCTCGCTCTACACCGAGCACTGGTCTGCCAATACCCAGGACGCAGTCTACTGGGGCGGGTACCGCGACCTGCTGCCCATTCTCACCCCGTCTCCCTGGATCGGTACCGAGCTCGACCGCCCCTGGGCCGGTGCCTTCGGCCGCTGGAAGGTCGACGAGAACGACGCCAATGGTGAACCGCCCCCGGACGGCCACTTCCTGTGGAAAATCTGGGAGCTTTGGGACCAGGTCAGCTCAGATCCGGATCCTGCCAGACGCGACGAACTGTTCTTCCAGATTCTCGACATTTGGGCCGAGGAAATCCCGATTGTCGGCTACCTGGGACAGTCACCGGCCCTGATCATCATGAAGAACCAGATGCACAACTACATCGGAGGCCAGCCGGTCAATGACGGGTTGGAGGACGAGCACTTCCTGAATCCGCAGCTGCTCTTCTGGGAAGATCCTGAGAATCACATGTAGGGCGAAGTAAAGTACGGGAAACTCGCGATAGCGTGCATGAGCATGCCGTCGTATTCAGGTTCCCGCTTTCGTGCAACGAATGCGGACGGCGCAACGGTTCCAATCCCCCACGCACCGTTGCGCCGTCCGAATCCGGCGCCCACCAACCGAGACAGACAACCCCTATGGCATCGACCCAACAGCCGGCCCGCCCGCGATTCACCTCAGTCAAAACCTACAAGCACGCCGCCGGCCATCCCACTTTCTGGTATCCGCCTGAATGGCAGCTCCAGGAGACGGATACGCCCCATCCAGCCGTGAGCCTCTATCCTGATCCGTCCGACGAGGCCACCTTCATCTCCATCACAGTCCAGGACATGGGTCAGCCGCTGGCCGCGGAGGAGAGTTCGCTGCTCGCGGAAGGAATCGAGGAAGGCCTGAACCAACTTGATCAGTGTGTGGTCGAGAGGCTGGATGCCCTTGACGACGTGGGCGACTGGTGCCGGGAGTGGGTCTGCACCTTCGTACAGGAAGGGACCACCCGCCGCCGCCGCGCCCGTCTCATCTGCGCCGAGAAATATCTGTACTCGGTCGTGATTCAGGGGGCCACGACCGAGCGCTACGAATACTGGCGCGGCATGATGGAATGGGTAATGTTGACCGTCTCGAATACCACTGTCGACTTGGGCTCGTAGACTGCCTCGCCCCGGGCAATCTCTGATCGTACATTGTCCCTGAGATTCCAAACACTCTTTTTTTCGTTTTGAGCGAAAGGAACAGAACACTATGAAGGACGGAATGGATCGTAGAACTTTCCTGCGCATGAGCGGACTTTCGGCCGCCGCCGCAGTCGCGGCTGCCTGCGGCGCGCCCGGCGGCGACGCCGAACCGGAGGCCGCAGACGAGGCCCCCGCCGCGGAGGCCCCCGCCGCCGATTCAGGCTCGATGTCCAAGTACAACGAGTCGCCTCTGCTCGCCGAGCGCGTCGCCGCCGGCACGCTCCCGCCGGTCGATGAGCGCCTCCCTGCCAATCCTGTGGTCATCGAACCCCTCGACGAAATTGGCCAGTACGGCGGCACCACCCGCGTTGCCATCGGTAACCCCAATCACCTCTTCGGCGATCCTCAGGCCGTGATGGGCACCGAGCTCATCCTGCGCATCGCCCCCGACTTCTCATCCATTACCAGTGGCTTGGCCGAAAGCTGGGAGTTCAACGAGGACGCCACCGAGCAGATTTTGCATCTGCGCGAGGGTCTCATGTGGTCCGACGGCGCGCCCTTCAGCGCCGACGACTTCATCTTCTCCTGGCATGACCTCTGGCTCAACGAGGAATACGCCCCCGGTGGTCCGCCATCCTCCTGGAAGGCCGGAGCGTCAGCCGCCGGCGACCCACTGGAGATGGAGAAGATCGACGATTACACTATCAGGCTCTCCTTCAGCAAGCCGTATCCTTTGATCGTTCTGCACGAGACCTTCTACGCCGGTTCGCAGGGTGGCCTCTGGCAGCCGGCCCACTACCTGAAGCAGTTTCATCCCGATTACGGCGACGCCGACGAGATCGCCGCAATGACGGAAGACGCCGGTTTCGAGGAATGGCACCAGCTCCTGCGCGATAAAGGCCGCGTCGGTTCGACCATCCCGGCACAGGTCGGTTTGCCCGGTATGACCGCCTTCATTCGCGTCGACGACGCCCCCGACCATCACACCTACGAGCGCAATCCCTACTACTGGAAGGTAGACACCGAGGGCAACCAGTTGCCCTACATCGACAAGACGATCGTCTTTGTCATCGACAACCGCGAAGTCGCCAACGCCAAGCTGATCGCAGGCGAGTTGGAATTCTCCGGTCGCCAGGCAGACCTCGCCAATATGGAGCTCTACCAAGCCAACCTGGAGTCGGCCGACCTGAAGATCAAAATGTGGAAGTCGACCTTCCCCGGCCGTACCATCATTGTGCCCAACCACACGCACAAGGATCCGCAGGTGCGGGAATTCTTCGGCAACAAGGACGTACGTCACGCGATGTCGATCGCGATCAATCGCGAAGAGATCAACGACGTCGTCTACTTCGGTCTGGGCGAGCCGCGGCAGTGGGCGGCCTGGCCCAATTCGAGATACTACAAGGCAGGTGATGAAGACAATTGGGCTCAGTTCGATCCCGACATGGCGATGGATCTGCTCGACCAGGCCGGCTATACCGAAAAGGACTCCGACGGCTTCCGTCTCTTCCCCGACGGCTCGCGCGTCAGTTGGGTCATCCAGCTCGATACCGAGCAGGCCGACATCATCGACGTGTTTGAGCTTGTCGTCGAGCAGTGGCGCGCCGTCGGCCTCGACCCATCGATCAGGCCGATTAATCGCTCCCATCTCAACGAACTGGTGGCTGCCAACGACATGGGCATGTCCGGTTGGGAAGGCGACATCTCCGATATCACCTGGGTCTGGTGCTCGCGCCTCAACCACCCCGGACAGTGCAACGTGCCCTGGGGCAAAGGCTATGACATCTGGCTCGACGGCGACCAGGAGAGCGAAATCGCCGTCGAACCCCCGGACGAGGTCGCCTGGGTCTATCACCGCTGGCAGGAAATGATCGACGCCGTCTCCGAAGAAGAGCACGTCGCCATCGCCCGCGAGCTGTGGGAATGGTTCTACGACTTCCTGCCCGGCTTCGGCACCGTCGGCATTCCCAAGCCGGTCGTCATGAAGAAGAACCTGACCAACTTCCCCGACGACGGCGTATGGGGCTTCTCCGTCATTCGGGCAGTGCCTGTCCATCCTGAGCAGTTCTTCTATAAGCAGAGTTAACGCCAATTGTCGGCCAGCGGATGGTGGCTCGTTGCTGCGAGTCGCCGTCCACTGGTCATTGTCTCGCTGGAAATTGGGCCATGAGAGAGTACATCTTGCGGCGGGTCATACAGCTGATCCCGACCCTGATCCTGATCTCCATCGTCAGCTTTACCATCATTCAGCTCCCGCCGGGTGACTACGTCACGACCTACGTGGCCAACCTTGCCGCGGCCGGTGAAGAACTGAGCGAAGAGGAAATCGCCGCACTGGAAGAGCACTACGGTCTCAACCAGCCCGGATACATTCAATACATCAAGTGGATCACGAACTTCGTGCAAGGCGATATGGGGCTCTCCTTTTACTGGGACCGCCCTGTCAACCGGCTGATCGGCGAACGCCTGATGCTGACGATGATCATGTCCTTTTTCACTCTCCTCTTCGTCTACGCCATGGCCATCCCCATCGGCATCTACTCCGCCGTTCGCCAGTATAGCTTGGCTGACTACGTGTTTACCTTCATCGGTTTCATCGGCTTGGCGACGCCCAACTTCCTCCTGGCACTCATCTTCATGTACATAGGCATCAAAGTCTTCGGGGCCAGCGCAGGCGGTCTCTTTTCCACTGAGTATCTGGACGCAGACTGGAGTGTGGCTAAAATCTGGGACATGCTGAAGCACATGTGGTTGCCGGTCGTGATCGTCGGCACAGCCGGCACCGCCGGTACCATCCGCGTGATGCGCGCAACGACTCTGGACGAGATCGGACGCCCCTATGTGGAGACCGCACGGTCTAAGGGCCTGCGCGAAGGTCGGCTCACCATGAAATACCCTGTGCGCGTTGCCCTGAACCCGATTCTGAGCACCATCGGCTGGCGCCTTCCCGAAATCGTCTCCGGCACCGTTCTCGTGGCTCTCGTTCTGAATCTGCCAACCACTGGACCCCTGCTCTGGCGCGCGCTGATGTCCCAGGACCTCTACCTCGCCGCCAGCATGATCATGATTCTGAGCACGCTCACCCTTATCGGGACCCTGATCTCGGATATCCTCCTCGCTTGGGTTGATCCGCGCATACGTTACGGGGAGCAGGGAACGACATGACCAGCGCAGCCGATCCGCGTGCCGCCTCCCCCTATGAGAGGGGAAACATCTCCGACCTCCTCGAAGCCGAGGGAACCATCGGCGAGTCCAGAACCCAGTTCCTGACCCCTCGCCAGCTGATGTTGCTCCGCTTCCGGCGCAACAAGATGGCCGTCTTCTCAATGTGGTTCATGGTTCTCCTTTACCTCTCCGCACTCCTCGCCCCCATCATCTCGCCCTACGACAAAACCCATCGCTTCAACAAGCATCTCTACCTCCCTCCAAGGGACATTCACATTCGGGCAGATGACGGCAGTTGGAGTCGACCCTTCGTTTACGCGGTCACGATCGAAACAAACAAGGAAACGTTTACACGCGACTTTGTCGAAGACCGCAGCCAGCGATATCCGGTTCAATTCTTCGTGAAAGGGGACCCCTACAAGCTGTGGGGCATTTTCAGAATGGACTGGCATCTCTTTGGCGTCGAAAACGCCGAAGAGGTCGGCCCGATCTTCCTTCTGGGAGGCGATAAGTTCGGGCGTGATATCTTTGGGCGCGCACTGCACGGGGGCCGCATATCCCTGACCATCGGTCTGGTCGGCGTTACCATCGCCCTCGTCATCGGACTACTTCTGGGGGGCCTGTCCGGGCTGTACGGCGGCCTCGTCGACAACCTGATCCAGCGCCTGATCGAATTCATCCGCTCCATCCCGACAATCCCTCTCTGGATGGGCTTGGCAGCTGCCATGCCGGCCGACTGGCCGCAAACTCGCGTCTACTTTGGTATCACCATCATTCTTTCCCTCCTCGCTTGGACCACGCTGGCGCGGGTGGTGCGCGGCAAGTTCCTCTCCCTGCGCAATGAGGACTTCGTCCTCGCTGCCCAATCTGCCGGCGCCAACCAGTGGTACCTGATCTGGCAGCACCTCGTGCCTTCCTTCATGAGTTACGTTTTGGTCGATATCACCCTCGCCATACCCGGCATGATTATCGGAGAAACCGCGCTCAGCTTTCTCGGCCTGGGACTGGTATCGCCGACTGTCAGCTGGGGTGTAATGCTCAAGGACGCACAGCAAGTAGTTGAAATCGCCATCCATCCCTGGATCCTATGGCCCGCCATGTTCGTCGTCGTCACCGTCCTCGCCCTCAACTTCATTGGCGATGGCCTCCGCGACGCAGCCGACCCGTACGCCGACCTGTAAGTGAAGCCGTCCCAGATCCGGTTTCCGTCCAGCTTCCGTCCAAAAGTCAACTGGTTTAGTTCAATCGATGGACACACTGCTTGAAGTAAGAGACCTGCAGACCCACTTCTTTATGGCCGAAGGGGTCGCCAAGGCCGTAGACAGCACCACCTTCTCGATTCGACGCGGCCAGGTCCTCGGCGTGGTTGGCGAAAGCGGCTGCGGCAAAAGCGTCACCGCGCGCTCCATCATGCGCATGGTTCGGCCGCCTGGACACACTGTAGACGGCGAAATCCTCTACACCAGACCTGACGAAGTCGGGCAGAGCACCGTCGTGGACCTGCTGCAGCTTCCCGCTACCGGAGCAGAAATGCGCGCCATCCGCGGCGGCGAAATCGCCATGATCTTCCAGGAGCCTCGCGCCTCTCTGAGCCCTGTCCATAAAGTTGGCGACCAGATAACCGAAAATATCCTGCTGCATCAATCCGTAACGCAGTCCGAAGCCGAAGATATCGCCATCGATATGCTGCAGCAAGTGCACATTCCTCTGGCGGAGCAGCGCATGAACGCATTTGCTCACCAGCTCAGCGGCGGCATGTGCCAGCGTGTGATGATCGCCATGGCCCTCTCCTGCCACCCCAGTCTTCTCATCGCAGACGAACCCACCACCGCCCTGGACGTTACGACGGAAGCCCAGATCCTTGAACTGATGCAGGGTTTGCAGGCCGAGCTGAACATGGCCATCATGTTCATCACCCACGATCTGGGCGTCGTCGCCGACATGGCCGACGAGGTGGCCGTGATGTACCTCGGCAAGATCGTCGAGCGCGGCGCCGCCGCCGACATCTTCCGCGACCCCAAGCACCCCTACACAATCGCGCTGCTCGAGTCCCTGCCCCGCATGGACCAAGAGCGAGAGTGGCTCCAAACCATCCGCGGCGTAGTTCCCGACCCCTACAGCACGCTAAATGGCTGTCCTTTCCATCCCCGTTGCGCCGATTTCATCGCCGGCGTCTGCGACGAAATCGTGCCCCAGCCGATCACTCTGGAAGACAACCGCGAGGTGCGTTGCCTCCTCTATACGGAACACGCACAAAAGGAAACCTCCCCAGTCGCAGAGGAAACCAGCCATCAATAGCGTTCCAGACAGCTCTCCACTTCTGGAAGTAGACGGGCTGAAAAAACACTTCCCGATCTCGGCCGGACTGTTCTCAAAGGTCGTCAGCCATATCAAAGCCGTGGATGGCATCGATTTCGCGCTGCAAAAGGGCGAAACGCTGGGACTCGTCGGCGAAAGCGGCTGCGGCAAGACCACCGTCGGCCGGCTGATTATGCGACTCTACGAACCGACGGCCGGCACGATTCAGTTTCGCCCTCAAGGCGAAGAGGGTGAAAACTACAATCTGGCAACGTTGGACAACACCGCCCTCCGGCCCGTACGCTCCCACCTGCAGATGATCTTTCAGGACCCATACACCTCGCTGAATCCCCGTAAAACCATCCTCGACATTATCGGCGAACCTCTCCGCTTGAACGGCATGAGCAAGGGATCCGAACTTGAAGACCGTGTCGTAGAGATGCTGCGCCTCGTCGGCCTGCGCCCCGAGTACATAACCCGCTACCCCCATGCCTTCAGCGGCGGACAGCGGCAGCGCATCGGCATCGCCCGCGCCCTTATCCTCAATCCCACCCTCGTCATCGCCGACGAGCCGGTCTCCGCGCTCGATGTCTCCGTTCAGGCGCAGATACTCAACCTCCTCAAATTCCTCCAGCGCGAGCTGGACCTGACCTACCTCTTCATCGCCCATGATCTCGGCGTTGTCAAGCACATCAGCGATCGCGTAGCGGTCATGTACGTCGGTAAGCTGGTAGAGCTGGCAGACGCTGACGACCTGTATCGGCAGCCTCTCCATCCCTACACCGAAGCTTTACTCTCCGCAGTTCACGTCGCGGGCCCGGCCCACAGCCGGCAGGAGCGTATCGTCCTCGAGGGTGAGGTAGCCGACCCCTCCAACCCGCCCTCCGGCTGCTACTTCCACCCCCGCTGCCGTTATGCCCAGGAGCGCTGCCATCAGGAAACACCTGAGCTCCGCAACGTCGCCGACCTCCGCTACGTTGCCTGCCACTTTGCCGAAGAGCTGGACCTGGCCGGCGCCGGCACCGCATAGACCCAAACCGAAATCAAATGAGGAGAATGCGCCGATGAGCATGCGCCCCATCACTTCCGGGCCCGGGCACCACTGGTTCGGTTACTATGACAAGCTGCAGTTCGACCCCGCCAGCCGCTACGTGCTCGGGATGGAGGTCGACTTCGAGCATCGCTCGCCCAACGCCGAGGATACAATAGGCATCGGAATGATCGACCTTGCCGACGGCGACCGCTGGATTGAGTTGGGCGAGACCAGGGCCTGGTGCTGGCAACAGGGCTGTATGCTCCAGTGGATTCCAGGCTCGGATAGGCAGGTAATCTGGAACGATCGAGTGGATGACCGCTTCGTATGCCACATTTTAGACGTACATTCGGGCAAGAAGCGCACGGTCGGATACCCGGTCTATACCGTCTCACCTGACGGCCGCACCGCCATCGGCGCCGACTTCCGCCGCATCAACCACATGCGGCCCGGCTACGGATACGCCGGCATCCCCGATCCCAACTTCGACCAACTGGCGCCAGAAGACGTGGGAATCCACCGTGTCGACCTGGAGACCGGCCACGCGTCGCTGATCATCTCCATCGCAGAGGTCGCCGCCATCCCCTATCCCCACATGGATATCAGCGGAGCCAGACACTACTTCAATCACCTGCTCTTCAATACTGACGGCTCACGCTTCATCTTCCTGCACCGCTGGCGGTTCGGCGACGCCGGCTTCAGTACGCGCATGATGACCGCCGCAACTGACGGCTCCGACATCTACCCCGTCGACCAGTACGGCCACACCTCCCACTTCATCTGGCGCGACCCCGAACACATCCTGGCATGGGCCCGCCATCCCTCACACGGAGACGCCTTCTACATCTACCGCGACCGCACGCAGGACGTGAACGTAATCGGCAAGGGCGTGATGAAGCTGAACGGCCACTGCACCTATCTTGCCGACACAAATTGGATTCTCAACGACACCTATCCCGTGCCCAGGGGCGAGGACAGAGTCCAGGAGTTGTATCTCTACAATGTAGAGAGTGGCGAGAGGACGGAACTGGGAGAATACGCCTCATACCTGGAGTATACGGGCGAGTGGCGCTGTGATCTGCACCCGCGCTCCAGCCCGGATGGGAGGCTGATTACAGTCGATTCAGTGCATGGGGGTGACGGTCGTCAGATCTACCTGATGGACATCTCCGCGTACCAGGGCATCTAATGGGGTAAGTAGCCGCGTGCCCTTGTATCGGTGCGCGATTGAAACGGGGAAAACGACTGTAAGACCTGCCCGAAATCAAGACTTCCCGCACGGCTTACGCAGTGGCATCGCGCTACTCTTGCCTGCCTTTACGCAATACGTACTTCGCATTACGCAAAAAAGCGTTTCTCAACCTGAACGCACATCAATTCCAGGTGTAAGACCCCTTTTCGTCCTGCGGAATCGAGTCGAAGCTCTGCATGGCCTGCCGTCTCTCCGGCGTCAGCCCGGCGCGGCTGGCAATCTCCTCGGCCAGTTCAGGGATAAAGGGAAGGTCCTCGCGAAACAGTACGGTCGAATCTTCCGGAGTGTAGTGGATCTGCAAGTCAACGTCGGCCGCGCTTGCTTCCCGTCTGCGCACGACCACGTCCAGGCGTGTCATGTTCCCCCACGCCCACTTGCGCGATAGAGCCCAGAAGCGCAGCGGGCTCCTGATCACAAGCCCTTCATCCGAAACTTCGTAAACCGTACCGATGTCGATGATGTGCCCGTAGAGGAGTAACGCCCCCCAGATCAGGAAAGTCCAGGCCATGGCCTCCACAAAGAAAAGCCGGTCGATTCCCATCGTGAATGTCAAAATACCCGCGATGAGCAGGGCGGCCGCCGAAACCATCGACTTCGGTTTCCCTCTGAAGGTCACCGCCTCACGGATCTCATCTGCCTGTAGCGATTCAGCCATAGGACCATTCTGCCTTCTAGCAATGATTTGATACCGCTTTCACGCAACTGCAGGCAAGCGTTTCACTTCCTCAAGCTCGGCTGCAATTCATGAACAGAGAATAGTATAGACCGAAGGGAGAAGCCAACAAAATCTTGCAGCCATCTTCGCACTGCAAAGTACCGCCTGCCAACCCGCTATCCTCCTGCGGGCAACTTACTTCCGATCGTTCAGTCGACAACCAGGCGGTATCCCCTTCCTCGAACGGTGGTGATGTACACGGGAGTCGACGGGTCCGGCTCAACCTTCTGCCGTAATCGGCTGACCAGCTTCTCGATACGGGAATCGTCCACATCCAGCATGTGTTCGTCACCCCACACGCCTTCGACAATCTCGTATTTGTCTACAATGTTGTTGCTCATCAGGTAGAGTAGCCTCATCAACCGATATTCAAGATGTGTGAGGTCAATCGGACGGCCGCCTACCGTCACCTCTCCGCTCTCTTCATCTACACGCAGCCCTTCTCCGAAAGTCGCTGTGGTCTGGTGCGCCAGAACGTACTCGGCGAAGAGACGGCAGAATGCACGCAGCTCCTCCCGCTCCTGAACCAGAACGTGCTGCTTCATCAACTGCGACAATGTGAAAGCGTCAGGCTCCAGCCCGGAGAACAGCAGGCGCAGGGCCTCTTGCTGCTCTGCCGTGCAGCTGTTCCATATCTTCTCGCTCTCAGTATGCAGAGCCGGATCTTCGCGTACCAGATCGATCAGACCCCTGAGAAAGATGAAGCGATTCTGCTCGCTCCCGCTCTCCCCGGCTAACCCCTCTTCCGCACGCCCGATAATCCTGTTGACCCCCGCCAGATAGCCCGGATGCCCACCCGTCCACTGGTAGACAAAGTCGATATCTTCTTCAAACGGAACGGCGCCATTCTGCGCGGCAATTTGGCGCAGGTGCTGCTCCACGTCATGGCGGGGAAGCGGAGCAAGATGCCACGGATGATGCGAGAAAAGTTCACCGAATTCGCCGCTGTGGTCGCCTGGACGCAGAGTTGCCAGGGGCCGTACCGTTGCAGTCACAAATACAAGCCGGCTGCCGAATCGGTCCTTCTTGGCCCGCAGGTTGAGAAAAACACGCGTGTCGATCTGCTGAAATGGCTCGTCGAACTCGTCGAACATCAGGATCAGTTTGTATTCTGAACCGTGGAGCGCGGCGTTGAGCCCGTTGCTGAAACTCAGGGGCACCTGAAAAACGTTGGCCGGCGCCACCAGCGCCTCGTAGGCGTCCTGCAGCGCCTGGTTTCCCGCCAGGGCAGGGCCGCTTTCCCGTAGGCATCGCAGCACCAGCTCGTAAAACCCCTGCTCCGTCATCTCCAACATGCGGTTGCAGTCGATGTAGACCGGCAGAAACCCGCTCCCTTCTTCGCCCAACTGTTGCAGCCAGACGTCCGCATGCGCCAGTGCCCGCATCAGAGAGGACTTGCCCACATTGCTGAATCCCGTTATCTCGACGCAATGGGAGTTGTTGAGCAACTGAATTATGGGACCAACGTCGGTCTGCCGCATCTTGTTTCCATCCGGTTGGCGCAGCGTCGTCATAGGCCCCCCATTCTACAGCCATTCATCTCTCAATCCAGCCCTGGAATACGTCCCCGAAATATCCGCAGACCACCTGACCCCTTTCAAATCCTAACTCTACACGAGGCGAGAGAATTTATCTCTCTCCTCTCCCCTCGCTTTTGGGCGGTCGGGCCTATTCGGCCCTCCCTTGTGCGGGGGCTCCGCCCCCGCAACGCCCCCCCTCCTGTCCGCGCCGAAGCAAGTGTGTGGCTAATTTGAAGTTGTCGTCTCGCGGCGGCCGGGCTTCCCCCCGCGTCTCGGCAGAATCCGAGTATGTGCCGGCGCAGGCAAGACAGGCGAGGCAACTCCCATATATGCCCAACATTCACCGCTATGACCATCGCGAGCCCGCTACAGAGTTCTGACGGTACATTCCGCCCAGACAGAACACATACAGAACACGGCTCAGTAGTTACCGAAAACGCAGAAATCCGGGCCTTCAAATTGGATCCTCATCAGCTACTATTTTCGCCAGTTGATCCCGACCCGTCAAACACCGGCAAATTCGCTGCCGTCCTCCAGCAGAAGGTCCGCCGTCAATACCTCAACTGCCGCCTCAGGCGTCGCCTGGCCGACTCCGGCCACCACCGGGACAAGACCCAGAGGATCCCACCAGAACGCCGGTAGCGCTGTCGGCCGCTGAGATCCCTGTACCGGCGGCGGCTGCGACGGCCTGGGCCACTTCTCCGGCCACTCGCCGCTTACCAGGCGCACGGGCGGCCAGTCAGCCAGGATTTCCGGGCGCTCTCCTGGCCGCACGCAGCTGATTCTCAGACCGTCGCTCTCCTGATCGGGCATCGCCCACACCCAGACATGCACCCATCTGTCTGCCGCAACGTACACACCATGCAAGGTCGGCAGCTGCTGACGCCGCCTCCAGATGCGAACCGCCTGCGCAAAAGCCCACTGCGTGCTGGACAGCGCAACCGGGTGATCGAGCCAGCCCGCAATCTCCTGCATCGCAGGTATGGCCAGCGATCGCTGCCAGTGAAGACGCTCGAATATACTCTGTAGAGCAGTAGCGCTCCTGCCGCCGGCGCCGTCAAACACGTTATCGGCCTTCACGGCCGCACTCCCGCCTGTCCGCTGTCGCCAGCTCGCAAGCGCCGCATCCGCCGACTGGCTGTTGCCGGCAAAACAGAACAGCGGCCTGTCGTCAGTCGCCAGCCGCGCCGCGGCCTCGATCACGAGACCGCTCAAATTCAGTACCCCGTCCGTGCTCCCAGGCCCAAAATGTTCCTGTCCGCCTACCACCAGAATTATATCAGGACGCAATGCCTCGAATTCTCTGGTCAGTGCTCCCGCGCTCCGCTGGGGGCCCGGCAGATACGTCGCCACCGGGTTGCACAGCGCCCCGGCAAGTGCCGTTCCCCCCGCTGCCAGGCTACCTCCCCCCGATAGGCCGGCCATCCATACCCGCAAAGGCGCCTGCAGGTCCGCGACCGCGATCGCCTGGCCAACGCCCTCCGCCACCGCCTCACCCGGCCTGTGCAGATGGGGTCGCCCCCTTTCGCCGTCCCAGAGCGAGATGTTGAACAGGTTCTCCAGGCGTCTGACAGCCTGGATGACGGCGGACTTACATTCGTCCGGGCTGGCGCGTTCGGACAGCTCGACCATCTGCCACCCTGCCAACCGGTGAATCTCTTCGACCGGCTCAATCAGGACGGCTGCTGCGCGTCGAGGCTCCGCTGCCAGGGCCAGAATGCTCTGCGGAGCAAAATCAGCCAGTAAACTTGGCGAACCGCCCTGACTCGAGATCGACGCCGGCAGAACACGTGACAAGCTCATGATCCGGCCCCGCGTAGAGCAGCCCAAATCAGCTGCCAGAGGTCACTTCGCGGAACTTCAAATAGGAAATAGTCCAGCCGCGACACAACAAGCGCGAAACGCGCCGCCACAAGCCGCGCGAAAACTATGCCCGCAGCCAGCCATAGCGCCCTGCGGCCTATGCCCTCCCACACGCGCAGCAGCGTCAGAAAGAGCACTCTGTAAAGCCTCGGCCGGCCTTCGTCAGCCGCTTCCGCATCCTCCGACGCCAAAGACCCCGGAGCCGGGGAACCATTCTCGCCTCCGCCGGCGTTGGGGCCAAACTGCAAGTGGATCAGCACGCCGCCCGTGATCAATAGTGTCAGAAACCTGACCAGCCACCTCGCCTGGCCGGCGCCGGCCTGCCCATCGGCTGCAGCCGCGGCCGCGTCAAGTTGCGGCAACAGCGTCCCCTGCACCGCCCCTATAACCGCCACCCCCAAAACGACGCCGACGAGAATGGCTGCAGGCACCGCCGCCAGCAGACGCAGCAGACGCCTCCCGCCCAGCCTCTCGGGCGGTCGCCGCAACAGCTCCAACCCCCCTCCCCACATCAGCACGCCCAGCACAAACGGCAACCACAGATTCAAAAAGCCCGTCTCACCCGCCGACTGCCACGACATCGGATCAGCCAGCAGCGGGGCAAAGAGCCGCGGCCATAGCACGTTGCGCCAGACCAGGACGGCCGTGTAACCCAGCCCGGCGCCGACCAGGATGTACTGCCCCAAACGCGCCAGAAAACTGTCGCGCACAACATAGCTTCCGATCATCAGGGAAACAACCAGCCCTAGGACCAGGCCCGCGTCCTCCATGATACCGGGTAGACCGCTGCTCAAAGGGCTCACGGTCTTCTCCGTTCCGTAAGCCCGGCCAGGTTTCCGAGCAACACAGCCGCGATCAGAATGCCCACGCCCCAATTCAAACCGTTGACCTGCCTGAGCGAACGTGCCTGCTCTGCGACGCTGCGGGCACGCTCCAGCCGGCGAACATAGGCGCTGCCCCCGTCCCAGCCGCTGACCAGCCCGGCCAGCTGTCCGCTGTGCAGATAGGGCCGAACCGACGGGTCGACAACGGCGCTGGTGGCCGCAACCACCGTGCCGCCGTTGAGTGGCTGCACCTGCTCCATCCACCGCCGCACGTCTTCAGCCCGGGCGGCAATCACAAGAGTCAGCGCCGGCCCGCTGTCGCCTAACTCGGCAATACTGAACCGTTCTCGGAGGTCGACCCAGCTCGGGTCCACGGGCAGAGCCCGCGCCGGCGCCGCGCCCAGCAGCGGAAGTGAAGCGCCGCCGCCGGGGAGAAATCCTCCCTCGATCACCAGGTTGGCCGTGATCTGCGTGCGCGACGGCCGCTGCAACGACGCTTCGGCCCTCGCGATAACCCGCCGTGCCGTGGCCGGCCCGCCCGGCAGCTGGCTGAATACAATCAGTTTCGCCTGTCTTTGCAGCAAATGTTCGATGAGCGGCTGCGCAACATGGTCCATTTCCCCGGCGGTTGCCGGATCATACGCCCAGTTCACGAGGACAAGGCTGTTCGGCTGCAAGCTATCGATCTGCCTGTGAGCCTGTTCCAGCCCGGGCAGCGCGTGCGGCCCGGCGCCGCCTCGCGGAGTCTGCGTGCCCCAGAGCAGTGCCCCAGCCATGGCCAGCAGCAGGATTAATTCAAGCCAGTACCGTCGCTGCAAGCCCTCACCGTTCTGCAATGGCTCCCCAACGGTTGCCGTCATGCCCGGAAGGGCGCCCACCGCCGTCGGCAGCTCTTCGGAAAAGAGACGGCGCAGATGCCTCCGTTCCTCTTCGTCTGCGGACAGTTCTGCGGAAGGGCCGGCTGGATGGTCGCGTGTCTGATCGTCGGCGCCGGCGCCAGACGCAATGTACGTGAGTGGATCGGTGGGTTCGAGCAAGCCGCCCATCCCTCTCAGCAGTGGGCCCGCCGCAGAAGCGACCCGGCTCGGGCTCTCTCCGTGGGCGTCCTCGAACGAATCGTCCTCTTCGGCATCTAAATGGGGCCAGTCTCGGGAGTCGTCTGTGTCGGAGCTTCTCGTGGGCGGCTGTTGCTCTGCCCCCTCCTCGTCTGGTTGGGGAGGATCCGCCCCCTGTTCGCCCGCGCCTGGTTCATCCGCAGATTCGCCGGAAGGTGCAGGCTGCCCCTTCTGGTCCCCTAGGATCGTGCCGCATTGGACGCAGAATTGAGCGGCAACCGGGTTACCATACCCGCAATGTGGACAGTCCGAAGTCGCCATCGGCGCGGCGGCCTCCAAGAAAATGCTAGCTGTGCGAAAACCGAAAACAGCCGCATGTCAACACGACTGCTTGCGGTTATCTGAATCTATTTCGCGTTGTTCACGATCAGTCGAAGGCTGATAAAGAGGACCGCCAGCGCGCCCCCGAGCAGTAAGCCCCGCATCGCGGCCATCACAGGCCATGAAAGCAGCCAGTCGACCAGAGCGACCACCGACTCGGGCACTATCTCGTGGAGGAAGGGCGTCTGCACCAGGAGCATCAACAGGGCGCCGGCCGTAATCCAGACGCCTCCCGGCCGGCCGATGCGCAAAAAATGGTACGCCGCACTCAGTAGGAAGATTCCGGTCAGCGCGAAAAGCGTTGCCTGTCCCGGTGCCAGCACGGCATCAAATACCCATTCGGAAAGTAGGCCGGTCGTCCCCTCAGGCGACGAGATGCCAACGCCCACAACCAAGGCAAAAACAATCAGAAGTAGGAGACTCAGCAGCCACTCTCTTTGCCCCCGTTGAACCCTGATAAAGTGGAACCTGACTGCGTTGGCGATGCCCAGGATGATCGCGAATCCCCCCAGCAGTAGCGCCCAACCGTATAGCGTAGTCGCAGCTTCAGGCGGCGCGAGGGCCAATCCCAAACGAGAGGATACAACTATCCCGGCGTTGACCAGGATAATCAGGAGGACGATGCGATTCAACCAGCCCGATCGGGAAGAGAACACCGGCGTCTATCCAAAGAATGAGGCGACAAGCAGCGAGAACGCCAGTAGGCCCCCCACCCAGCGTTCCCCCTTACGCAACCAGGCGTCATCAAAGGACGCCGCGGGTTCGGCCAAATGAACCTGGCCGGTGACCGCTGGCAGTAAATCGATGTCCGATCCTTCTACGCCGGCTGATGTCGACGACGGCGCAGACCAGTCCAACCCCGGCGGCGTCGCGCCTCGGCCCCCCTGCTGCCCCGCCAGGTTTAGCGCAGCCGCGTACAGTGCGCTGTCAGCCCCCGCATAGAGGACCGTCCGACCCGCATCGTCGGACCCTTCCGCCAGGCCCTCCGCTTCCTCCTCAGAGGCCGCGCCTGACACCGCCGCCGCGTGGCGACGATACCCGCCGACTGCAGGGCGCCAGACAAGCATGGCCAGCAGCCAGAGCCAGCCGTCACCCCCGGTAACGATCATCGGATGCTGCGGCCCCAGGTTCCGCCGGGCGAGGCGGCTCAGCGCCAGCAGTTTCAGCAGCCCTCCCCGGTAGAGCGAGTCAAGCCCCAGGGCGAACAACGGCGTCTCCCCGGACTCATTGGCATTGTCGGCAAGCCGCCGCCATGCGTGCGACTGTTGTCCAGGGTCGGAAAAGTAGCTCATGTCTCAGATTTCAAGTCTCCGGCTGCTGGGTGCTCCATTTCCAACAGTTCCGCCAATCGATCTGACAGCGCGGCGGGGCCGCCTGGATCGGAGAATAAACGGGCCCAGGGTCCTAGCCCGTCGCCGCCCAGGAGCGCAGCCACGGGCTGCAGAATCAGCAATACCTGGCCGAAAGCAAATGCCAGCGGACGGTTCCCAGCCAGCAAGAGAAGCGCAGGCAAGACCATCCGCCTCTTACAGATCGCCGAGAGCGCTGCGTCAACTGTCTCTTCAAACTGCACTTCGTGCATTCGTATCGCTTAAACCTCGCACACGCCCCGCTTCGGGCAGATCTGCAGAAACATTAAAAAATTGTACCACAGGGCCGTTCGCGCGCCAGACAAAGTTCAGACAACGCAAGACCCTCCCAACTTGCGTCTGAATGGCTATCCATTGTTAACTGTAGGCTTGAAACATGCCAACAGCCAAGTCACCCTTACAGTTCAGGAGAACATCCATGAGCCAAAACGTTCTTGCCGCGCAACTCTTCACAGTGCGCGATTTCACCAAGACCACCGAAGGTTTTGCAGACACAATCGCCAAAATCAGCGCCATCGGATACACGGCGGTGCAGGTATCGGCAATTGGCCCGATTTCCCCCGAAGACGTCAAGAAGATCTGCGACGATCACGGCATCACTATCGTGAACACGCACATCGCCTGGCCCCGCCTCCAGGAGGAAATCTCCGCAGTGATCGACGAGCACAACCTTTGGGACTGCAGGCACGTGGCCGTAGGCGCTATGCCTTTCCACCTTATCGAAGCAGGTGAAGAGGGCCTTCGCCAGTTCATCGGCGAAGCCAACGAGGTCGGCAAAACGCTCCACAAAGCCGGACTGACTTTCAGCTACCACAACCATAGCTTCGAATTCATACGCTATGGTGACAAGTGCGGCCTCGAAATCCTGTTCGATGAAACCGATCCCCGCTACGTCCAGGCCGAGCTTGACACCTACTGGATTCAATTTGGCGGCGGCGACGTACGCGACTGGATCCTGCGCGTCAAAGACCGCATGCCGGTCGTCCACCTCAAAGATATGGCAATGGCCGGCTGGCGTGAACACGTTATGATGGAAGTGGGTGAAGGTAACCTGAACTGGCCCGGTATCCTCGAAG
Organism: Caldilineaceae bacterium; assembly: GCA_034428435.1. Taxonomy (GTDB): domain Bacteria; phylum Chloroflexota; class Anaerolineae; order Caldilineales; family Caldilineaceae; genus Bin5. The sequence goes on along the minus strand of DAOUHY010000122.1, from coordinate 22,513 downwards.
CCTGCCGCCAGGCAAACGTTGAATGGTACGCCGTCGAGCAGGACATCTGCCCGGGCGACCCGTTCGAAAGCCTCGCCACCAGCTATCGCAACCTCGTCCAAATGGGCCTTTCCTGACGCCTCCCAATCTCCGTAGGGGCACCCCTTGTGGGTGCCCAGCCCCGTCCACCCAAACTGGCCCATCCCAACGCGCCCATCCACACCTCTTCTCTGCGCCCGCACAGCCAATACCCGTAGGGGCACCCCTTGTGGGTGCCCTGTTACACCCACCCAGCCTGTCCCTGCTCAGCCCAACCGCTGACGCCTCATCTTCCTGCTCCCCCCACCCCGTAGGGGCACCCCTTGTGGGTGCCCTGGTACGCCCACCCAGCCTGTCCCTGCTCAGCCCAATCGCTGACGCCTCATCTTCCTGCTCCCCCACCACCCCGTAGGGGCACCCCTTGTGGGTGCCCTGGTACTCGCTCAGTATTCGCAAAACAACGAATCTGAAACGAAAATCGACACATCACCCGGCAAAGAAAACCGACCCGTCATCGCCCTGATTTCCTCCTTCCCTGGTCAACCACTTTTCGGATCTGAGAATTCTCCCAAAAAAGCCAAAAAGACCATCATTTTCGTGGTATACTGGTGATAGCAGCATCAACTGTCACGATGAAAACGCTCAACATAGTCGAAACAGAAGAGTGAGAAGAGGGCTGCAGAATCCAATAAGCGAATGCCCGCAATCTGTCCTCAAGGTATCCATCAGACTCCGCGATGAACAGTTCGGAAAGTCGCGCCAAGAACTCCATTTTGGCGCGACATTTGTCGATTTTTTTTGGACATGGCGCGACCCAAGTCCAAGCCAATGAACTGAGACAGTGCAAGGGTTCGTTGACGTCTATTTCAATGGCGAACTGCAGGAGAAAACTACTCCTCGCGCACGGCCGTTCAATTGCGCACGGAAAGACCGTTACGCCTTTGACATTCTTCGCGGCTCTTCGCGTGATTTCGCGGCTCGACTGGTTTTGTCCGCCACATCACGCAAGCACAAAAAACCCTGTCAACAGTGTCAGAAATCCTTGATTGCCCCCAGGAGCCGTGATAAAATCTTCGAAACTGCACTCCACACCGAACCTGAAACATGAAAGTACTGATCACCGGCGCCAGCGGTAAACTGGGCGCCTACGTCATTCGCGCACTCGCGCAAGAATACCAACTGGTATTGATGTCTCGCTCGCGCCCTGATTCCGAGTTCTCACAATTCCCTTGGATCAGCGGTGATTTGGCCAACTGGGACGACTGCCGCCGGGCCGTGGACGGTGTGGACGCCATCCAGCACATCGGTGCCCAACCCTGGCCTACCGACCATCCGGCAATGAAAGAGAGGGTCGAAGAGGAAGGCCTGCCCTTTGACGCCACCTTCCGCAGCAACTTGCTCGGCACATACTACCTGATGCAGGCTGCCGTCGAAGCCGGCGTGAAAACTGTCGTCATGGCCGGCAGCAACTGTGCCCTGGGTCACGGGTTCCGCATCAGCGACACCCCTTTTCCCGTCGATTTCCTACCCATCAACGAGACCCACCCCACCTTTCCCGAAGACTCCTACAGCTACGCCAAGCGCGCGGGTGAAGACCTGCTCGCCTCATTCAGCCGGTCCTACGGCATTCGCACCTACGTCACCCGCATCGCCGGCGTCTGCCCCCCGGAGCGCCGCCGCCAGATGGCTTCCCAGGCCAGCCCGGCCACCGCCTGGAATCCCTGGCTCTACTGCTGGGTCGGAAGCGAGGACGTCGCCGGCGCCCACCGTCTGCTCATGGAGGCCGCACCCGACCTGCCCTTACACGACGTCTACTTCCTCAACGCAGACGACACCACCGCGCTTGAACAGACAAGGGAGCTTGTGGAACGCTTCAACCCACCGCTTGCCCACTTGGCTGCCAGCCTCAAAGGGCATCAATCTCTGCTGTCCAACCACAAACTCAAGCAGGCGGTCGGCTGGCGGCACCGCACTTCATGGCGAAAACTGTAACACCATCTCTGAACTTACCGCCCTTGCTCACCCAATCTCGTCCATTCACACACACTTACGAGTAGAAAAAAATGTCAGACATAGTCCGTTTGGGAATTATCGGTACCGGCAGCATATCGCTTCGCGGGCTGTTGCCCCACCTGACCATGGAAGATGTGCAGGACCGGGTAAACGTAACCGCCGTGTGCGACCCCGTCTTGGACAGGGCCGAGGCTGCCGCGGCCAAGTTTGGCGTGCCCAATTCTTATGCCAGCGCCGAAGAACTCTTGGATTCAGGCACCGTTGACGCCGTTTCGATCGCTTCCCCCATAGGCTTTCACTTCGAGCAGGGAATGCAGTGTGTCGATGCCGGGCTTCACGTCCACTTCAACAAGACGATGACCACAACCGTCGACGAAGCCGATCAACTGATCGCCGCGGCCGCGGCCAAAGGCGTCAAGCTGGTCTCCTGTCCCGGTGAAATGCTGCGGCCGGCTCATCAACGTATCAAGGAGATGATCGAGGAGGGTGTGCTGGGGAGACTGACCTGGGCTGTCACCGGCGCCGCCTTCGGTCGCTACCACGAAAACGAGCGAGTCCGCGGCGGCGACGATCCTCTGACCAACGTAAACCCCGCCTGGTACTTCCGCAAACCCGGCGGCGGCCCGCTCTACGATATGACCGTCTACGGCCTGCACGCCATGACGGGAATCCTCGGACCCGCCAGGGCCGTAACCGCCTTCTCAGGCGTTCGCGTCAAAGAGCGCGAGTTCTACGGCCAGATGCTGCCGACCGACATGGATGACAATACCCTGATGGTCCTCGACTTTGGCGACAGCCTTTTCGCCTTCGTCTACGGCGTGGCCGCCGGCGGTCTCCCCAATATGGGCCGGCCGCTTATTTTCGGAACCGAAGGGGTCATCAACGGTGGCACCCTGAATGGCGAACCGATCGACTACCCAGGCCGCGAACTGGAAGAAGCCATCGACCTGAATGCCGCGCTGCCCCACGTCGTGGGCGACCATCGCGGCCTCGAAGAGGCCCATGTCTACGAGGACGTAATGCAGCTCGTAGACTGGATCCGGGAGGACATCCCCACCACCTCCACCGCAGAGCACGCCCGTCACGTCATCGAGATCTTCGACGGCGCCTACCGCTCGGCGCAGTCCGGTACTGCCCAGGCCTTGCGCACGACCTTCTAGCGGCTTAACCGGCGCAGTCTTCGTCTGCGCATTCAACAGCGTGGTCAGCAACAGGTTGGTCTGAGCGAGAATTGTCCCGCATACTGTGAGCTATCTATAGTCAGCGAAGAATTCGAATGCGGATCAACATCGAACTTGACGAAGAGCTGATCGAAGACGCGGTGTCCTGTTCAGGAGCGACCACAAAACGTGAAGTGATCGAGAACGCCTTACGTCTGCTAGTAAAGTTAAAGTCGCAGGAGCAAGTCCGCAGCTTGCGCGGTCAGCTGCAATGGACAGGCGACCTGGAGTCCATGCGCCTGTCTCGCGCCTCAGACAAGGCGAACTGAGGAAGATTCAGCAGTCCCCGAATTGGAGAACTATCCATGGCCAACAATTTTCGTATCGGCGTCATCGGCTTTGCCCATATGCACATCAATCATCTGGTCGAGCGCTTCGCTGCCCACCCCCAGGCCGAACTGGCTGCCTGCGCCGACACACCGCGGCGGGTCCCCGAACTGCGCACGGCCCACTATACGCGCGACTGGAACCTGCGCCACGCCCTGGACGACCTGGGGATCCCAAAAGCCTTTGACGACTACAACACGATGCTGGAGCAGGAGTCACTCGATGTCGTAATCTGCTGCTCCGAAAATGCGCAGCACCCGGCAGTGGTGGAAGCCTGTGCGCAGAGAGGCGTGCATGTCCTTGTCGAAAAGCCGATGGCAGCCTCTATGCAGGACGGCCTGCGTATGGCCCGCTCTGCCCGCGCCGCCGGTATCGATCTGATCGTCAACTGGCCGACAACGTGGCAACCCGCCGCCCACAAGGCCAAGGAGTTGATCGACGGCGGCGCAATTGGCCGCGTGTTGACCGTCAAGTTCCGTGGCGGCCACCTCGGTCCGCTGGGCGCCGGCGTTTCCCATCCGGGCGGCGACGAGGAAGGCAGAGCACGCCCGCGCAAACTGTCAGGCGTCGAACGCGGCGCCACCTGGTGGCATCAGTCTGCCGCCGGCGGTGGCGTCATGCTCGACTACTGCTGCTACGGCTCACTCGTTGCTCGCTGGCTCGTCGGCGAACCCGCCACCGCCGCCATGGGAATGCGCGCCAATCTGAACAGCAAATGGGGCGATGCTGAGGACAACGCCGCCATGATCATACGCTTCCCCCAGGCCATGGCACTCTGTGAAGCCTCGTGGACGACCCTCGACCACGGCGTATCCCCCGGTCCGATCGTCTATGGCACGGAGGGCACCCTCGTGGTCGATAAGGAGAAGCCCGGTGAGTCCCCCAAAGTACGCATTGAGAGGGGCGCAGGTCGAACCGAGTTACACGACTGTGATCCCCTTCCCGCCGACCGCTCCGACATCGCGCAGGAGTTTATCCACCGGCTGCAGACCGGCGATCCCTTGCACCAGACGCTGGATCTCGAATTCAACTTGGAAGTTATGGCTATACTGGACGCAGGCGTGCGCTCCGCCGCCACCGGTCAGCTCGAACAGGTCGACACTGACGCTTGGCAATTGGGCTAGGCGCCGAAACGGGAGGCAAGAGGGTGATGGACATCAAAACCGCTTTGTATACTCTCGGCGTGCGCGAAGAAACGCTGTCAGCCGGCGAAAAGAGGTCCCTCGATGAGGACGGTTTCTTGCCGCTTCCGGGTATTCTGACGCCCGCGCAGGTGCAAGCGCTTCGTAATCGTCTACAGGAGTTGGAAGACGAAGAAGGCGAGGACGCCGGCAAGGAGGTGCACCAGGAGGATGGCACCGACCGGCTCGCCAACCTCGCAAATAAAGATCCGCTGTTCGATCAAGTCTGGGCCAACCCGAAGGTCTTGGCCGCCATGGCCCATGTTCTCGATGGCGACCTTAAACTGTCTTCGCTCAACGCGCGCGCCGCCCTTCCGGGCCATGGCTTGCAGGCTCTGCACTGCGATGGCTCCCATAGCAGTGCGAATTTCGCGCCCGAGTTGAAAGACGGCCGCCGGCGCTTTAACGTCTGCAACTCGATCTGGCTGCTGAGCGACTTCACGCCCGATAACGGCGCCACCCGCCTTGTTCCCGGCTCACACCTGTTTGGCGTGGATCCCGGCGAAGGTATGGAGGATCCCAAGGCGCCCCATCCTGACGAAATCCTCGTGCAGGGTGAAGCCGGTACGGTTTTCGTTTTCAACGCCTTTACCTGGCACGGGGGAACCGTCAACCGCTCGGACAGCCCTCGCCGTGCCCTCCACTGCTACTACTGCCGCCGCGGCCTCACCCCGCAAACCGACCAGCGCGGTCTGTTACGACCCGAGACTGCCGCACGCATCAGCGAAGCGCAACGCGTCGTGTTGGGAGTCTGAAACCGTCCGCGAACATGTGAAACGCCCCGCCGTCAGTTTGACCGAGTTTCTGAACCTGTCCTGCCTTTCATCCCGTGCCGCAAGTGCCCCAGCACTGCCAGCACCTCCCTGCCGCCGAGCAGAACATACAGCCCGAAAAACGCCAGCCCGCCTCCGCTGGCACTGGCCAGAATGAAAAGAGCCGGCGGCATCCGCAACTGGTGAAGCAGCAGGACGACGCCGCACATCCCCAGGCTGCCCGCGGCTGCCCGCCACAACGCAGCCCGCAACATCACAACGTCTATGCTGCCGACCCGTAAATTGAGTACGAACATCTTCGCTGCCAGGGCCGCCCCCGCAATCGAAGTGGCCCATGCCAGCCCGGCAATCCCGAACGGTCCGACAAGAATTACGCTCAGACCGGCATTCACCACCGCCCAACCCAGCGTCGCCCACATCGGCACCCGCGTGTTGTGCTGGGCGAAAAAAGTTAACGTGAGTACGTCGTAGGCAGCCTCGCACAGCAGGCGCACCGAAAAGATCGCCATCAGCAGATAAACCAGCGCACTCGATTCCGGTCCGAACGCCCCCCGCTCAAACAGAAATGACACCGCTGGCCTCCCCAACACGATTAGGCCGACCGCAGCCGGGAGCAGCAGCAGCCACGTGGCCCGCAGTCCTTGCGAAACCGTCTCGCGCAGTTGTTGACCCCATCCCGTATTGTACTGTTCCGCCATGGTTGGAAAGATCACTTGGGAAATCGCCGCGCCGAACAGAGACTTCGGCATCGACAGCATCACCAGCATGGCGTAGTGGAACGCGGCGATACTGCCTGCCGGCAAGGCAGAAGCCAGACGTATGAAGACCAGGTCCACCGCCTGAAAAGCCCCAAGCGTCACGACGCGCGGCCCCATCAAACGAACAACCTCGCGCACACCTGTAAGCCGCAGATTTATCTGCAGCCGCAGGGGCACTCTCTTCCGTGCCAGAGCCGGAACCTGCACGAGTACTGTCAGCGCCGCGCCAAGAACGCTGCCCCAGGCCATGCCGAGGACACCCCAAATCGGCACGAGCAGGACCATCCCCGCAATCTGACCCAGGTCGATCAGCACACGCCCCAGCGCCGGGGTCAGAAAGTGTTGGTGCGAATGTAGTACGCTGCCGAACACGCCGGAGACACTGATCAACACTGCCGCCAGCAAAAAGATCCGCATCATCTGTGTCGTGAGCTGTTGTGTCTCTGCAGGAAAGTGGGGCGCAAGCACCACCTTAACAAGCCACGGCGCGGCAACGATTGCCACAAGGCAGGCCGCACCCACCATAACCACGGTCAGCGTCAGCACTGTCCCGGCAAGCGACTCTGCTTCCCGGCGCCGTAACTGGGTCAAGTAGTTTGAATAAACGGGAATGAACGCCGCCGAGAGCGCGCCGGCGGCAAGCAGCGCCAGCAGCAGCTCGGGCAACTGATTGGCCGTCGCAAAAGCGTCAACCTCCGGCCCGGTCCCGAACAGCCGCGTCGTCAAAAGCAGCTTTACAAAGCCGGTTATTTTGTCCAGACCGAATATGAAGAAGACGAGGAAAGAGGAGCGTACTAAGTGGGGCGTGCGGGACATCAGGAGTCTTGCCGGACCGCCGCCATTCAGCGGCTGTCAACCGCAGGACAGGAGAGGACCGCTCTCCGCGGCCCCCTCCCTCCCGGTCGGTTTCACCTACCTGAGCGTCCAGGTTCCATCGTTGAGCACACTCAGTGAATGGAGCGCGAAGTCGATCTCTGTTGCCTCGTTGCTATGCCCTTCCTTGCAAGAGGCCACGGAACTGCTCACGATCAGGTAGCCATTCTCATACTGCTGGAACACGGCGCAAAAGCCTCTCTCGTCAGCCGTCGCCCAGCCCAAATTGCTAAAGACGTCGTCATCGTTCTCCCACAAATATCCAAATCCTCGTACGGGGGCCTGCAGCCCAGCTGGCGGCGTGCCCCGGATTGTCGTATAGGTCTGATCGTTCCAGTCATCTGCAGCTCGTTCCCAGTCCTCGCCGTTTGCAAATACAAACACGGCATCGTCGTTCTCCCGCCAGATCATATGGCCTGTCTGGAACGGTTGCCATGAAGACCACAATATCCCGCCGGCGGACTGGGGACACCCAAATTCATCATGAGTCCAAAGATGGTCCAGATCCCCGTGAACCGTGAATTCGCAGGCAATCTCCCAACTGCCAGTATCCAGCGCCTCAATCGTACTCGATCCCACTAGAGTTTCTGACACCAGGTTAACAGCCCCATCGAAACAGGAATCCACCGGGTCGCCGCTGAGCAATGTGCCATCCTCAAACGCCTGGATCAGCGTACAGGCGCCCTTTTCGTCATCAGTTGCCCATCCCAGGTCCGCAAAAACGTCGTCATTTGTCGCCCACAGATAACCGAATCCGCGCACTGGTGTGTGCATGTCTGCAGGCTGAGTCCCCCTATTCGGCGTGTACGCCTGGCTGTCCCAGTCATCCGAGAATCGAGTCCACTCGGCCTCGTCTGTGAATACGAACACCGCATCGTCGTCCTGCCGCCACAGCATATAGCCCGTCTCGAACGGCTGCCAGGCTGTCCACAGGGTCTCTCCCGACTTTACAGGGCAGCCGACGTCGGCCTGATTCCAATAGGGCCGCAGTCTCTCATGTGTCTGCGTTTCACAGACCATTGTCCAGTTTCCACCGTTCAAGGCCTGGAGGGCGTTCTTGGCAAAAATTGTCTCAGAAGCAAAGTTATGAGAGTTCTCGTGACATGTTTCTACCGTATCGCCGATGAGCAAGATGCCTTTCGCGAACTGCTGAATTCTTGCGCAAAAGCCCTTCTCATCGGCCGTGGCCCAACCCAGGTCGGCGAATACTTCGTCATTCGTTTCCCACAGATAACCGAATCCGCGCACAGGGGATTTCAGACCCGTCGGCGGCGTACCCCGGCTGTTGCTGAGCGACTGCTCGTTCCAGTCGTCGTCGTAGCGGGCCCAGTTCCCGTCGTTCGCATAGACAAACACTGCGTCATCATTCTGCCGCCAGATCATGTTGCCCTTCTCGAACGGCTGCCAGGCAGCCCAAACGGTAGAAGCCTCCGCACTCGCACAACCTAGCCAAGAATGCGTCCAGAGTGAGTTCAGGGTGGTGTGAGGCTGAATACTGCAGCTGGGCGTTTCTACTACCTGCTTCTCCCATGAAACCGAAATCGACGCCTCGCCGCCGGCCTCGAAGTACTCAACTTTTACCGTACGGTTTCCTCCCGTGACCTCAGTGTCCTGTACCGTTGTTGTTGCCGGATGTACGTTCCAGTCCTCCAACACAAGCGTATTGTCCAGGTAGACGCGCACGCCGTCGTCGGCGACGGCGGTGAAACGGTAAGTGCCCGTCTCGAAAGTCACGCTTGCCGTCCAGGACACGCTGAAACTGTCGTTGTTGATGCTGGTATCCGGGCTCCCGGACCCCCAGTCGAAGTTGATGACAGTATCCTGTCTGGACAGAACCGGGTCACCGCTGAGGTCCTGAGTGTTGTAGTAACTACCAGTCCAACTGGCGGAAGTGCCGGACCGCTGTGTCGGGGCCGGTGCTGCCGGCGCTACGGGAGAAGCCGCACTGATCGCGTGTGGTATACATAGCACCTGGCCGATCAATATCTGATCGGTAACGGAGAGATGGTTGACCTGCGCAAGGGCCGAGAGCGAGACCCCCTCGCTTACTGATAGGCCGGTAAGCGTTTCTCCGGCTGTAACCGTGTGATAGCTCGCGCAGTCCGATTCATGCCCCCCATGCTCGATGGCTTCGGACGTGCCTGCAACAACGTTTTGAGAAACCAAAGACAAAAGCAAGGCCGCCGTGATGAGCAAGCCTTGCCAGCCTCGAATCCTGTGGAATGGACGTAGTTCTGAATACATGAGTCAGTCCTGTAAAAATATGAGCTGGTGGAATCATCGACAACCAGCCTGTCTTACCAGCAACGACTAAGTCATAGCCATTCCGCGATCAACTCTGGGGCAGGGGAAGCGCTCTCTCTGACAACTGGCCAATAGCCATTTACCACCGCAATTATGGGCGGTCGGGCCTATTCGGCCCTCCCTTGTGCGGGGGCTCCGCCCCCGCAACGCCCCCTCTCCTGTCCACGCCGTAGCGAGTGTGTGGCTAATTTGAAGTTGTCGTCTCGCGGCGGCCGGGCTTCAACCCCCCCATCCCGCGTCTTGGCACATTCAGAGTATGTGCCAGCGCAGGCAAGCCAGGCGAGTCAACTCCCATACATGCCAAACGTTCACCCCTATGACCATCGAGAGCCCCCTACAGAAATACTGACGGTCCATTCCGCCCAGACAGACCGCACACAGAATACACACCGAACATGGCTTAGCATTAGCCTTCAACACTAAAATTCTGCACCGATTCAGGGTTGAAGTCAAGAGATTTCGCTTACATTGATGGCAATGAATCCTGGCGAACTTCCTGCCGTAATCCAGACGATTACACTGGAATCCCATGGCAGACCACAGTGTATAGTTCCCTTTCTGGCCCAGAAGACGAACTGGGTAATATACCTACGATCCGGCTACGTTATGGTTTCCCCTCGTGGTGCGGCCTCCCACGAGGGAAAAAGCGAGCAAATAATGATGAGAACCATTACTGTCAAGACGCCTCCCTTTCAGTCCGCGGTCCGACTGTTCTTCAGGGCTATTCCCCGCCGCCCCATCTGATATAATAACCAGGGCTGACCCCGGATTGGCCTTGATTGCGACGCCAAAGGAACTGTCAAGACAATGGCAAAGTGGTTCATAATCCTGGGAGTGATCCTTCTCCTGATAGGAGCTGCACTTCAATTCGCGCCTTGGCTGTTAAGCTGGTTTGGAAAACTGCCGGGCGACATTCGAATCAGGACGGATTCGACCAGCGTCTTCATTCCCATCACCTCCATGATTCTCGTTAGCCTCGTCTTGACCCTGCTGCTGAATCTTTTGAATCGCTGACCACTGAGGCCGCCATGACACAACACCAGGCAAATCTGATCGAGCTCTGGAAGGCAGAAGAGGAACAGCCCTTCATAGGCTGGGACTTTTCCTACCTTGACGGCCGTATGCTCCAGGACAAACCGCCATGGTCCTATTCCACCCGCGCACGCGAACTGATGCGTGAATCGACTTCATGCCTCGACATTGCAACCGGCGGCGGCGAGCGTCTGCTCTCGATGAGGGACAGTTGGCCGGAGACCGTTGCCGTAACCGAAGGCTATCCCCCTAACCTCGATCTGGCCCGCCGCCGCCTTGAACCCCTGGGTGTCCGCGTTGTCGAGCTGCAAAATGACGAGTATACCCCCATGCCTTTCGGGGACGTCGAGTTCGCGCTTGTCTTGAACCGCCATGCTGCGATCAACGTCGACGAGATCGCACGCTTACTTGAGCCAGGGGGCAGGCTTCTCACCCGCCAGGTCCACGGCCTCTGGGCCCAGGACCTGCTCGCCGCCTTCGACGCAACGCCGCAGTGGCCTGATGCGGCACCGGAGAAATACGTGCCGTGGCTGCAATCTGCAGGATTCAGTGTTCTCGACGTCAAGGACTGGTCGGGCCGGCTGGCGTTTACCGACGTGGGGGCAATTGTCTACTATTTGAAGGCCGTTCCCTGGCTTGTTCCCGGCTTCTCCGTCGCATCGCACACAGACCAACTGATGGCACTGCAGAGTAACCTCGAGTCACAGGGCGAGCTCGCCTTCGCAGCCCGCAACTACCTGATCGAGGCCCAAAAGCCAGAGTAAGTGCGCCATCCTGCCATCCCCCCGTAGGGGCACCCCTTGTGGGTGCCCTCGCCCGCAGCCCAGAATTGCGCCAACCCGCCCCATCCCCCCGTAGGGGCACCCCTTGTGGGTGCCCAAGCCCATAGCCCTGAATTGCCCTATCTTGCCCCATCCCCCCGTGGGGGCACCCCTGGTGGGTGCCCTCGCTGGAGCTTCGTGAATCTCTGTGACTCTCGTGGAATGACAACATTGTGGACCTGCAAATCCCAGGTCAGAAAAACGCCAACGACTCCTGGTTCTTGCAAGGACACTCGCCAGAACGCGCTTGCCCCCACCCGCCTCTGAAGATTCTCAGCGGCGCAGGCTGGCGGCACATCGTTCTACAAGTCTTCTGTTTTTTCCTATGGATTCCTGAGAGAGTGGACTGCTATGGAACCGCCTGAGGCCAACCACGCCGATGGGCTGGCCCTTCGCTACCATCTGGCCTGCTTATCCGCGGGAGGGTTCGCCGTGAAGCATTCGACCGGGACCTCTGCTTGAAAACCGGGCCGTCGTTCTCCCTCTCGACCTCACGACTGATATTTCTGCAGAATGCGTCGGGCGACGCTCATCTTGTGGACTTCGTCGGGACCGTCGTAGATGCGGGAGGCCCTCTCGTGGCGGTACCAGTAAGCGATCGGTGTGTCGTCGCTCATGCCCAAACCGCCAAGCGCTTGCAGCGCACGGTCCAACACCCGCATCAGCACGCCGGCGACGTAAAACTTGATGATCGAAATCTCGTCTCTGGCCGCGAAAACACCTTCCGTATCGATCTTACGCGCCGTTTCCAACACCATCAGCCGCGACGCGTCTATCTCCGCTCTGCTCTCCGCGATCCACGCCTGCACCATCCCCTGTGAGCCCAGTAGCCGGCCGGGGGCAACCTCCCGTCGCGCCGCACGGCTGCACATGATGTCGAAGGCGCGCTCACAGATTCCGATCCAGCGCATACAGTGGTGAATGCGTCCCGGCCCCAACCGGTACTGGGCCAGCGCGAAGCCCCTGCCTTCTTCTCCAATCAGATTTTCGACCGGCACGCGCACATTCTCGAACCAGACCTCCGCGTGGCTGTTCCAGCCGCCGTGGGCCTCGCCCATCACTGAAATGTTGCGCTCGATGTGAAACCCTGCCGTGTCCAGCTCTACGATGATCTGGCTGGCCCGTTGATGACGGCTCTCCGCTTCCGGATTGGTCACCGCCATCAGAATGGCAAATGACGCCCCGTCTGCCGCAGTCGTGAACCATTTGTGGCCGTTGATAACGAACTCGCTGCCTTCACGTACCGCCGTCGTGCTCATCCAAGTTGGATTGGAACCGGCATGTTCCGGTTCCGTCATCGCGAAGCACGAGCGAATCTCGCCCCTTGTGAGCGGCAGCAGGTAGCGGTCCCGTTGCGCCTGTGTGCCCGCGTGGATCAGCAACTCCATATTGCCCATGTCGGGCGCCTGGCAACCAAAAGCGTAATGTCCCCCGGGCGTGCGCCCCAACACCTCGCTAACGCGACCGAACTCGGCCAGTGTCAATCCCTGCCCTCCGCAATCGACCGGAAGGGCTAGCCCCCAAAGGCCTGCCTCCTTCACGATCTCCCGTTTCTGATTGAGCAAGGGTTCAACTTCATTCCAGGGCAGACTGATCAGCAACTTTTCGGTCGGTACGACCTCATCGTCGACAAACTGACGTACACGCTGCAAAAGATCGGGAAGAATGTCGGATGTCATTGAAAAATCAAATTCGCTTTCATTGGAATGTCTTGCGATAGCATGCTATCTTGAGACCGGGTCCATTCTCCAGGCCGGCCGCTCACACGCCCAGACCGGCATCAACCCACTGGCCGCCGTCGACAAGAAACGTGCCGCCGGTGGTAAAACTACTCGCTTCCGACGCCAGGTAAAGGGCAATGCCGGTTATCTCTTCTGTTTCGGCAATTCTCTTCTGGGGAATAACCCCAAGCACAGTCTGATTGAGCTCCGGGTTCTCCCAGATGGCACGGCTGAAGTCGGTCCTCACGTAGCCCGGCGCGATCGCGTTGACCTGGATTCCCTCTGCCGCCAGCTCCGCGGCCAGCACCTCTGTAAGCATCAACACCCCGGCCTTGCTGACGCAGTACACGCCCATCCCCGGCTGCGGCCTTCTCCCTGCAATCGAAGCAACATTGATGATCTTGCCTCCCCCCCGTTTCGTCATCTCCGCGCTGCATACTTTGGCCATGCGAAAGTAGCCGACCACGTTGACGTCGAGGATCTTGTGCCAGTGACTCTCCTCCGCAGAAAGCACCGGCCCGAAATGAGGATTCGTCGCAGCATTGTTTACCAGAATGTCGATCCCGCCGAACTCGCGTACCGCCCGTTCCGCCAGAGCCGTTGCCGCCGTCATGTCGCCCGTATGCGCGGCCGCGGCCAGGGCGAGGCCGCCCGTGGCCCGAATCGACCCGGCAACCTCGTCAAGAGCCGCCTGCTTACGGCTGCTCAGTACGACCGCCGCGCCCTTTGCTGCAAAGCAGCGGCTGATCGCCTCGCCAATGCCCCTGGAAGCGCCTGTGATTACTGCCACTTTGCCCGCAAGATCGAAATCAGGAAGATGTCCCAACAGCTTTCTCCTGACGGTGTTGGAGAACACAAAACTCGTTACTATGGAGGGTAGGGATGCTGTCAGTATAGCACCGGGCAGAGTCGCGATCAATCCACCCGATGATCAGTGGTGCATCCCAGTATTGGGGCGAACTTTCGTATACCTCTGGAGGCTACCAAGCCACGGTCAGTTCCCAATTCAGTTTCCGCCAGACAAAGCGCCGCCGCTGCCCACTGACTCCTGCAGTTTGGGCGGTCGGGCCTAGTCGGCCCTCCCTTGTGCGGGGGCTCCGCCCCCGCAACGCCCCCTCTCCTACAACATGCCTGGTCGACCGGGTGTCGATATTTGTAACAGGTGCCTTATCGAAGGTGTCCAGCCAGACCACGTCCCGCCAGTCCCATCAGATCCCAGTAGGTGCCGCCCTTGTGCCTGCCCTCGCACCCTCCCCAACTGACGAATTCCACCGTACGGCCAGGCCTGGCGCCTGCCCTCCGTCTCGCCCAAAGACGGTAAACAACGCCAGCCACCGCTGGCGCTTATTCCCCGCCAGACTGTTCCCACCCCAAATCTGGGATGCACCCGATGAATAATGCAAACGACACCGGGCGGAAAACTCGCTGTTTGGCTCCTGTCTTTCAGGGTGAGTCGGGTCGCAAATCGCCAGGAACTGAAGGGCTCCGATAGGCGGGCTAGGCCCGGCATTCGAATCTGCTGAAGCGGGTAGCAAATCATTGTGTTCGGCTTGTTAGTGTGCTGCCGCTAAGTCCAATCTCTGTCACTGGCGCTTGTAGATTTTCTCAGGGTCAAGCACCCATTTCTCATTGTGCAACTCGTCAGTCAGAACACCCCTTCGAACCTGTGCATATTCTCGCCCTGCCATCAGGAAGAGGTCTGGATCGACTCGATACTGTTCCATGCCAACTTCGAAGGCATCTCTGGCGCGGAAGAGTCGCGCCACGGCATTCCCCACGCTCCCTGCCAGGACATGCCCTCGCTCTTCCAGCATCGCCCCGAGCCTGTTGAAGTCGTTGCCCACGAAACCTGGCTTGGGGCCGAAGGTCAACGTCGGCAACGGCCGCTGCAACCCGTCCGGGTCCCGGATCTGGGCCTCCACTTCCCGCCACTGGCGGTAGGGGACCTGTACCAGCTGCTCCATTAGATGAAAGAATGTGCACCGAAGGTAGGGCACACCCAGCAGAAGAATAAAGGCATCAAATTCATGCAGCTTCCAGAATGGACCGTCTTCCGCCCACGCTGACGGCCCGTGGCTGGCAGCTATCTCCTTTGCGTGCGCTCCCAGGGCGGCGACGGAGTGAAACAGGTGGCGGCTTCTCCGCGCCCCCGGCCGCGTTCTGGTCTCCTCAGTTAGGCGGCCCATCTCAGAAGGATCTCGCACCGGGTCGAAGACAGGGTCGGCGCTGCTCGAATGCGAAAAGGTGAAAGTTGGCACGGCAAGGGTACCCGCCGGGCCCAGGACTCGCAGGAACGCATCGACTACAGCTTCCGCGCCGCCTTCAACGTACCCGATGCTGCTCAGCGAGCTATGTACGAACACGATGGCGCCTCTGGGCAATCCCAGCACGCGTAGCGCCTCGCCAATCCTCTCCTCCGTCTGTGGGTCCCCCATTATTCTCCTCGCCTTTGTGGTCGAATCTTCCCGAATTCTGTCTTTTGTATCCCACCGCTTCTCCCCTGTCAACTGCCCTCAGCAGCCAGCAATGCCAACATTTGACAATTTCAGCCACACCGAATATCCTTCTACTATGCATCGGGATTCTTCCAGACAGACGGACTTTTCACACACTGAAGTCAACAGTGCAGCAGCAAGCGCAGCATCGCGCGTGCTGCGGTAGCGGGTAACACTGTTTACACTGCGCCGTAGGCACCGAAGGAGAGCCACGGCGCAGAAGAAACGCAGAGATGCGCCGTGGACAAATCCCACGGCGCTTTTTTGTGGACGAATACTTCCTCATTCTTCCGCCGCGAGGTCGATGTGAAACTGACAAGGGAAGAAGTTCGGCACGTTGCTGAACTGGCCAAATTACAACTGACTGATGCCGAATTGGACGAATATGCCGGTCAGCTCGCGCAGATTCTGTCCTACGCACAGCAGGTCCAGTCAGTGGATACAAGCGCCGTGCCCCCAACGCCTCAGGTCCTTCCACTCAGCAAT
The DNA here is from genome assembly GCA_034428435.1 of Caldilineaceae bacterium. Lineage (GTDB taxonomy): Bacteria > Chloroflexota > Anaerolineae > Caldilineales > Caldilineaceae > Bin5. The sequence continues at coordinate 6,491 of DAOUHY010000122.1, read as the reverse complement.
GTGCTGGCGGACGACGAGTCGCAGGAATGCCTTCCAAACTCCCAGGCAGTCAAAAACGCCCCGGATTCCGACGACGGCTATTTCCGCGTCATCGCCGTTTTCGACGACGTCGGGGCATAGTGGATAACCTATAGGTAACATGGCTTGATGGTCGCAGAGCAGACCAGTGCCCGCTTCCGGCATGGAGGTAGGCAACGATGATGGGCGATCAGAACTCAACGAAGCAGTTGACTTCGCTTGGCGTTTCAGGAGCGCGTGCCGGCTTGGCAGCTGGTCACTTTACCTCTGTCGAGCTTACGAAGGCCTTCCTCGAACGTATCGAGCGGGTGGACGGTACCGTGCATGCTTTCTTGCAGACGACTCCGGATGAGGCGCTCGAAGCGGCTTCCAAGGCTGACTCCGCGCGCGCCCGCGGAGACGCCCGGCCGCTCCTGGGCATCCCGCTCGCCATCAAGGACGTGCTGATGACCAGCGGGATCGAGACGACCGCCGGCAGCCGCATCCTGGAGGGCTTTGTTCCCCCCTACTCCGCCACCGCCGTGCAAAAGCTGCAGGCCGCCGGCGCAATAATACTGGGCAAGACCAACACCGACGAGTTCGCCATGGGGTCGAGTACCGAAAACAGCGGCTTTGGCCCCACCCGCAACCCCTGGGACATGCAACGTGTGCCAGGCGGCAGCAGCGGTGGCTCCGCAGCCGCAGTGGCCGCCGACGAGGCGCCGGCTGCACTCGGAACTGACACCGGCGGCAGCGTTCGACAACCCGCTTCGTTCTGCGGTATCGTTGGATTGAAGCCCTCGTACGGCCGCGTAAGCCGCTACGGGCTGATCGCCTACGGCAGCAGCCTCGATCAGATAGGGCCGATAACCAAGACCGTAGCCGACGCCGCTCTGCTGCTCGAACTGATTGCCGGTGCGGACCCGCGCGACAGCACAACAATGCCCGTGAACGCGCCCGACTTTTCGGCAACCTTGACCGGCGACATTGAAGGGATGCGCATCGGCATCCCTGATGAGTATTTCGTCGAAGGCATCCAAAAGGAGGTCGAAGACGCAGTCCATTCTGCCATCGATCACTTCGCCTCTCTCGGGGCAGAGATCGTACCGATCGGCCTGCCCAATACGCAGTTGGCTTTGCCTGTCTACTATCTGGTCGTTACCGCAGAGGCCAGCGCCAACCTTGCCCGTTACGATGGCATCCGCTTTGGCCTCAGTGTCGACGGCGATTCGATATTCGACCACTTCCGGCAGACGCGCGGCGCCGGGTTCGGCCCCGAAGTGAAACGCCGCATCATGCTGGGAACCTATGCCCTCAGCGCCGGCTACTACGACGCCTACTACCTGAAAGCCCAGCAAGTACGCACGCTGATTAAGCAGGACTTCGACGAGGCATTTGGGGACGTTGATGTAATCCTTTCGCCTACCTCGCCCACTACTGCGTTTCGCATCGGCGAAAAGGTGGACGATCCGCTCGCCATGATATTGACCGATATTTTCACGACCAGCGCCAATCTGGCCGGCCTGTGTGGGATCAGCGTCCCTTGCGGATTCGACGCCGACGAACTGCCCATCGGCCTGCAACTGCTCGGCCCATCTATGGGTGAAGAGAAGATTTTGAGGGCGGCCTACACCTACGAACAGAGTACGGAGTGGCGCCTGAGGAGGCCGGTACTGTGAAAGTCATCTGTTCTTTGAAGAAAAAGAACTGCCTGACTGAGTTGGCCCGTAAAGGCCTCAGTAGATCAACCCCTTGGTCACCAGCTCTGGGCGCCGCCGGTGCAGTTGGCCGGCAACGGCACGGTTAAGTCGCCGTCCGTTGTGGAATCGGCTGAAAAGGCTTCTGTCGAAAACGCAGATGCTCGGGCTCGCCCAAGGCATCTGGCAGGCATCGAAACTACCTGTCCCCACTGCGTAGAACCAACTAGAGACGAATATGATACTTATGAATACGCCTGAAGCTCCGACCGCGATAAGGCCCGACACGGGCGACGACCAATCCAACCATTACACAGGCCTGAAACGCTCGCTGGAGAGCCGCCTGAGCAGCCGCGTACGGCGCGTGCCGCCCTCTCCGATTCGACGCTTTTTCGACCTCGCTACGACCATGGATGACGTGATCAGCCTGGGAATAGGAGAGCCTGACTACGTAACCCCCAAGCCGGTTCTCAACGCCGGGACGGATAGCCTGCTGCAAGGGGACACCGCCTACACGTCCAACGCCGGCACATTGGAGCTGCGGGAAGCCGTAGCGGACATGCTGACGAACCTCTACGACGCGCCCCTATACGATGCCAGTACGGAAGTACTCATCACCGTCGGCGTCAGTGAAGCGATGTACATTGCCATGCAGGCGCTGCTCGACCCGGGTGACGAAGTGCTTGTTCCCCAGCCCTCCTTCGTTTCTTACACCGCCGACGTGATTCTGGCCGGAGGTACCGTTGTCGACATTCCCACCTACGCCGCCAACAACTTCGTCCTGACACCAGAACAACTTGAGGAAGCCATCACCCCGCGCACCAAGGTCCTGCTCATCGGCTATCCCTGCAATCCAACGGGGGCCGTTATGAATCGGGCAGAGCTCTCAGCCATCGCACAGGTAGCCGAAAAGCACGACCTGATCGTCATCTCCGACGAAATCTACGATCGCCTCGTCTACGATGACCACGAGCACGTCATGTTCGCCGCCCTGCCGGGCATGGCCGAGCGCACCATCCATCTCGGCGGGATGAGCAAAGATTACGCCATGACCGGCTGGCGCATAGGCTATGCCGCAGGCCCGGCGGAGCTGCTCGGCGCCATGCGTCGCATCCACCAATACCTCATCATGTCCGCGCCCACCGGCGGTCAGGCCGCCGCCTTGCGTGCACTGACCGACCCCGCCGCCGAATCCGCCGTGCAGGAGATGGTCGCCAGCTACGGCGAACGCCGCCGCTTCCTCGTCGACGGCCTCAACGAAATCGGTCTCGACTGCTTTGAGCCAAAGGGTGCATTCTACGCCTTCCCCAGCGTTGAGCGCACAGGCATGGACGAGTTTGAGTTTGCTGAGAAGCTCCTGAACGAGGAACGCGTGGCCGTCATTCCGGGCAGTGGCTTCGGCGCCGGCGGCCAGGGACACGTCCGCTGCGCCTACCCCGTCGAAATGCCGAAACTCGAAATCGCCTTGGAGCGGATGTATCGATTCCTGCGGCGCTACGGCGTATAGCAGCACCTGAACTCGAGCTGCTCGGGCTCTCTTGGAGTTCCACGCTATTCGCTCTGCTGACAAAGTGGAACCGGTTACTGGCTTGGTGTTGGAGTTGGGCTGGGGGTCGGGGTGGGTTCGGGTGTCGAATCGGCCGCCGGCGATGGGGTGGCTGTAGGCGTGACGGACGGCGAGGGTGAATTCACGCTCGGCAGCAGCAACTGCACCGGCAAAGACGAGATGGTGAGCGACATCGCTGCGGAAGCATCGATTCGCCCGTGACCGAACTTGTCGTCCTTGCTGGCGTCGCCCAAGTCGACCGCGCTCTGCTGGATCACCCCTTCCACCTCTTCTGAGGACAAGCTCGGAGCTGCCGACAGCACCAAGGCGGCCAGTCCTACCACGTGAGGCGTTGCCAGGCTCGTTCCATTCACCGATCGATACTCCTCATGCGTCGGGGGAAACAGGCTGTAAATGCTTACCCCAGGCGCCGCAATATCTACAAAGGTGCCCGCGCTTGAGAACCAGGCGTGGGCATCGTCTCTGTCAGTGGCGCCGACTGCCACTACGTTGTCGAGCGCAGCAGGATAGGTGACGGGATTTCCTTGTTCATAGAGGTTTCCGGACGCCGAGAACACGAGAGCGCCTTCATTCGCGGCGTAGTTGATGGCGCTCTGCATCCCAAATGATGGGCCAAAACTGATGATACTGATGTTGATGACGTCTGCGCCCTCGTCCGCAGCCCAATAGAGGGCGCACGTAAGGTTGCTGCTCACGCCCTGACCCTGGTTGTCCAGAACTTTCACTGGCAAGATCTGGGCATTCCAGGCCAGGCCGGCTATGCCCCTCTCGTTATGCGCCGCGGCCGCAGCCACCCCAGCCACCAAGGTTCCGTGACCGTAATCGTCGTCCGCTTCGGTGTCTTCGTTGACGAAATCGTACCCCTCCAGAACACGCGCCGACAGTTCAGGATGGTCCAGGTCGACGCCCGAATCGATCACCGCAATAATCACATTGCTACCGCTGGAAATCTTCCAGGCTGCTTCAGCTTTGATCTTGGTCAGTGCCCACTGCCTGTCGTAAAAGGGGTCGTTGGGTGTTCCCCCGCTATTCGCTGACAGCAAGGTCGATTGCCTCAGCTTTGATCCGGCGCCGCCATAACTGACTACTCTTCTCTCCCCAGCGGCATTCTCACCAGCCGAGGCAGCGAAGATCAAATAGTCCGGTTCAGCATATTCCACCGCTGGATCCAGCATGAATGCCTCCGCCGCCGCCAGTTCCGTTCCCGGGCGCACACTGTGCAAATGGACTGAGCCGCAGGGAACCGAGGAGGGACGCAGATCAAAGTGTTTGGCGGTTTCCGTCAGCGAAACGGAGGAAAAGCCAGAATTGAACTTGATCAGGATGCGGCCGGTCGCGTACGTTTCCTTGCTTCCGACCAGTCTTGGAGACCGTAGCCTGCCCGAACAGGAAGAAAGAACCGAAAGGAGGAGAATGAGGCAGAGAGAAATGAAAATTGAGCGATTAAGGGAAGAAGTGACCATTGAAAAGCAGCAATGAAGCGCCGAATAACTCTTCAAGTCCGTAAGTTTGAAAATGCAAGCTCTGGGCTCAAGCCTCTGGCAAGTTGACGAACGCTTCAGCGCTTTTCCACAGGCCCCAACGATTATATCATATCGTGAAATCGAGTCTGCAACGCTTCCAGGAAGCAACAGGCCCTCCCCATGAGGTCCCGTCGCTCGTCAGTTCATTACACCAGACCAATGGGGGCATCAGTTCCTATCTCTCTATCCGCTTTGAAGAAACTCCTGACTGCAACGGCCAACCTGCAGGCGACTTACCACTATCTGCATTCCACCCGGAACCACCTGAACTCTTGACGCATATATCGGTGTCGAGTACCATTTCTATGCACCGGAAACACCTCTAACCACATTTCAAGACGAATTTACATGCCTGAACACAGTGTTCTCATCCAGAATGCACGCATCGTTGACGGCTCCGGTTCTCCTTGGCGCTACGGTGATGTGGCCTTGGCAAATGATCGCATCGCAGCAGTCGCTCCACCTGGCTCCATCCCAACAGAGAACTGCGCCGAAGTCGTGGACGCCAGCGGGCACGTGATCTGTCCCGGATTTGTCGACATTCTCAGCCACTCTATCCTGTCGCTCATGGTGGACGGCCGCAGCCTGTCCAAAATTTCCCAGGGCGTAACGACGGAGGTAATGGGCGAGGGATGGACGCCAGCCCCCTTGGGCGGAAGAATCAGTGCCGAACTACCCGTTCACCAATTCACGCAACTCTTGGATCCAGCGTGGGCCGAGCGAATGGCGTCTTGGCGCCGCTTCCGCGACTGGTTGGAGGCCATGACCGATCAGGGTGTTTCACCCAATATCGGTTCCTTTCTCGGCGGGGGTACGCTGCGCAAGTACGCCATGGGAATGGACATGCGACCCCCCACCGATGACGAGATGGCGACGATGAAGCGGGTTACCGCCGAGGCTATGGAGGACGGCGCCTTCGGCGTCTCTTTCGCGCTTATCTACCCTCCCTCCAGCTATGCTACTACGCACGAAATCATCGAGATCGCCCAGGCCTTCCGCCCCTACAACGGAATCTACATCACCCACCTGCGCTCGGAAGCCGACGCCTTTATGGAGGGGCTGGAGGAAGCGCTTTCCATCGGCCGCAATGCCGATGTTCCGGTAGAGATCTATCACCTGAAGGCAGCCGGAACACGCAACTGGCACAAAATGCCCTCAGCAATGGAGCGCATCACCGAAGCCCGGTCTCAAGGAACCGATGTCACGGCCGACATGTACTCGTACCCAGCTGCAGGAACCGGTCTCACCTCCGTCTTGCCGCCTTGGGCTGCCGCCGAAGACAAACTCTATGAAAACATACGCGACGGCGCCATGCGCGCCAGGATCAAGGAGGCGGCCCTCAATCCAACCGGTGACTGGGAAGCAATGGCAGACCTGGTAGGGCCGCAGGGCGTGATGCCTGTTGGCTTCCTGAAAGAGGAAAACCAGCAGTATGTGGGCAAGACCCTCTCAGAGATCGCAACAGAAATGGGCGTGGACTGGCCGGACGCGGCTATGGATCTTCTCGCATCCGAAGAGCAGCGCATCAGCACATTCTATTTCGTCATGAGTGAAGAGAATTTGCGGCGCCAGCTGCAACAGCCCTGGATCATGATCTCCACCGACGCCGGTGGGTTGGACCCATCCTGGGCCGCGCCAACCGGCCCCTACCATCCACGCGCCTACGGCACCTACAGCCGCGTTCTGGGAAAGTACGTGCGCGAAGAA
>DAOUHY010000121.1:0-80158 GCA_034428435.1 Caldilineaceae bacterium | reverse complement strand
CTCCTCCGCACCTCGCATAAACTTCGCCTTCGCCTCTTCCCGATTCATCTTGCTTCCCCCTCTCTCTTCTCTTTTCTCCTACCTCAAGTCTACCTCCCTTCCGCCTCTCAAAAAATCTGGGATGCACCCTCTGACTTGCCTGATTTGACAATGCCATTCAGTCCTGATACGATCGTTTGCGAGTTGATTCCTGCAGGTTGTGCGGCGACGTAGCCAAGTGGTAAGGCAGGGGTCTGCAAAACCCTGATCGCCGGTTCGAATCCGGCCGTCGCCTCAAACCGCTCATTCGAGCGGTTTTCCTGTTTGACTCCGATGTGAATCCATTGCAATCTGAACTTGATTGCCGATTGACTCTACCTATTGCGCATGTACCGGTCTTCGCGCTTGTAGAAATCATTGGTGTGATACAATTTAGAGTACCGTCCCCGTCATCGATAGTTCACTCAATGAACGGGTAGATACCCGTCTCTCACAGCGGTGAAGAAAGAGTGCACACGACGAGCCGATTCGAGGCCTGTTTGGGAAAGTGGATTCACGGAGGGCAGTGGGAACATGAAGCAGAAAACCGGGACGGGGAACTCCTCCAATCCACTTCGCGAAGTAGCGGGAGGACTGAAAAGCCCAAACTGCTACAGGAGGGACTACAAATCAATGTCCGAACGTAATTTCCTGCACATCTTTGTGGATTCCTGGTGCAGTTCAACCTGGCTTACAAGGGCGCGGCGTGCTGCAACCACAGGTTTCACTGTGTTAGCCGTTCTTCTGGCAGCGGCCTGCTCAGGCGACGAATCCGACAGTGCGGAATCGGGCCTGGGAAACAATCCGTTCGGATTCGAGCAATTTGAGGCGCCATCCCTGGATGAGCTCGTACCAGGAAGGCTGGGTCCGCGTCCCGAAGGCTCGATAAAAACCGTCGTAGAACATTACATGCAGCAGTACCAGCCCACCGGCAGTCTGCCAAAGCTCTTTGAGACGACCCGCGTCTACGACCGCAACGGTGTCCTTCTGGCGGAGTTCTTTGAGGAAGGGCGACGCACTTGGGTCACTCTCGACCAGATTTCACCGGCCCTTATCTCCGCCACCGTGGCAACCGAGGATGCCACCTTTTTCACCAATCGCGGCGTGGACAGTCGTCGCATTGTCGGCGCGGCAATACAAAATGTACAGACCCAATCGATTGCCTCAGGCGCGAGCACCATTACCATGCAGCTGGCGCGTAATCTCTTTCTTGAGCCGGAGGAAAGATTCGAACAGACAATCGATCGAAAGTTCTTCGAAATTGGGCTGGCTCACGACCTGACCATTCTGTTCAACAAGGAAGAGTTGCTTGAAATCTATTTGAACCTGGTCAATTACGGACACCTGGCTTACGGACCGGAAGCGGCCGCACAAGTCTATTTTGGCAAGAGCGCCATCGATCTGACCTGGGCTGAGGCAACGATCCTGGCTGGCGTGCCTCAGCAGCCGGCTTCATTCGACCTTTTCAGTAATTTCAATGCGGCCAAACAGCGGCAACGCGTCGTTTTGGACCTTCTGGTTCGTCACGACTTCCTGACGCCAGAGAGGGCCAATGCCATATTTGCCGAGGAGATCTTCCTGATAGGCAGCTCAGAAGAAAAGGACTACCTGGCGCCGCATTTCGTTCTCTATGTAGAGAAAGCTCTCGAGAGGCGCATGGCCGAAGCCCTGGGTATTGAGAATGGGCGCTGGAAGATGCGCCGGTCCGGCATGCATATCATCACCTCGTTGGACATGCCAATGCAAGTGCTGGCGGAACAGGAGTTGAGAGCCTGGATCGATAGGGTTGGCGAAGCCTACCGTATGACAAATGGCGCCCTGGTGGCAATACAGCCGCAGACCGGCGAAATCCTGGCCATGGTCGGCGGAGTCGATTTCAATCAGGAGGATGCCGGCCAGGTTAACCTGTCTGTCAGCCTGAGGCAGCCAGGGAGCTCCTTCAAACCCGTTCTCTATGCGGCAGCGCTTTCCGAAGACCTGATATCACCTGCCACCGTCATTTGGGATACGCCATCCGCCTACCCGGTCGGCATGGGGTACTTCTACAGCCCCCGCAACTACGACCGAACTTTCCACGGACCAGTCACCGTGCGTACAGCGCTGGCCAACAGCTACAATGTTCCAGCGGTCAAGCTGCTGGCATCGCTAGGCAATGAACGACTGGTTTCCAAGGCGAAGGAGTTTGGCATCACAAGCCTTACGCGAGAACCGGACAGCTACGGTCTGAGCCTGTCCCTCGGAGCCGGCGAAGTGTCTCTACTTGAGTTGACCAATGCCTTTCGAACCTTTGCAAACGAAGGGCTCTACTCCCCTCCCCAATTCGCCATGTTCATGGTGGATGACCTGGGCCGCTACCGGTCGCCGCCCACGGTTGACCAAAAGCGCATAATCTCAGAGGGCGTCGCCTTCCAGCTGACCGACATTCTGAGTGACAACGAGGCCAGAAAACCAGCCTTCGGTGCAAACAGCAGGTTGAAACTGAGCCGTCCCGCTGCTGCGAAAACGGGAACGACAACCAACTTCAAGGACAATTGGACTGTTGGCTTCACGAAATATCTGGTGGCCGGCGTGTGGACTGGGAACAGCGACGGAACACCTATGTGGGGAAACAGCGGCGCAGCCGGAGCTGCCCCCCTTTGGCACAACTTCATGGAAGCAGTGATCGCTGACAAGGGGATGAGGGAGTTGATCGGTGCTCCCGACGACCCGAATCTTTGGGCGTTTGACGTGCCGGATTCCGTTGTTCAACTGCCCGACTGCCCGCCCGCGGTGCGCTGCCGCACTGGCGGCGAGTACTTTACTTCCAGCTGGCTGAGCAAGACTCGAGGAAATGGTCTGCTCGCCGGAACAGTTGTCACTGGCAGGTCGCTACCGACGCATTTCGCCCGGTCTGCCGATTTTGAAGACCTGTCCTACTGTATCGTCGACGATACGGTTGGGGCGGTCAATGGCGGCAGAACCAACGCGGCCCCGGAGACCCGATCCTTGCTCAGGATTTCAAGTTGGGTCGGTCTGGCTTTTCCCCCTGGTTATTCCACTGTTGGCAGACCCCTTGCGCCGATGCCGGAGATAGAAGTTGACGAGGACGACGATGGATTGAATACCCCCCCTCCTGAATATCGGGATGACCTGGTGTACATTCCCGCTACAGAACAGGAAAAGTTCAGACTGCTCTCATACAGCATGCAACAAGGCATACCCGTATCACTGGGATCGTGTTCAGATCTGCGCTACTACACGGCGCGAGCAAATGACAGTTGGGCCGGACTGGCCAGAGCCCATGGTCTGCCTGAGAGTGTGTTGCGCAACGCCAACCTGCACGTGAAGGGATCGCTCAACGGAGAGCGCCTGCTCCTGCCCCGAGCCATCCCAATTCGGCTCCATGAAGAAAGCATGATTCACGAAGTGGAGTCGGGCGATTCCTGGGTAAATATAGCCGCAAAATACGACATTCCTATAAGCCTGCTGCGAGCAGCGAATCCCAACGCGATCCGGCCATACTATATCCTGCGGCCGGGGGATCTGCTGCATATACCGGAGAATCTGGAAATCTTTCGAAACCCGTTCGAGTAGCGACCGGTACAGTCCACGGACGTGCAGATGGCGTCGTGCCAGGCAGCGACTTCGTGCCGCGCGGCCATGAGAGAGGAATTTTAGCTGCAAGCGGCCGTCTAGGCGGAACCACAAAGCGCTTTCTTTCGTTAATGGGGATCGAGGCGAAGACTCCACAATCGGACCTGTTCAGGTTCGGCAGTGGGACTGTCTCCACGAGTCAGGGATCAACACGCATTGGTTAGAGACTGCTGAGAATCATGCCTGGATTTCCATTCGTTCGGCGCACTCCCCTCCTCTTCCTTCTGATCTTGTCGATAATCGTTTCCGGATGCGGCTCCCGGCGGGGTGCTGTTGGGCGGAGGCCGGCGATCGCACTGGCCAATGTAGCCGAAGCCTATCTGCAGATATATCAGCCCGGTCCCCTTCCCCGCGTCTTCCAAACGACATTCGTCTATGACCGCAATGGGCAGTTGCTCGCCGAGCTAATCGGAGAGGGCCGTCGTGAATGGGTCTCGTTGGATCGGATTTCCCCGCACCTGATCAATGCGACCGTTGCAACCGAAGACGCGACATTTTTCACAAATCCAGGCGTGGATCCAATTCGCATAGCAGGGGCCGCGCTCCAGAATGTCGAACAAGGTGAGATCGTCTCCGGCGCCAGTACGATTACCATGCAACTTGCGCGTAATCTGTTCCTGGGGTCCGAGGAACGCTACGATCAGACTTTCGATCGCAAGATCGCAGAGGCGGGACTGGCAAGTGAACTGACGCGGACCTACGCCAAAGAGGAGCTCCTGGAACTGTATCTGAATCTCCTCAACTACGGCCACCTGGCCTACGGTCCGCAAGCGGCTGCGCGTACCTACTTTGGCAAATCGGCGGTGGATCTGAACCTGGCTGAGGCGACGCTGATAGCCGGCATCCCTCAGTCGCCGGCGCGCTTTGACCTGTTCGATGATTTCGCAACCGCCAAGGAACGGCAGAGGATAGTCCTGTCGTTAATGGTGCGCCACGGATTCCTGACCCTTGACGAGGCAAACGCAGCGTTTGCCGCCGACGTTGAGCTGGGAGGGTCACCGGAGATAGATTCCCCCTTTGCACCGCACTTTGTAGACTACGTAGTTCGCGAACTGGATAAATCTCTGGGCGAAGGATTTGTACGGCGGGCCGGGTTGAACATCTATACAACCGTTGATATGGCGCTGCAGGAAAGAGCGCAGCAGATCGTCTTCCAACAGGTAGAGGCTCTCAAACACCGATTCGACATGAACAACGGCGCACTCGTCGCCCTCAAGCCTGGATCGGCAGAGATTCTGGCTATGGTAGGCAGCGTCGACTACCGAAATGAAGAGATTGACGGCCAGGTCAATGTCGCAATCAGCCCCCGTCAGCCGGGCAGCGCCATCAAACCAATACTCTACGCAACTGCCTTCAGCGACAATCTAATTAGCCCGGCAACGGTAATCTGGGACACGCCCATCACCTATACCCTCAGTACAATTGAACAGTACGAGCCACTCAACTACGATCGCAGGTTTCACGGGCCCGTTACCGCACGAGCGGCGCTCGCCAACAGCTACAACGTCCCCGCTGTCAAACTGCTGGATGCGGTAAGTGTTGAGCGCATGCTGGAAAGTGCTCGCAGGATGGGCATCGGGAGCCTGCACCGGGGTACCGATTGGTATGGTCTGAGTCTGACCTTGGGAGGCGGCGAAGTTACCCTGCTCGATCTGACGAGTGCCTACCATACGATTGCCAATCGAGGACGCTACACGCCCCCTCGCTACGTCCTTACGATCACTGACGGGCAAGGTCAGACGCTTTACGAATCAAACTCCTCCGCAGGAGAGCCTGCTATTTCGGAGGAAGCAGCCACGCTGGTTACCGATATTCTCAGTGACGATCCAGCACGAGTGCCGATGTTTGGCGCCGGGAGTCATCTGACGCTGGACCGGCCCGCGGCGGCAAAGACTGGTACAACCGACAACAACCGCGATGCCTGGACGGTGGGTTTTACCCGCCATCTACTTGCAGGCGTATGGGTCGGAAACACCGATGGCCGCCCCATGCGAAATGCAACCGGAGCCGGGGCAGCCGCACCTGTCTGGAACGAGTTTATGCGCACTGCCCTCGCAGATCCGACGCTTCTGTCCGCCCTTCAGGCTCCGACAGCAGATGCCGGCTGGGAATTCCATGTCAGCGATAACTTGCAGCTGCTGGATCTGTGCCCGCCCGGCCTTACTTGCCGGCAGGGCGGCGGCGAACTCTTCAGCGCAACCTGGCTGGACGCTGTAGGCAGCCTCGGGGAAGGCGGCCCGGAACATGATGGCATCGATAGTGGCGACGAACTTCAAGACGGCAGCACACTCCCCCTGGTCGACAGTGTCTTCAACATCTCTTCTGCTCCCGTCTACCGGACGCAGCAGAACGATGGTGGTCCGGAACCGCGCTTACTTGGCTACTGCGGACACCAGGGAGGCGCACGGCGGGCTCTTCTGGCTCTGCCCGATCCGTTTGGTTTGCCCGAGGATGATCCCACAAGTTGCCCTAGCTGCTGGTCGATGAATGAGGAGGACACGCAGCCCGTTGACGAGGGCAGGCTGTTGCGGGACAGGAGGGGCGCGCTGTTGTGGAATGCTGGGCCGCTCTTTCCGGTCTATTTGGGTCGGTGTGACGAAATGGACCTGATGGCTGCCCACACGGGACAGTCGGTCGGTATCGATTTCGCCAACGCCGGCACCTTGTTGTCTCCTGAATTCTTTTCGAGTGGACAGTTGTCCGAGGTGAGTAGATCCGACCTCCCTGGAAGCCATCGTTTTGTCCTGGACCGAATCTGGCATGACGACCAGTGCCCGGGAGAGTACGTGATGGGACAGGCTGTCGACGATAGGGGCGCCGCCCTCCCGGGCGTTAAAATTCGCTTGACTGACGCCTGGGACAACACATATCAGACAGTATCCAAGAGCGGCGCCAACGACGCAGGTCGATTCGATTTCCCAATCTACGGCAGAGACGCCCCACAAAGCTTCACCCTGCAGGTCCTCGACATCAACGGGAATCCGCATGGCTCCCCGATCCTCGTACCACATCGTACTGACGAAACCAGCAACAGGCCTTGCCACCATCTGATTGTGCGGCGCAGCTCATAGCCGCGGCAAATCAACGATTGTAATGCGTTGTACCTACGGTCGCGCCACAATGTCGTCCTGGCTTGCAAAAATGTGGGGAAGACAGACCGGGATCAGGTACAAGAGTGTTAGGATTAGGCATGGGATTTGGTTAAACTGGATAGAATACGTTTGATGTCTCCGCAACGAATCCGTGATCCGGGGCCGTGCCCGTAGTAGCAACGACGCAACTGCATTTGCAGTCAGTAGGCCGGCTTTCCACTTATGCGGGAATCTGGAGGGAATAGATGCATCTCGATTTTTCATGGCGTTATATTGGCCTTGTGGCACTACTGGCGCTGGTTCTCGTTGCAGGACCGTACGCACTGACAGCACAGGGCTCCGTAGAATCTTCGACTGTAAGCGGGCAGCTAAACGAGCAGTTCGCCAAGCACTACCTTGGCCTGCAAGTTATCGATACATCGCAACCCGTCACCATAAAGTTGGATTACCAGCCACAGCACAGCCACATTCTGGATGAAAACTCCGGTTTCTATGTCTTCAAACAGTCTGGATTCGACAGATACATCAACGCCGCGCCCCCCTCGGACAGTGCCTTCCGAACTGGTACTCAGGAATCGATGGATGGCATAAAGCGGAAAGCAACCCAGATAGGCGCTGACGATGCCTCCGAAATTGTTACGATTGTTGTCTACAATGACACCACGATGGAATTCTCTTACACGCTGACGGGAGAAAACGTCAGATTCGTGGACGAATCCGGTGAACAGGTTGTAAGCGGCAGCACGCCGGCTGTGCCGGAAACCTCTACGCCTGCCTCGCAGGGGCTTCAGGCTGCCGCGACTTCTGCCGTAACGCCAGTGGCCGTCGTGACGACCAGCGCGGTGCGGTCGACCTGGGTCAGAGGCGAACTGAATGAACAGTTTGCCAAGCACTACCTTGGATTGTCGGTCGTCGATACCGGACAGCCGGTAATCATAAAGATGGAATACGATCCTCAGGACAGCAGTCAGATCGATGACAGTACCGGCTTCTACGTCTTCAAACTGTCAGGATTTGACCGGTACATCAATGCCGCGCCACCGTCCGAAAGTGTCTTTGTGTCAGGCTCTCTGGATTCGATGGACGGCATCAAACGCAAAGTGGCCGAAATCGGTGTTGGCGACGTAGGCGAAGTCGTGGCGTTGGTAACCTTCAACGACACGACGATGCCCCTTTCCTATACGTTGCAGGGCGATAACGTTCTGTTCCTCGACGACTCAGGCGAGCAGGTTGAAGGGGACAGAGTCGTTGTCCAACAGCCCGCAGCCGGTACCGCCGCCTCGTCTTCGACGAGCGGAACAGAGACTTCACTGGGCAGTACCTACACGGTGAAGGCGGGCGATACGCTTGGCACGATCTCCTCACAAGCCTACGGCACAACCGAATACTGGTCTTCAATCTGCACTGCGAACTCGCTGTCGAACTGCGACCTGATTGAAGTGGGTGACGTTCTGACGATTCCATCTCAGGCCGATGCCGATTCCTATCTTTCAGGTGGAGCCCCGACACCAGCCGCGACGGCCGTCGCGACAGCAGTAGCAACGCCTATAGCCACAGCCGATGCCATGCCGGAAGCAACTGCAACTGCCACGCCTGCCGCGACTGCCGGAGCAATGCCCGAGGCAACGGCAACTGCGACGCCCGCTGCTACGGCGATGCCGGAGCCGACCAGTGACGCCGGCATGATGGATGACGATCTTATCGAAGTTGCCCAAGACTATGAGCAGTTGGACATTTTGCTCCTGGCACTCGATCTAGCCGGCCTGACTACCTCCGTTGCCGACGGTGGCCCCTATACCATCTTTGCTCCGACAAACGCTGCGTTTGCTTCGCTGCCCGAGACGAGGCTGGACATGCTGATGGCCGACTCGGAACTGCTGGCCGATACGCTCAGGTACCACATTGTGTCCGGAAAGCTGACGGTGTCCGACCTTTCATCGCAATCCTCACTGACCACGCTCCATGGCGGGACCATCGACATCAGTACCGGCGATGACGGTTCTCTCAGTGTCGAAGGAATAACCATCGTGACGTCTGACGTGGAGGCCTCCAACGGCGTCATCCACTTCATTCACCAACTGCTTCCCGATCCCGATGACAACAACTCACAATAGCCCGTAGAATCAGCTTAGGCTTGCGCACCTGAACCAGTCTCAGGAACGCCCTCATTACGCCCAATGAGGGCGTTCTTCCTTTTGCGTACTTCGCACATGCGTGCTATGATCCGCCTATGGAAACCTTCGATCAGACTTATATTGCGGAACTGCCAGGCGAACTCCCTCAGAGCCTGGTAAAGGAGGAGGGGGAGCGCTGCAGCGACAGCGGGGAGAAGGATCCGTCTCCTCTGGAAACCGTAGATCTAGCCTCCTCTTTCGACGCCGGCGGGACGCTTTCCTCCCTGATGGCCGATTACGAACTTCGCCCCGGCCAAGTGGAAATGGCTGATGTCGTCAGGAGAGCGATTCTGGAACGGCGCCCGGCGTTGGTCGAGGCCCCAACAGGAACGGGAAAGTCTCTAGCTTATTTGCTTCCGGCTATTCTCAGCCAGTACAAGGTAGTCGTCGCCACCGCAAATAAGTCCCTTCAGGACCAGCTCTTTCGTAAGGATATCCCCTTCCTGCGACGGGTCCTGAATCGACCGATTGAGGCCATTCTGGTTAAGGGTCGCAATAGCTACATCTGCAATTACAAGTGGGAAAAGGAAGCGGTAGAGAGACGGCGTCTTGCCTTTCTTGACTGGGAAGACGAGCAGGTCGCCTATCTGCGCAGATGGCTGGAAGATACCGATAGCGGGGACGTAGACCACTTGCCTTTTGTCTTGAAGAGCGACTTGAGGCCTCGAGTTGTCAGTTTTCCCGATGACTGCATCGGTCGCAGCTGCCTCCACTTCGACGACAACTGCTTTGTGAATCAGATGCGTGCCAAGGCGCGCAGCGCGCAAGTGATAATCACCAATCACCATCTCCTGCTCAACGCCTTGGAGTTGGGAGAAATGGGGCAAGCGATTCTTCCTGAAGCGGCAGTCTATGTCATAGACGAGGCCCACCAGCTGGAAAACACGGCCACTGCAGTCTTTGAAGAAGAAACCTCCAACTACGCCTTGGAACAGCTGCTTGCGGGCGCTGTCTTCAGAGAGTATGTGGACAGTGAACACCTTGACGAGCTCTTGATGCAGAACAGATTGGCATTTGACTCAGTAGAAGTGATGTCGGAAAAAAGTGTCTTTCGTATCGATTCCGAATTGGAAGAGCTAAAGAAGCTGGCAGGAGGTCTAAGCGCACTGCAGGACGAAATGCGCCAGGCTAACCCCTTCCGTCGTCAAAACGAAGAGGGCCACCCTCCGCTTACTTCAGAGGAGGCCGAAGAAGAGGCCAACTATGAACTGGCCGTCAAGGGGCTTGGGTCTCTGGCAGGTAAACTGAAGACCGTGGCAAGTAGCTCGCATGACGAGCTTACCGTTCGCTATGCCGAACGGATGAGGGCCTCTCGCCACCTGAGGCTTCGTCTCCATGCCGCCCCGATCGATCCGGCCCGAGACTTGGCGCGGCACCTCTTTGATGAGGAGGGACGCATTGTAGTCTGCACCAGCGCCACTCTGGCAACTGATGGCAGCTTCGCACACTTCAAGGCAAGATGCGGCGTGGCCGGCGAGCCGCTGGAACTGATCGCTGATCCCGTCTTCAATTACGCCGAGCAGGCCCTGCTGTATCAGCCCGCCCTGCCTGCTTTCGACTGGCGAGACAAAGCCCCCTTCTTTGATGCGGTCGCGGCCGAGATCGAGCGCCTTCTGAATGTGAGCCGTGGAAGGGCTTTGTGTCTCTTTACAAGCTGGTCCGGCCTGCAACAGGTCCATGAGCGCTTGCATGACGCCGCCTGGCCTTTGCGGGCCCAAGGCCAGTACCCCCGCAACGTTCTTCTGGATTGGTTTCGCGAGACTCCGCACAGCGTTCTACTGGCGACAAAGTCTTTCTGGGAAGGTGTCGATCTGCCTGGCGACGACTTGAGTCTAGTCGTTCTCGACAAGCTGCCGTTTCCCACCCCGAGCGACCCCCTTCATGAGGCCAGGACCAAGGCACTGGATGAAATTGAAGAAGGCAGCAGCTTCAGAAAATACATGGTCCCGTTGATGACGCTGGCGCTGAAGCAAGGGTTCGGTCGCCTGATCAGGCGGACCGCTGACCGGGGCGTAGTCGCCATTCTGGACGAGCGTCTGTCCAGCAGAGGCTATGGCAGGCAAGCGCGCCGCGATCTGCCGTCTGCGCAGTTCAGCCGTAGTTTCCGAGCGGTCTACCAGTTCTATCGGGAAGCACTTGGCAGCCAGGCCGACTTTTCCTTGAGCGTCCTTGCCTGGGAAGAAGAGGGCGCAGGGGTCTTGCAGTGGCGCTGGCTTCTGACTCGCTTGCAGGACGGGTTGACCGACGAAGAGGTTGGGACCCTGGCCGCGAAGGACCGCACAGAAGCCGAAATCCATGCCGCTGCCAGTGGTCTGGCCAATCTGCGTGATCGCGTTTCAAAAGCGGACCGAAACACCGGCAACTTCGGTGTGGAACTGCGCTGCAGCGCGCAAACAGCGCACCGGTTGAATACCGGCACGCTGCCTGATGCTGTGAAGGACAGATGGTTGGCAGAGTCCGCTGCGTGGAAGTCGTTAGACGTGATTGGCTTGCCGGCTACGGATGAAGCACATGCGCCGTAGCCTCCCTGACTTGACTGCCAAAGATGCCGTTCTATAGATCGAGAGCCAGTATGCCTCGGGCATTCTTGCCTGCTTCCATGTCGGCAAAGGCGTCGTTGATCTGCTCCAACTGGTAGGTCTGCGTGATCAACTCGTCGAGCATCAGCTTCCCTTCATCATAGAGACGAAGGTATTCGGGCATATCCACCCGCGGGCGAGATGTTCCGTAATATGAGCCGAGCAGGCTTTTCTCACTCCAAATTAGCTCCTGAGGAGGAATCGGCACGGTATCATCGTGGCGCGCCAGCCCAATCGCCACGGCTGTCCCGGCGGGGCGGACCATATCGAAGGCCTGCCTGATCGTCACCGAACTGCCGATCGCCTCAAAGGCGTAGTCCACCCCCATCCCACCTGTCATCTCTCTGACAGCCTCGACAGGATCTACTTCGGACCCGTTAACTGTGTCGGTCGCGCCGAACTGGCGAGCGAAATCCAGTTTCTTTTCGACCAGGTCTACTGCAATGATGCGCTCAGCGTCGGCAATCTTTGCGCCCTGCACGGCATTCAGGCCGACACCCCCAGTCCCGATAACTGCTACCGTACTTCCAGCCTCAACTCTCGCCGTCCTCAGCACAGCGCCCACGCCGGTCGTTACGCCGCAGCCGACTAGAGCCGCCCGATCCAGTGGATACCCCGGGTCGATTTTGATCAAGGCCTGTTCAGGAACCACCGCCAGATCGGACATCGTGGCGATGCGCGACATTTGTGGGATGTCCTTGCCTGCGGCGTTGTGCAATCGGCAGGTATCGTCCAGCAAATAACCTTTGCGCGCGTCGATGCCCCGACACAGACAGACCCGGCCCGTCTCGCACATTGCGCACTCTTCACAATAGGTCACGAACGAAAGAATGACGTGGTCGCCCGGCTTGACATACGTGACATTGGCGCCGATCCGTTCAACGATACCGGCCCCCTCGTGGCCTAGCGCAACCGGCGGGGGGTAATAGATCGTTCCGTTTACTACCGACAGATCGGAATGACATACGCCACTGGCTCCCATCCGCAACAGGACTTCGTTCTCTTTGGGATCGTCCAGTGTCAGCGTTTCTACTACGACTGGAGCGTCGTGCTCATACACTACAGCTGCTCTTGTCTTCATTCCTCTCTCCCTCTGAATGGTAAGTTCCAAGACCCTCACAAAACGTTCATTTGAGTGCGCGTACCTGACGTCGCGGCCATCGCAAACTGATCCCTTGGGTCTCTCTTCGCGTCACGTGGCCCTGTCTGGTAGGCAACCCTAACGACCTGTTCTACGAACCAGCCTGTGGGCGGCGCCATGTGTCGGCAGCCGTACCTTCTCGGCCTGATAGCCCCTGGGTTGTACTTCCACCTCCCAGTCGTAGCCGGAGCGGTTAATGAGAAAGAGCAGATTGCCGCGGTCGCTCTCTACCAGGCGGGCCTCCACCAATGACCGGTACTCGTCGGGCACGCCCTGAATTGTAACATCAGGGGGCAGTGTTTCGGGAAGCCAGCCCTGGATCAGCCGGAGCAGTCCCCGGTGAAGCGAAGAAAAATAGGAGCGGCCAAGTGCAAATGTAGGGATCAGGAGACGGCCTTCCGGGCCGGAACTGATCAGGGCCGGTTCGCCGCTGTCGCGATAGGTCGCGATCGGTTGCCCCATATACTCGTCCAGTAGCACCTGATCGTGAAAGGCGTAGCCCCCGAATTTCCCTTCAGAGTCGTTCACACTCCACCCGGCGATGAAGTAAATTGGGCGAATCCACTCACGGCAAGCCAGGCCAAGTTGCTCGCCCACCTGCTGGCACTCTGCCAGATTTGTCATCGGCAGTTCAGCGATTACCCTGCCGCCTCGCTCCATGTAGCTTCCAAAAGCCTTCCCCTCTTCTGCAGAGATTCCCAGCGAGAATGGCACTGCCACCACTTCAAGTTCGCAATCGGCATCGAAGCTATGGGGAACAAAGGTTACCTCGTAGCCTAGATCCATGAAGAGCCCATAGAGACCTACCACCGCATCACTTAGGGGAGCTTCGCGTGCGTTGGCCGCCCATACCATTTCCCGTGTTAAATAGATGCCGACCCGGGCTGGCACGGTGTCGCCGGCCGCAATCAAATCTTCGTACCGCCGCAGATCGGCAATGACACGCTTGGTGGCCAGCCTTCGTTCAGTGTCGTATTCGTCGGCGTCGACCATGTGATTTATCCACGGTTCCGGCCCCGACATCAGTGGGTCCCAGCGGTAGAAGTAATGAGCGTGACTGGCGTAACTGAAGACCTGGTTTACTTCAGCATCGATATTTATTCCCCGCCACAAAATGTCCGATCGGAAGGGACCGCCTTGGCACTCGGTCAACCATGCCTGGGAGCCTGGGGCCAGCGCCTTGAGAAGAGCGATCCGCGAACCTGCTTCCGCACCCGTGCGTGGACCGGACCCCCAGTAGTGGCTTGAGGAGGCGTAGTCCAACTCCGGGAGAATCCACCAGTCTTGGCCGTTACGCTGAATGTGGTACGGGTCCGTGTAATTGAAGCTTGCACGCACACCCGGCGCGTGCTGTTTGATAATGCTGATGCCTCCCAGCAGAAACTCATTCAGATTGCGGGCAATGAACTCCCGCCAGTCACGCCAGAAACTGCCTGGATCTGAATCCGCTTCCGTCGGAGGCTCCACTTCTGCGAACTCTTTGAACTCAGTTCCCCAACGCTCGTTCAACTGCGCAATCGAAGTGAATCGCCCCGCAAGATCCGCACGGTACCGGTCCAACGTATGCGGGTTATAGCAGGAATGGTCACCCGGGCCGATACTGGGTTCGTTATGGACGTCCCAGTCTATGATTGCCGGGTGTGAAGTAAAGCGCGTGGCACAGTCGGCCAGGAGTTGGTCCCGCTGCCTGCGGTAGTCGGGATGATTGATGCAGGCTCGTTGCCAGCTGAAATCATGCTCATGCTGTGGGTAGGCCACGCCTTTCCTGTCTATCACTTTGGCGTCCGGAAACGCCTCGATGAAGCTATTGTGAACGTAAAAGGTTGCGAATCCGAATAGCACGCCGATGTCAAGTTCCTGGCAAATGTCCAACAGCCGCCCCACTTCGTCGAGACTGCTGTCCAGGCCGATGCGAATTCGAATAGAGTCGAAGCCGGTATCTTTGATCATCTCCAGATCGCGGCGCCAGTCATCCTCTCCCTGCGGCAGCCATTCCGGGCGCGTAGCCATACCGCCGAACGGATACTCGTAATGAGTGCCAATTAGAATGCCATCTTTACTGGACAAAAGAGTCTCCTAGGGGCGCGGTTTGAAGCGAGGCCAGATCTGATTCCTGCGTTGAGACCTGCAGGCTGTTCAACCCTTGATTCCAGTGAGCGCGATTCCCTGGATGAAAGTTCTCTGCGTAAAGAAGAAAAGGATGATCACCGGCACTGTCAGCACGGTCGTTACCGCCATCATCCAGCCCCACTGGACGCCAACGGTGCTGACAAATACCTGGATTCCTAGTGAGAGTGTGTACTTGCTGGGGTCATTCAGGTAAATCAGCGGACCAATAAAATCGTTCCAGCTTCCCAGGAACTGAAAAAGCGCTACCGTAGCCAGAGCTGGCTTTGCCAGAGGAAGTATCACCCGCCACAGAACACCGAATTCTGAGCAGCCGTCAATGATGGCGGCGTCGTCCAGGTCTCTTGGCAAACTGAGGAAGAACTGGCGGAGAAGGAAAATGAAAAAAGGGACGCCGAAGGCATGGGGCACAATCAGAGGCAATAACGTGTTGACCCAGCCGAGACTCCGGAACATGATGAAGAGCGGAATCATCGTAACCTGGTACGGCAGCATCATCGTCGAAAGCATGGCAAAGAACAGAATGTCGCGGCCATGCCAGCGCAACCTGGAGAAACTGTATGCAACCAGAGAACTGGAAATGACTGTCAGAAATACTGCCGAAACTGCAATGACCAGCGTGTTGCGCAGCTGCTGAAAAAACGGAAAGTAACTCAGTGATTCGGGATAGTTCTGCCATCGAAAAGGATCGGGAATCCAAATGGGAGGTAGCGTGAATATCTGGTCCAGATCCTTCAATGACGTAGTAACCAGCCAGAAGAAGGGCAGAAAAAAAAGAAGCCCCACTGTGAAAAGTCCAACATGGCTGGCCGAATGGCTCAGCGTCTCGCGTTGCGACCTCGAGAGGCTGCCAAAGCCGGTGGCGCCCACCTGTTGTTGTCGCTTCAGAGTCGTCGTTGTCCTGCCCACGGCCCTACCTCTCCTCTCCTTCGTAGTAGACTAAACGGGCCGAACTGCGGAATATGATAAGCGTCGTCCCCATTACGACAAGGAACAATATCCATGCCATGGCCGAAGCATAGGGCATCTGAAAGAACTCAAAAGCGTTTTGGTAGAGGTAGTAGGCGTAGAACAGGGTCGTGTCCAGCGGGCCGCCCCTGGTCATGATAAAAGCCTGGGCGAAAATCTGGAACCCTGCGATGACGCCAATAATCACATTGAAGAATATAACCGGGGACAGCATCGGAAGCGTAACATTTCTGATCCTCTGCAGGGCGCCTGCGCCATCGATCATCGCCGCATCGAAGAGATGCTGGGGAATGTCCTGCAGTCCGGCCAGAAAGATCACCAGAGTTCCCCCGATCGTCCACACCCCCATCAAGATCAACGATGGCTT
Source organism: Caldilineaceae bacterium (assembly GCA_034428435.1). Taxonomy (GTDB): domain Bacteria; phylum Chloroflexota; class Anaerolineae; order Caldilineales; family Caldilineaceae; genus Bin5. The sequence continues at coordinate 64,058 of DAOUHY010000121.1, read as the reverse complement.
TGACAGGACGGGATCGGTCAGCCATCCCGGCCCGTGGACATCGATTACGCTTAGCGCCGAGTTGATCAGACCGAACTCAGGATTGAACACCCACATCCAGAGCACCGATGTGGCGACAATCGGGACAATCGTTGGAATATAGTAGACGGTCCTGTAAATGGAAACGCCGCGCAGGTTCTGGTTGAGCAGGAGCCCCAGAATGATGGCCAGGACGATGTGAAAGGAGACGCCGAAGACGACCATGTACATCGTATTGTAGAGTGAAACCCAGAAGAGATCGTCATTTATTAGCTTGACGTAGTTGCTCAAACCGACCCAGTGCAGTGGCTGCCCGAAGGTCGTAAACACGTTGAGGCTGTAGTAGAAGGAGTAGGCGACGGGGAAAATCGTGAAACTCAAGAATCCGACAATCCAGGGAAGCGCAAACAGCACGCCAATCCGCAAGCGGCGGCGTTCCTGTCGCGTCAGTCCAAGTGTCATGACCACCTTCTCCCCTCTCCCGGCGGGCTGACTGGTCAACCCGCCGGGATTTCGCACCTGAGGACGCCTCTATCAGCCAACCTGCTGGCGGAAGTCGTTCAACTCCTGCTGCAACTTGGCCGTCATATCGTCCAGGCCTTGCTGGGGATCGATCTGGCCGTGAATGACCTCATCCTGGAGGCGTCGGATCTCGGTCTTGTACTGCTCCAGAACCGGGATGCGCGGCCACGCGCGGCCGCCCGTCGACTCAGTCAGCTCGACATATAGCTCATTGAACGGCAGCGAATTGAGGAACTCCGGATCGCGGGCAGCCTCGTTCAGTGGAGGAACGTCTCCAACCAGGTTTCCGAACTCGATCTGCTGCTGCTTGCCGGCCATGAAGTGGGCCAGCTGCCAGCCGCCCTCCGGATTCTTGGCGCCGTTTGGAACGTTGAACATCGCGCCAATCTCTACCAGACTGGTTGGTTCGTTGTATCCCGGGCCATAGGGGGACTTGAACACCGAGTAGTCAAGGTCGGGCGCATAGCGCGGGATCCAGCTCCGTTTCCAACTGCCATCGATCTGCAGCACGATCAGGTCGACGTACCAGGGATCCTCGGTCAGCGAACTACGATTGCCAAAGCCGGAAACATAGCGGTCGATCTTCTCTATGTCATACTTGTCTGCGTAGGACTTGAACCATTCGAGAGTATAGAGCAAGGCCTCTTCGGAGCCGGCGGTGATAGTGTCGGTGTCCTCATCGTAGAACTGAGCGCCGTTGGCCCAACCCCAGTGCCATAGGCTGCCCGATCGCAACCAGGGGAGGAAGCCCAGCCGGGTGATGTTGCCATCGTCATCAAAGGTAGTCAACGCCTCGGCCATCACGTCCAGGTCGGCGAACGTTTCCGGTGGGCTGTCGGCGCTGAACCCGCCCTCTTCCATGAGCGTGTCGTTGCTGTGCAATGCAAAGACGTTGAGCGTATGGCCGGTGCCCCAGAGGTGGCCGTCGGACCACAGAGCCTCCCATGCCGGCTTGGACCAGCCCTCGCCGTCAAAGCCGTCACGTTCAGCGTAATCCTCAAGCGGGAGCAGAAGCCCCCGGGGCCCCCACGTATAGGCCTGGGACCAGAGCGATACCATGTCGGGCGGGTTGCCGCCCTGGATCGCGACCTGTGCTTTCTGGGTGACGTTGCCCCAACCGATCGACATGAAAATGGCGTTTTCGCCGGTCTGCTCGTTAAAGCGCTCGACCTGGTTCTGTGCTTGCGCGGCCTCCTGCAGACCGAACATCGACCAATAGATTATCGGGAGATTTTCCTGTGGCGGCGCGGCAGCCTCTTCGGCCGCCGGCATGGCTCCTTCTGGCACTACACAAGCCGCTAGCGCGGCACCGCCTGCGCCTAAAGCCATGGCGTGCAAAAAGCCGCGCCGACTCATCTTCTGGTGAGAATTTCGCGTGTCTGACATGTTGCCCCCTTTTGCGGTTGGGTTGGGCCGCGTCGCAAGACGGCTCACTGCCTGTCAGTGCGTACGGCCATACTTCCATTCTAGCGGCAAACAGATCTGCGCCAATTGCACCAACTTGGCTCATATTGGTTCCTCGTGCTCCTCCTTTCCCTCGCTTCGGAAACTCGTCCAGGATCGGATCTGTGTCGCAAGGCTAAAGTGTATTTCGTTGCGTCTGAGGCCGGCCGCCATTGCCGGCCTGAAAACATCGTTTCCCAGCCTGGTGTCTTGTCTACCACTCCCAGTGCGAAACCTCGTTTTCCTGGTCAACTATGAAAATGTAGGGTTTCATCGATCCGTCATGGCGGTCTGGATAATATGTGTGAACGTGGAGGACCTGCTCAACGGACAAATAGCTGATCAAGACTTGCGCGCCCGAAATCGAATTCGTGCCTTCGAAAAGCATGATATTGCCTGAATCCTGTGCGTGCAATTCGACCAATTCTCTCACAGGAGGGAGGACCGGCCCTGTTGCAACGCCGGCCTCTCCAATGAAGTGCAAATTTAATGCACCGTCTCCGCCAATCGTAATGTTTATCGGCGTGGCCTCGTGTCTGATCAGACAGGTGGCGCAGTCGAGGGCTGCGTAAACCGTGATGTAAACAGCCGCGTGTTGAGTCCGTCCACTACTGTCAGAGACCAGATAGTAAAAGCCGTCTTTGCCTACATAGTTTGTGTTTGGCCTGTAACTGAATGAAAGAACCTTACTGTGTGCATTGCTTGTGATGGAGCTAAACTTTCCGAACTCCGGGCCCGTGAAATCAAAGCTGCGAAACTCAGGGAGTGTGTCATTGCCCAAGACCTCAATATCCACACTGCCATTCTTGGGGACGGAAACGTAATCGTCTACCAGAATATTCGGGGATGGCGGAGACTGAGCGAAAGTGGGCGTTTCGGCGAAAATTAGCATGGCCAAGGCTGCAATGAGCCCCGCCCCGATGGTACGAAACAGACGTGAATTGAAGTGGTTCTGAGGATGCAATCTGCTGGTGACACCGTGATAGGTTGAGGTAGGCATGAAATGTTCTTTCTTGGATGGCTGACGGTCAGTGAACCAAGTTCAGTTGGACGCCAAATGGATAGGAATGGGCTGTCTTCGTTTGCGCAAACCTTGCGGAGTCTGGACAGCTTAATGGACTGACGAACCGGAGTAGAGTTAAGTTCCCCGTTTCGGTTCAACGAGGCAAGATCGGCCATGGCAGATTGGCTGATTTCTTTTCGCACGAACGTGTCTTGGGCTAGTTCGCTCTTTCTGCCAGTTCAGAAGGACGAGGCAATTGCGGCCCGAAGCAGTTCAGACAGGGCTTGTATTGCGTGGGGCAAAATAGAAAATCGAAGCAGTTGCTCTCCATATGCGCTGGACTCTGAGTCGTTGGCGTCTTATGAAGAATAGCTGTTCACGCGGAGGCTGAGGTGCATGGTAGCGCAAAGCGGCAGGCTAGTCAAGAGGCGGAAAAAACGCGGTGCATCCCTAAGTGGGGGCGAACTTTCCCATGCCTCCGGTCGCAGGGGAACCCCAACCATCTTGCGATCAACTCTGAGTCACGGGAAACGGCAGTTCTCTCTCCTCAATCCTCTTCCCTCAATCCTCGCTCTTTTGGGCGGTCGGGCCTATTCGGCCCTCCCTTGTGCGGGGGCTCCGCCCCCGCAACGCCCCCTCTCCTACAACATCCCAAGTCGACCGGGTGTCGATATTCGTAACAGGTGCCCAATCGAAGGTGTCTAGCCAGACCACGTCCCGCCAGTCGAGTCGATTCCCTGTAGGGGCAAGCCTTGTGCTTGCCCTCTCTCATCCCAATTTGGGCTGTACCCAAAAAACGTCCATCGCATTTAGGTTGTTCTGAAAGATGGCGTGTCACGTTCCTTACCGTGTAATCCAGCTCAGTCAGACCCCTCAGCCAGAGTAAGGAATTACCATCTCCCCCAAAACGTATCCGAGCGCACGCGTGAGATACATTCAGTTCACTCCCTAAGCCACACCTAACGTACCCGTGCAGTCTCCGTAATAGTTTTTTATGAATTTATTCATAAAAATGTTTGACATTACCCTATCAATCTGCTAAAATAGGTACCAACCTGCTAGGTGAAAATCTTGGAGTGCATCTGTGCAGACTGTTCGCAATCGCATCATGGAAATACTCAAACAGGACGGCCAGGCATCGGTCGGTGCGCTGGCTGAACGCCTGGACATGGCTCCCATTTCGGTAAGGTATCATCTTGACATTTTGCTTTCGGACAATCTGATTACAGTGACCAAGGCCAAGGGACGCCGAAAGGTCGGTCGTCCACAGCAGATCTACTCATTGACCTCTGACGCCGATGCGCATTTTCCCGACAATTTCGCCTTGCTTACGGCTGGTGTCGTTCGCCAGATGAAACAGATGCTGCCTCCTGACCAGATTGACGGCTGCTTTCGAAAGTTGGCGCAGGAGATGGCGCAGCCCGTTGCACTCAACTGCCCGGCAGACGAGAGGCTCGATGAGCGAATGGATAGAGTCGTCGCCTTTCTCAACGAAAGAGGGTACCTGGCACAGTGGGAACCTGCTACCGGCCTACTGCATACGCATAACTGCCCGTACACGGGCGTGGCCGCCGAGCACAAGGAACTCTGCTGCATGGATCTGGCGCTCATGGAATCTCTCAGCGGACAGAGTTGTGAACGTGTTCAGGCCATCGCAGACGGTCAGGGCTGTTGCAGTTTTCGTGTGCAGGTAGAAATCGAAGAAGGTGCGCCCAAGTCACACAATGTTGAACTGATCTTCTGAGAAAACGAACGCAACCCCTTGGGGAATCTGCAAGCATGCCGACGACATTACGCCAACCCAATCTGCAGGAACTGCCCCTGACCGAAGGAGCAGTGGCCGGGCAGAACGGTCACAAACATCGAACCAGATACGGCAGCGTAACCCTGTCGCCTCCGCCCGGCGCGGAAGAACTGGTTTCGATGACAGAGCCGACTCACGACAGCTATGGCCGCCGCGTACGCTATCTGCGCATTAGCCTGACTGACGCTTGCAATCTGCGCTGCGTCTACTGTATGCCGGAACACATGCAGTTCCGCCCCCGTCACGAACTGATGTCCGACGACGAAATCATCTTTTTGGTAAACGTTGGGGCCAGCCTGGGAGTGGACAAGATTCGCCTGACAGGGGGTGAACCAACGATTCGTCCCGGTGTAGTGGAGTTGGTAAGCCGAATTGCCGCAGTCCCCGGCATTCGCGACGTGGCCATGACGACGAATGCTCTGCTACTGGATGAATTGGCGCAACCTCTGGCCGATGCCGGTCTGAACCGGGTAAACATCAGCATAGATACGATCGATCCGGACCGCTTCCGCCGCATTACCCGCTGGGGGGATATTGACGACGTATGGCGAGGAATCGACGCGGCCGAGCGCGCTGGCTTGCGTCCGGTAAAACTGAACTGCGTTGTCACCCGCGGCTTCAATGAGGAAGATGTTATCGATCTGGCCGCCCTGACTCTGAACAAAGACTGGGAAGTCCGCTTCATTGAAATGATGCCGTTTGGAGAGGTCAGCGACTTTCAATTGAGCCATGTCGTCTCCTTCAGAGAGATCCGGCAGAGAGTCGAGTCGGTCTTCGGCGAGCTGGAAGAGGCCAGCTACGACTTTGTCGATCCCAGCCGCCCGTTTCGCATCCCAGGCGCAGCAGGAACGCTCGGCTTCATCAGCAGCGTCACAGAGCCATTTTGCCAGGGGTGCGGCCGCGTACGTCTCACTGCAGACGGAAAATTGCGGCTCTGCCTTCTGCGTGATGACGAAATAGACCTGCTGTCTCCTTTGCGCGGCGGTGCTGATTTCGATAAGATACGAGAGTTGATGAAGGAAGGGGCGTTCCATAAGCCGTGGGGCCATGGACTGGAATCCGGCGTCTTCGCCGAAAACCGGGCCATGAACCAGATTGGCGGCTGAAGTACCGGCGAGAGGGTCAGTGACTTAGACCCATCTCTGGTGAGAAGTGAGAGCAGTCTTGCTCAAGGTCCGTGTCCTTGGCGAAGGACCAGTGTAATCGCTGAATTTCAGACCACGAACTCTAGTCACATTTATCCATACCTTTGAGGAGATTCCGATGGACATTTCTCTGACCGACACGGCAACGAAGGAAATCACCCTTACGGAGATGGCTGCCGAGAAACTGGGCGGCATCCTCGATCAGAAGGGCCTGCGGGAGTCGCACGCGCTGCGAGTCTTTGTCAAGGGCGGCGGCTGCGGAGGCATGCAGTACGGCATGACCTTTGATGACGACATCCAGGAAGCTGATCAGGTCTTTGAGCAGTTTGGCCTGCGCGTCGTTGTCGATCCGACCAGCTTCTTCTATGTTGGCGGCTCCAGCATCGACTACATCGACAACCTGATGGGCGGGGGATTCCACATTGAGAATCCCAATGCCGTCAGTTCCTGCGGTTGCGGCAGCAGCTTTCGTACCAACGGCGCTCCGGCTGGCGCGTCGGCCGGAGCGGGCTGCGGCAGTGGCTGCGGACACTAGTCGTTGACCTAACGATGTGAGTCGGCAGAGGCAAAGTAGAGTTCGGAAACAAACAGGTTGTTCGTCACAGTGCCTGGGCGAACAACCTGGTCTTTCCACTTTGCCCTGACCGGGTTGGAGTACTATGCAGGCCCGCTATTACACTTTGAATGAAGCGAGAGCCGCGCTTCCGGTCGTTAAGGCCCTGATGTCGCAAGTTCAGGAGGCGCGCAGTGAGATTCTCCGTCTGCGTCCCGAAATCTGGCCGGTGCTGCAGAAGGCTGCCCAAAACGGTGGCAACGCCGCGGCAGGCTCCGTCTACTCCCAATTCGACAAACTGGAGACGGGCGTAAAAGGGATCCTGAAAATGGGTATCCTGGTAAAGGATATCGACATGGGCCTCATCGATTTCCTGTCAATTCGCAACGGGCGCGAAGTCTATCTCTGCTGGAAACATGGCGAAGAGGACCTTTCATTCTGGCACGACGTCAACGCCGGTTTCGGTGGCCGTCAACCCATCGATCCCGAGGACTTCTGAAGGCAAAGCGGATGAGTCCCCGTCCCCTGAACTCCTTTCCCTAATTCATTTTCCTGGCCGGCAGGTACAAGAAAACGTGAGTCAAGACGATGCCCAACCCGTATGGCGCTCCGGAAATCAGCGTGCACGATGTCGCCGCTAAACAGAAGGACGATAGCGAATTCCTGCTGGTCGACGTGCGTGAACCCAATGAACTTGAACTGGCCAGTCTTCCTGATGCAGATTTCATCAACATGCCCCTAAGCGAGCTTCGCGAGCGGCGTCTCGACGCCTTACCGGAGGACATGCGCCAGAACAGGGAGATGGAGGTGGTCCTGTTCTGCCATAAAGGACTGCGCAGCGCACAGGTAACCGTCTTTCTGCGTCAACAGGGCTGGTCAAATGCAGTCAGTATGGCCGGAGGCATCGATGCCTGGGCCGATGAAATCGACGAGTCCGTCGGAAAATATGCCAGTATGTAGGGCATTTCGTTGCCTCCACAGGCAACCAGAGAGCAGGAGACACGCTGTGAGCCGGCAGACCCACGAGGTCTGACCCGGTCCGATCTGGATGTTAGAGGAGCATCAGTTGAAGTTGAACTTGCCAGGTAACGGAAGGCGCGAGAGCGATATCGTCTGGATAGATCTTGGCGACCTGGGTGACTTGGTCTATCCGCAGGGTCCCCATGAACAGTGGCAGGACCACGGTCTTGGGCTTCTGCGCACGATTATGCATCAGAACGGTGTGGAAACCGACATCGTTTCTACGCGGGCAGTCACCTCCTGGGACCAGCTGGCGCCGAAACTTCGCGGCTACAAGATGGCTCTGATGAACGTGCGCAGTTACACTTTTCCAGTGGCCCTGAAGGCTGCGCAGATCTTCAAGGAGATCAATCCCGGTGGTCTTGTTCTTGCCGGTGGCATGCACGCGACGGTCGCGCCGGAAGAAATGGCCGAGGCTGATGCCTTTGACAAAATCTGCCAGGGGGCCGGTGAAGAGATAATCCTCGATCTGGTCCGGGATCCTGAGACCTTTCCGAGAGTGTTCCTGGGACAAGGCTCGCGCACTATGGCCGACTGGCCGGAAATCGACCGGGAGTTGTGGCCCAAACCGGCCAACTGGAAAGAGGCGCTCGCCAACGCCCGGCCTAGACGAGCTGTGCGCGCCCTGAAGCTGGAACGGAATTTCAACTGGCCGATGGAGCCGGAGTGCGGCTGGGGTCCTCCTCCTGTCGCCACCATCATCACGAGCAGAGTCTGCCCCTGGCAATGCGTTTTCTGCAACGAGGCATCCTATATTCCCAACATGGGACGCCGTCCCGTTTCCATGGTGATCGACGAACTAAATGCCCTCGACGAGAAGTACGGGGTGGGCTCAGTTGTAATCCACGACTCCATGTTCTTCCAGAACCCGAAGTGGCTGCAGGAGTGGATCGAAGAGTATCCCCGCCGCGCCAATAAACTGTGGCCCTACTGGGCAGCCGGCCGCGCCGACACCGTACGCCAGTGGCCCGATCTTTTCACCGCCCTCGTGCGCGAAACGAACTGGAATCTGATCTCGATCGGCTTTGAATCGGGTAGCGATCGCATTCTGAAGCTCCTCAACAAGGAGTGCACTGAGGAGGACAACAACTTCGCCATCGATCTCGTCAACCGCCTTGGGGATGAGATGGTGGCGGAAGGGAAGGAACCGCCTGTCTTCTGGTCGAACATCATGCTCGGCATTCCAGGCGAAACCGACGAGGACGCCTTCAAAACGATGCGCATGCTCAAACGCATGAAGCGCGTATTCCCGTCCATCTCCTACTACGCGCCCTACCCCGGCTCGGCACTCGGATTCCAGTTGATCGCCGAAGGCAAGAGCCTGATGAGCAAGGACAACTATCACCGCTTCCCGGACGATGAGAAAGTGATGGGCGTCAACTACGGCTTCTACCGGGAACTGCTCGCCGGAAAGTACGATGCGGAGGTGAACCGCGGTCTGACCGAGGAGCAGCAGCAGCGGGGCTACGACGGCATGTACCAACAGGCACTGGTCAAGGCTTGACCGATGAGCAGCTTTTCCAATCCCCACTACATGTACTTGTTTGACATGAAGAACGGCAAGAAGAAGCTTGCCTACGGCCAGAGCCCGGAAGATGCCCTGGACATTCTGCGTTTGCGCCTGTCAGACGAGGAAATGGCCCAGATCAGAGCGGACCAATACGTGAAGATAAGCCAGCGCAAGCTACAAGAGCACGTCCACAAACTGGGATGACACTTCGCTCAACCGCCGCGAAGATGCGCAAAAGCCTGCGGGCCGTGAATTTACGGCTTTCCTCCTCCTCCCCTCAAAGAAAGATTTCCCCTACGCAGAAGCTCATTCTGCGCTCGATGCTGAACGGCGCGACGCTGAAGTCTCAACGCTATCTCGACGGCAGAAAGGAATTTCGCCTCCACCTTCTCAACGGTAACGCGAGCCAGGTCACGATGCAGGACGTGCGCGGGCTGGAGAATCAGGGCCTCCTCCTTAGCAATCACAAGTTCCCGGCGGCCACGCTTTTCCTGTCACAACGCGGGCGCCGTGCAGCAGCAAATGAGTAGAGACCCAAAGGCTCTCCTCTCTCCGAAAAGATAGCTGCCACTATCCCCAAAGAGTGAAGTGGATACCAAAGAGATTTCAACAGAGGCTTCTTCCTGTCAAGCCTCTTCCGCTTCTCCTTCACCCGGTAGGACAATCCCAAGATCGGCGGGAGTAGCTGCATCGTAAGGGTTGTCAAACTCCACCTTGGGAAAGGAATGCCCTGATTTCTCAACAGGTTCCTCCGGACCCAGCTCAGACAGCACGCGATGAATCTGCTCGGATGCCGCACGAAATGCCCCCACCTCGATCCCCTGGCATACGTCGGCCAGACCGCGCAGCTTCGGCAGGCCGCGGCGAAACATTTTCAGGGCCCCGCGCCGGTTTCCCCGCTCTATCTGTAGAAAGGCTACCCCTACCTGCAAGATGCCCTGGTACACATCGCGCACAGCACGCGTTTCCTCGTTCCAGGCCAGCTCCAGGTATTCGTGCTGTTCGAAGTACTGCCCCTCGTTAAAGGCGAGCAACCCGGCCACTGCAGCGCGGCTGGGCAGTTCGTCACAGCCTTCCAGATGACGAACTGGCGGGTGTATGTGCCGGTCAACTACCGCCACCAGTTCCTCCATCATTCTGCTGCGCGCCCAGGCGTGGTCTGCCCCGGCTCTACGGGCGCGCTGCAGCGTCTCCACGTCAACGTGGCTTCCGAACGCAAAGATCGGTACCAGGCGCGTGTGCGGCTTCACTTTGCATTCACGGACGGCCGCTTCCCAGTCTCCGGGTGTCTTCAGATCCAGCAGGGCTAGCACAGGGAAGGTTCGTGCTACCGCCTCCACAAACTGGTCAGCTTCGTCGACGGTGAATGGGTCGCCGCCTGCCGCCCGTACAACGTCCTCCAGCCTGACCGAAAAGAAGAGATCCGGTTCAACTATTACTACTGCCGGTCGATATTGGCGGTTGTCGGACATCTGGTCCTCCATCGTACAACCCTTGATTCTGGTGAACTCTTCCAAAAGTCGGCCACCAAATTGCTGTTGGAATCCATTGCTGTGACTGTGCCGGATTCTACTGCCTAGAGCCTGAACAGTGCTAATCCTGCTCTGGACACAATTCGAATCATGGAGCCTGCTTTTCCATTGCCGAAACTTGTGCTCTCTCTGATATACTGATGCCAAAATTGGCCGGTACCGAAAGGAACGAAATGGAAAACCAGAACAGCGGGTCCGATCAAACCGCCGAACTCCCGTACGAAGAAAGCTATGCCCAGCTTCAAGCCATTCTGGAGCAACTTGAAGCCGCCGATCTACCCTTGGCCGATTCACTGGACCTGTATGAAGCAGGCGTGAAACTGGCCGCCCGCTGCGGCGTTCTACTCGAAGAAGCCGAACTTCGAGTCAGGAAATGGGAGCCGGACGGAACTCTAATTGATTTGAGCGACATCTCGGACCCATAGACAGATGCAGCTACTGGGTAACAGCTCAATCATCTGGCTTCCGCTGTCTGCCGGTCTCCTCGTGCAGCTCTACAAGTTTCTCTTCGAATGGGTACTGCGGCGCGACTTTGACCTGCGCGTACTGGCTCGCGCTGGGGGCATGCCCAGCAGCCATGCGGCTATGGTCTGCAGCCTCGTCGCCGCAATCGGCTATCGCTCCGGCCCGCGTAGCGACGTCTTTGCCTTGGCCGCCATATTCGCACTGGTTGTCATGTACGACGCCACCGGCGTGCGGCAAGCCGCCGGTAAGCAAGCCAAAGTCCTTAATCAGATCCTGAGAGAGCTCTTCACCGGTCAGCCTGTCAGCGAAGAGGAGTTGAAGGAGCTGATCGGCCACTCACCCACTGAGGTGTACGTAGGCGCGCTGGTCGGCGTTCTCTACACAGTTCTGTGGTTTCAATTCGCCTCCTGACCTATGGCTGGGCCGCCCATCGCCGAATCCTCAGTTTTGCGGGGACGACTCCCCAAGTTTGTGGAGCAACTGGCAGTAAGCATCCTGGCTCTTGCGGAAACTGGCCAAGCGGAAGAACTCGTCCGGCGCGTGGAAGTTCTCGTCTTCGATACCGAACCCAAAACTGATCGTATCCGCCCCCAGTTGCTCCTGGAAGACGCCGGTGATAGGGATGCTGCCACCGCTGCGCGTCTGGTAAGGTTCTCGGCTGTACATCCTCCTCAGTACCTCGGCCGCGGCCTGATTGCCCCAATGATCCGCTGAAATGCTGTAAGGTCGACCCAGAATTGACAGTGGCGTCACCATCACTATCACGCCCTGCGGCGCGTTCTGTTCGATATGTTCCTCCAGCAAGTCGATGATATGGGCAGGATCCTGGTCCGCCACGAGGCGGCAGGTGATCTTAGCATGAGCTGAGTTTGGAAGTACAGTCTTGATCCCCTCCTCCTGGAAGCCTCCCCAGATGCCGTTCACCTCCAGAGTTGGTCGAACCCAGCCGCGCTCCCGGTTCGTGTATCCCGGCTCACCGAACTCCTCCGCCAGTCCCAGCTCTTTCAGATAGTCGTCCCCGTCAAAGGGAATGCGGGCGATAGCGGCGCGCTCTTCGGACGATAGCTCCACCACACTGTCATAGAACCCCTCAACCGCAATCGAGCCGTCCGCCCTGCGCAATGACCCCAGAATCTGAGTAAGTGCGTGAATTGGGTTCTGGATCCGGCCCCCGTGTAGCCCCGAGTGGAGGTCGGTTGTTGCCCCACGGACATCAATCTGTATGCCGCACACACCACGCAGCGACAAGAGCAGAATCGGTTCGGTTTCGCTGAACTGTCCCCCATCGGCACTGACGGCAAGATCACAGGCAAAGCGGTCCCTGTGCGGCGGCATAAAATCAGGAATCTGTGGGCTGCCAATCTCTTCCTGACCCTCGAAGCAGAACTTCAAATTGACCGGTGCGGCACCCTCGCTCTGCAGTAGAGCCTCGACCGCAAGGATTGGTGCCAGCATATTTCCTTTGTCGTCAGAAGCGCCGCGAGCATAGACCCGGCCCTCCCTTACCGTGGGCTCGAAAGGAGGATTTGTCCATAATTCAAGCGGGTCGACCGGCTGCACGTCGAAGTGGCCGTAGATCAGCACTGTTGGCTTGCCCGGCGCGTGCAACCAGTCTCCATACACGACCGGATGGCCGCCCGTCGGCAACACCTCTACATTCTCTACGCCCGCGGCAGACAATCGCTGAGCGACCCAATGTCCGGCGCGCTCTACGTCCTCGGCGCGTTCAGGCAGTGCTGAGATACTGGGAATACGAAGAAAGTCAAGCAACTCATCGAGGAAGCGGTCCTGGTTCGTATCGAGATAGTTTTGGTACCCTGCCATGCTCAGTTCTCCTGGTGGTGGTAACGGTGCCAGCTATTCGGCGCATTCTACTGTAGCGTCGCGTCGCTGGTCAAAGGCAACGCGCATTAGGCGGCTGTCGCAAGCCAGCTTTCCGGACATGCCATGCCCCTATTCGGCGCCCAGCTCAGGAAAACAAGCCAAGAATCACCCCATCAGGTCCCTGCAAGCGTCCCCAATGCCTGTCCGACCGGCAACACTTGGGAGCTTTTCAAATTCACGATTGCTTTGTCGTCGAATGTGTCTGGGGTAAAATTCTGCACAAAGAAGTGGAATGCCCTTCCTCGCAAAGGTCAGGTCCCCACATGAAAGAGCCTCAAGACTGCAATTCGCTGGCCGAGATACGTTCCGAAATCGACCAACTGGATCGATCTCTCATCACTACCATTAGCCGCCGCCAGGAATATGTCCATGCAGCAGCCCGTTTCAAAAGCAACGAAGATCAGGTTCACTCGCACGAGCGCCAGCGCAGCATGATGGCTGCCCGCCGGCTCTGGGCAGAGACCGAAGACGTGGACCCGGATCTGATCGAGGCACTCTTTCGTACGATGGTCGCCCACTTTGTCAAGGCTGAAATGGTCGTTTTCTCAGAGAACAGGAGAAAAGAGACGGAAGGCCAATCCCCGTCGGCTTCCGCCAAGAAAGTTTCCAGTGGCTGCTCAGGACGGGCTGACTCTTGAAGGTCGTGACGCCGTGAGCCGCGAACCAGGGCGCAAGGACTGGCGGACCGGCGCCCGCGTGGCTCTGGTCCACGACTGGCTCAATCAGATGGGAGGCGCTGAAAACGTACTCGAAGAGTTCGTCGATCTCTTCCCGGGCGCACCCGTCTACACGAGCATGTACGGGCCGGCCAAAATGCCCGATTCGTACAGAACATGGACCATCCGTACCACCTTCATGCAGCGCCTCCCGCTGGTGACCGACCGCCACCAGGCCTATTTGCCCCTCTACCCGGCGGCGTTTCGAAATACCGACTTGAGCGAATTCGATCTTATTCTCAGCAACAAGAGCGGCTTCTGCCACGGAATCACGGCTCGCAAGGGCCAGCGTAAGGCACTTCACGTCTGTTACTGCCTTACGCCAACACGCTTTCTGTGGCTCTACGACCAGTACCGCCAGAGGGAGCAAATCGGTAGACTACTCGATCTCGCGCTGAGACCACTGCTAGCGCTGCTGCGACGTTGGGACTACACCGCCGCTCAAAAAGTCGACTATTTCATCGCCATCAGCAGCGCTGTACAAGAGCGCATCCGCACAATATACGATCGCGACAGCGTCATCGTTCACCCTCCTGTCGATACCCAACGATTCTCTCCCGATCCATCTGTTCCCGTAGGCGACTACTATCTGATCGTCAGCCGCCTGATTCCATACAAGCGCGTCGACCTGGCCGTCAGGGCTTTCCGCGAGCTGCCGCACGAACGGCTGATCGTTGTGGGCAGCGGACGAGCCAGACACGCGCTCGAGGAACTGGCTGGGCCCAATGTCACCTTCCAGGGCTGGCAGCCAGGCGAACGTATATTGGAGTTGATGCGAGGCTGTAAGGCGTTCCTCTTTCCAGGACTCGAGGACTTTGGAATCACGCCGGTCGAGGCGATGAGCACTGGTCGACCGGTGATCGCCTTTCGGGGCGGAGGGGCTCTGGACACGGTTATCCCGGGGAAGACTGGTGAGTTCTTTGACCTGCAGACGCCCGAGCAACTGAAGAAAGCCATTGAACAGTTCGACGTTCACGCATACGACCCAGCCGATTGCCGAAATCAAGCCGAGCGTTTCAGCAGAGAGTCCTTTCGTCGTCGCCTGCTCGAATGCCTGGGTGAGTTCGCCACCCGTTGACGCAGGCTGCCAATTGCCCTGTATCCAACCGCGAAAGATCAGATGATTTCACATTCTGAAGACCCAACAGTTCAATCATCTATCTCGGATAGCCTGAGCGAATCGACTGTCCGCCAGCTCTATCTTTCTGCCGACGTGGCCCACGACTTCGACCACGTGCTGAGAGTAACCCGGTTGGGTTTACGCATCGCGCAGGCCGAATGCGCCGACGCCGAAGTTGTGCGCGCCGCCGCCCTCCTCCACGACCTGCCCGTTTCAGAACAAGGGCGCACCACGCATCACTTCGCCGCAGCCGAATTCGCCGACCAATACCTGACAGCAGCCGGCATGGACGCGCCGCGCATCAAAAACGTCGTCCACTGCATCCAGGCCCACAGGTACCGCGACCGCTCCGTCCTACCGCAAACATTGGAGGCGAAGTGCCTCTATGACGCCGACAAACTGGACAGCATTGGGGCCATAGGCGTTGCCAGGGCCTTTGCCCACGCCGGCAACTACGGGAACCGTCTCTGGAGCCAGCCCGCGACTGCAGTACCGCCTGACACCTTTCAGCCGACCGGTCCCGAATATACGCCTGTCCACGAATTCGTATACAAGCTGCGTCAAGTTCTGGCTACGCTCCACACGCCAACTGGTCGCAAAATGGGAGAGCAGCGGCACGAGTTCATGGTCCGCTATTTCGAACAATTGGACGCCGAGATGACAGGCCGCCTTTGAATTCGCATAGCCAACCCAAGCTTGGACCTCTTTCTCCATTCTGACCCGTGCACGCGTGAAGTGGAAAACTGTCCTTTCCGCGTCCCCCGAAACTGTGAAATTCAGGCAAATGTGTTAGGCTATCGGAGTTGCAAAAACCAACTCCCCACTGCGAAGGTGAAGCTATGGCACAACCACATAAATCCCAAAACGCTTCCCCGTTACCCTTCGATGAGGTCGCCCGCCTGCCCCTTCCTGGCGACAACGTTGCCATCGCCACGCGTACCCTGGTAGCCGGAACGCAGATCGTCTTCGGCGAAAGTGTCCTTACTCTGGACTATACCACCATGGAAGGGCACCGCTTCGCAGTGGCATCGATCCCGCAGGGTGCCCCGCTGCTCTCATGGGAGTTGCCGTTTGGCCTGGCGACGCGGGCGATTGCACCGGGCGAGTACATACGCAACGCCGAAATGCTCGACGCTCTCGGGGTACGTGCGCTCGAATTCGATCTTCCCAACGAGCCGAATTTCGCCGATCACGTCCAGGCCTACGAACTTGACGCCGACAGATTCCGCGCCGGTCAGCAAGTCGCCAGGCAAACCGAAAATCGCTATTTCGAGGGGTATTCCCGTCCCGGGGGCCGGGGCGTAGGGACCAGAAACACGATTATTCTGCTGGGAACATCCTCCCGCACTGGGGGCTTTGTCAGACAGTTGGAGTCCCGTCTTGCCGGCGTCGCCGATCGCTTCAAAAACATCGACGGCATCGTTGCCGTTGCCCATACCGAGGGTGGCCACGACAACCCCAACAATACAGAGACCACTCTGCGTACGCTGGCCGGCTTCTTCACCCACCCCAATGTCGGGGCAGTCCTGTGCGTGGATTACGGTCGTGAGCCGGTGAATAACGCCCTGCTGCGTACCTTTCTGACGGAGAGCAACTACCCTCTCGAGGCTGTCCCTCACGCCTTCCTGACCCTCACAGGCGGTTTTCAGGCCGGATTGGAACAGGCCGAAGCCACTGTGCAAGGCTGGCTTGACGAAGTCAACGCCACCCCGCGTACCCTTCAACCCCTCTCTGAGCTGAAGCTGGCTCTGCAGTGCGGCGGCTCAGACGCCTTTTCCGGCATCTCCGGGAATCCACTCGCCTCTTGGGTGGCACGCGAGCTGGTCCGATACGGCGGCGCTGCCAACCTGGCAGAGACCGACGAACTGATCGGCGCCGAGCCTTACATCATGCTCAACGTGCGTGACGTAGAGACCGCCGCCGAGTTTCTCAACACCATCGAGCGTTTCCAGGAACGGGTCGCCTGGCACGGCCACTCAGCCGCCGGCAATCCCTCCGGCGGCAACAAATACCGCGGGCTTTACAACATCGTCCTCAAGTCAATTGGCGCAGCGATGAAACGACACCCGGACGTCCAACTCGACCACGTCATCCCATATAGCGCGCCGATGAGTGAGCCCGGTTACTACTTCATGGACAGCCCGGGCAACGATCTGGAGAGCATTGCCGGCCAGGTTGCGTCCGGCTGCAACATGATCTACTTTGTCACCGGAAACGGCTCGGTCACCAATTTCCCGTTTGTTCCTACCATCAAAATAGTCACCACAACGCGTCGGTATGAGTTGCTCAGCCAAGATATGGACGTAAACGCGGGCCGCTATCTCGACGGTACCCCCATGGACGAGCTCGGCGCCGAAACGCTTGACCTGACCGTGCGCGCCGCCTCTGGCGAGCGAACAGTTGGCGAAAAAGCCGGCCACGCGCAGGTACAGCTCTGGCGCGACTGGCGCCAGACGGGTCCGGGACGCGTAGAAGAGATCAACCGCCGCCCCAAGCCTGCAGGCCGCCCGTTGCCCGTCCGCCGTTCCTCCGCCGCCCCCGTCCTTCATCTCTCCTATCCTGCGTTTTCAACGCCAACCGGGCCCGCCGCCGACCGCATCGGACTGATCCTGCCGACCAGTCTCTGCTCCGGCCAGATCGGTCAGATTGCGGCCGCGCGGCTCAATCGCAGATTCACTTCGGGCGGCGAGGCAGCGACCCCTCTCAAGCGGTTTGTGGCGCTTGCCCATACTGAAGGCTGCGGATTCTCAGGCGGACATACCGGCGATCTCTACGTACGCACAGTTCTGGGCTATCTGCAACACCCGCTTGCAGCCGAGACCTTGCTCCTGGAGCATGGCTGCGAAAAGACCCACAATGACTACTTCCGCAACGAGCTTGAAGAAAACGGTTTGGACCTGCATCAATATGGCTGGGCCAGCATCCAACTGGACGGCGGAATCGACGCTGTGCTGGAAAAGGTCGATGCTTGGTTCGAACAGCGACTGGCCGCTGCCGGGACACCTGAGCAGACGATGGCTGATGTATCCGCCCTTCGAATCGGGCTTCTGAGCGCCGGAGACCCGCCGGCCGCCGTTTCTCAGCAGTTCGGCCGGCTGGCAGCGGCCATCGCCGCAGGCGGCGGAACCCTCATTCTACCCGAAAACACGTCACTTCTTTCGTCCAAAGCCTTTCTTGATGAGAGCATTGGCGACGGCCCGCACCTGCCCACTCTCGCGTACGGGCAGTCGCTGGCAGACGCATCCGAGCGCAGTGGTCTCCACATGATGGAGACGCCCACCGAACACTGGGCAGAAACGCTGACCGGTCTCGGCGGCACCGGCGTTGAGGTGATTCTGGCCTATGTTGGAAGCCACCCGATCGAAGGCCATCCTCTAGTGCCCGTGCTCCAGGTAACCACACACGACTGCCCGGCAATGCAGTACGCCGAAGACATGGACGCCGTTCTCGAAAACGAGGCCGATTCCTGGCCCCAGTTTCTGGCCGGCTTGTTGACGCGGACACTGGAAGGGAATCACCAGCCAAGAGCGATGCGCGCGGGCAACATTGAATTCCAGTTTACGCGCGGTCTTCTCGGTGTCTCTCTCTAGCCTCCAACGCCGCTACGAGCCCAAATCATGTCCCAGAATCGTCCCAATATAATCTACGTCTTCGCCGACCAGTGGCGGGCGCAGGACACAGGCTACGCAGGCAATGCCCAGGTCCGGACACCCCATCTGGACCGGCTGGCGGCTCAAAGTGTCAGCTTTGCCCATGCCGTAGCCGGCATTCCCGTATGCTGCCCCGCGCGTGCCTGCCTGCTGACCGGGCAACATGCTCTGACCCATGGCGTATTCGTCAATGACGTTCATCTGGCCGATGACGCTGTTTCTATGGCCAAGCTATACAAAGCCGCTGGATACGACACCGCCTATGTGGGCAAATGGCATGTTGACGGCCGCGGACGAAGCAACTACGTTCCCCCCGAGAGCCGCCAGGGATTCGACTACTTCAAGGCCCTGGAATGCACCCACGACTACAACAACTCCAGGTACTACGCCGGTGACTCCGACCAACCTCTGACCTGGGAAGGCTACGACGCCATTGAGCAGACTAAGGACGTGCAAGCCTATCTTCGTTCCCGCGCTCACAGATACGACGACGGCAATTCAGACAGACCATTCCTGCTACTCCTCTCCTGGGGCCCTCCCCACGCACCCTATGAAACGGCTCCCGACGCCTATCGCAAACTCTACAGTCCCGACGACATAGAACTGAGACCAAACGTGCCCCCGGAGATGGCCGGCGAAGCCCGCGAATGGATTGCCGGTTACTACGCCCACTGCACGGCCCTTGACGACTGTCTCGGCGCGCTCCTCCAGACCATCGATGAAGAGGGCCTGGCAGACAACACAATCTTCGTCTTTACGTCCGACCACGGTGACATGCTGGGCTCCCAGGGTGAAGTCAAGAAGCAGCGGCCTTGGGAGGAGTCGATCCGTGTGCCCTTCCTGATCCGCTGGCCGCAGCGATTCGGCCTGAATGGAAGCCAGATCGACGCACTGCTGGATACCCCCGACATTCTGCCTACCCTCTTGTCTCTGTGTGGGATTCCCATTCCTGACACGGTCGAGGGAAAGGATTTTTCGGCCGCGATCGAGGGTGGTCCGGATCCGTCCGGGGGCGCCGCCCTCATCTACTGCCCGCATCCCTTTGGCCAGTTCTTGCGACGTGACGGCGGCCGCGAGTATCGAGGACTCCGCACGCGCACACACACCTATGCACGCGACTTGGACGGTCCCTGGCTCCTCTACGACAACGAAGCCGATCCCTTCCAGATGCAGAACCTGGTAAACCGCCCCGAAGTAGAGTCTCTGCAAGCTGAACTGGAGTCGCAGCTACAAGCCAAACTCGATGACCTCGGCGATCAGTTCCTGCCCGGCGAGAAATACGTCGAGCACTGGGGCTACCCTCTGGATGAATCCGGGACAGTTCCCTTTAGATGGTGATTGAGAACTGATGTATGTCCTGAGAAACCGCGACGTACACTCAACCTGTTCTGAGTCTGACAATAGAGGATGAATCACGCCTTGAATCCAGCAACTGCCTATCTGCACGCAGCGCAAGCCATATTGGACCGCATTGTCGCCACCCAGACCGAGAACATCCGGCGAGCCGCCGAAATCTGTGTCGACACAATTGCCGCCGAGGGCCTGGTGCACCTGTTCGGTACAGGCCACTCGCGCATGTTCATAGAGGAGATGTATCCTCGCCACGGCTCCTTTCCGGGTTTCCACCCTATCGTTGAACTCTCTTTGACCTTCCACAACCAGGTCGTCGGCGCCAACGGCCAACGCCAGGCAATGTTTATCGAGCATGTGGAGGGCTTTGCCCGGCAAATCCTGCGCAACTTCGTGCTGCGTCCTCCTGACAGCTTTATGATCTTCTCGAACAGCGGCGTAAATGAAGTTGTCGTGGAGATGGCCATTGAAGCAAAGGCGCTGGACTTACCCGTGATTGCGGTCGTCTCAGTTGATCACTGCACCGCCTCGGCACCGAAACATAGCAGCGGGAAAAAGCTGATGGACATAGCAGACGTCACGATCGACAACTGTACCCCCGCCGGAGACGCCCTGGTCAACATCGAAGGTCTCGAAGATCCAATTGGACCCGGCTCCACAGTCGGGGCAGCGGCAGTCGTGAACGCCATCAAGTGCCGCGTGGCCGCCGGCCTGACCGCACGCGGCAAGCCGCCTCTTGTCCTTTCCAGCAGCGTTTTCTCCGGCGACGCGTCCGCGGCCAAGTTTGACGCCTCCTACGACGACTACCGGCGCCGAGTTCGCCGGGTATATGGGGACTGATCGAATTCAAATTAATGCGCACCTAGTCCCGAAGACCCTCGCGAGTCTTTGCATAGCCACAAGAGCCCGAATTTCCAATGCAACCCATTCCGCTTCGCACAACCGTCATCGGCAGTTATCCCTTCCCCGCCTGGCTTGAGTTTGCCAGCGCGCACCTGGACGAATTCGGCGGCGACGACCTCGCCGAAATCGTAGACGATGCCGTCGTGGCGGCCGTACACGACCAACTCCAGGCAGGCACCGATGTCATCACCGACGGTGAACAGACCCGGCTGGATTTCAACCTTTCCTTCTACGGATGCCTGGAAGGAATCGAACCGGAACAGGCCTCGCCGCGACGCTGGGGGCCGCCTGCACATGACCAGCGCGGCAAACACGCAATCGTCGGCGAGATCTCAGCGCCCAACGGGCTGGGCGCGGTTGCCGAGTTCCAGCGCCTTAGACGGCTGGCGCCGGATTCAGAAGAGGGCCCGACTCTGAAAGCAAGCGTGCCCGGACCCTATACCCTCAGCGGCCGCCTCCTTCCCAATAGCCAGTACCCCGACCGCTATTCCGTGACTGAAGCGCTGCTTCCGATTGTCCGCAAGGAGTTGGCGGATCTGGTCGAGGCCGGTTGTACCGAGCTGACGGTTGATGAACCTTCCATGAGTTGCTACGCCTATCGCGAAGATACCGCCCGCTTCGTCGACATCTTCAACCGCACCGTGGAACCAGTCACCGGCCGGTGCCGTCTCTCGACCCACCTCTGCTTCGGCAACTACAAGGGCCATCCGGTCGGTTTCCGGCGTTACGCGCCGATGTTTCCTGCCTTTCTTGACATGGAAGTGGACGAGATTCATGTGGAGATGGCAAACCGGGAGTATTCGGAGCTCGAAGTGATCGGTCTCATCACTGAAAGAAGAGATGCGGCCGTGGGCATCATCGACGTCAAGAGCTACTTCATCGAATCGCCACAGCATGTGGCCGAAACCGTCCGGCGCTGCCTTGAGTTCGCTCCCGCCGACCGGCTCGCCTTCGCACCGGACTGCGGACTCAGTCAGACCGCCCGCTGGGCCGCGAAGCGAAAGCTGAAGAACATGGTGGAGGGAGTGCACATCGTTCGTGAAGAACTGTAGCGTCGAAAATTTGTTGTGAGCTTTCCGCTATGGTAGACTGCGGGGCTGTGTGCATGCCGGTCGCCTTGGAAGGAAAGAGCCCCCGGTTCAGGTGAAGATTGGTCTTTTGAGGGTGGGCTCGGCGCCTGTGGTGAGGGCAGCAACAAAAGCATTAGGCTAATGCAGAGGCATGGCAGTTTCGGGCTGTGGCCCTGCAAAAGATAAAAGGTGGCAAAAGATGACAAACGCATTGATGGCTTCTCTGCAGCCGGAACTGCCCGAGGGCATGGCCGAAATCGATCCCGGTGATACAGTACGCGTCCACCAACGCATAACCGAAGGCCGAAACGAGCGTATTCAGGTCTTTCAAGGGGTGGTTATCTCGATGCGCGGGGGCCATGACGCCGGTGCCAGCTACACGGTGCGCCGCACAGGTTCCCACGGCGTTGGCGTAGAGCGCACGTTTCCCCTCTACAGCAAGAACATAGACAAAGTCGAGGTCCTGCGCAAGACCAGAGTTCGCCGCGCGCAGCTCTACTACCTGCGCGATCGGCAGGGCAAATCTGCCCGACTGAAAGAGAAACGTTTTATCAGCGTTTAGAATGGCACGCCAGTAAAGCGGAATACGGCTCCGCGCGAAAATCGCCTACAGTCATTCCTGCTCAAATCTGCGCCGACACACGACCTGTGTGCTCGGTGCATTGTTCTTTTTCTTCTATGTAGGCTCTTGAACGGCCAACCCCAACCGCTCAAACTGCTCCTGTGGCGCACTATTGGCCTGCATCAGTTCCGCCATACGCGCCGACAACCTTGCCTCCTCGGCCACATTGTCGATGGGGCTTTCCTGTCCTGGATCCGCCTCCAGATCAAAAAGCATCGTATAGCGCGGGACGGCTCCGAAGACCTGGCGAGAAGCGATCTTCATCGTCCGGCAGCCCTTCGTAAACGAGAACGGTTCGGCCAGTTCAATCTCCTGCAGTTCATCTGTGCCAAAGCGGTCCCGCATGTGATTCGGCATCAGCGTGTAGTTGAAAAGGGGTTGGTTGTAGGATGGGTCCACCGGGCCCCGCATGTACACATAACGCCCGTCTGTTATATTCACGTGCCCGCCGTGAACGCCAAAGAGCACCGCATCGCGCGTTGGCGCATCCGTCGCGATGACATCGCCCAGGGGGATCCCTTCCACGTCCAGTGGCATTTCAACCCCGAAGAACTCCAGAAGCGTCGCTGGCAGGTCGATCATCTGCGCCAGTTGTTCCCGGCGCACGCCAGCCATCCGGCTGCGAGGATCCCAGATGAAGAGCGGCGTGTGAGCGACCTCATTGTAGAAGGGTGGCACAATCTTGGCCCACCAGTCATGCTCCCCCAACAGAAAGCCGTGGTCGGTACACACGATCAGCATCGTGTCCTCCCACATGCTCAACTCGTCCATCAGGTCCAACACCTTTCCCAGGTACTCGTCGCACATACTGAGCATCGCCGCGTATTCGTATCGCAGGTGCTGCACCTCTTCAGGCGTTTCCTCCACCTCGCGATAGGATGGCCAGTCGAAGAGCTTACCGTTGTATTCGTGCGGATAGAGATCCTTGTACTTCTGCTGCGTAAAGAACGGTTCATGCGGATCGAAGGTCTCTACCTGCAGGAACCAGTTGTCCTCCTCGTGGTTGCGACGCAAAAAGTCCAACCCGGCGGAGAAGGTCTTCGCCTGCGGCTGTTTCTCCTCACTGTCCAGGACCGCCCTGTTGATCCAGTCCTGACGAGACGTGTCTCCGTTCCGGCGCTTGGTTCCCTGCTCCGACGGCCGCAAGTTGGAAGAGGATGTCCGATTGATGTTCTCCGGCACTTCCGGATCCCCCACCTGCCCGATCCAGGCGTCCCCTTCCTGGCCTCGGTGAAAATCCCAACTGTCATAGCGCGTGTGATAGGATGCCCCGCCATCCTCGAAATAGTGCTGGTGGTCTGTGCTGAGATGAGTGTAGATTCCGTTCTTTGACAGATTCTCCGGCATCGAGTCGTCAAACGGCTCAAGCGGGCCCCAGCTGCGATGCAGGAAATTGTAGCGGCCTGTATGCAGCTCCCGCCGCGCCGGCATGCACGGCATACTGCCAACATAGCAGTTGTCGAAAGTGACCGTTCGTTCCGCCAGCCGCGTGAAATTTGGCGCATACGTCCAGTCGCAGCCGTATGGAGGCAACATATGCCGGTTCAACGTGTCGAACATGACCATCACAGCTCTCATGGCGAATAGGGCTCCTGTTCTCTAATAAAGACGTAGTAGATCAAGCGTGACTTCGAAGTCCTTGCCAAATGGCCATCATGATTCGGCAAGACAAAGTTGCTTCCGTCTCTCTACCATTCCTGTCGTCCATCTGTCCTTGCTTTCAGTGACTACTGACTACTGCCTTTCTGGGCGGTCGGGCCTATTCGGCCCTCCCTTGTGCGGGGGCTCCGCCCCCGCAACGCCCCCTCTCCTACAACATGCCTCGCCGACCTGGTGTCGATTTTCGTAACAGGTGCCCAGCCGGAAGTGTAAAGCCAGACCACCTTCCGATAGTCCCATCAGGTCCCCGCCGCTGCCGGCCTTGTGCCTGCCCTCGCACCCTCCCCAACCGGCGAACTCCACCGTACCGCCAGGCTTGGCGCCTGCACTGCGTCTCGCCCAAAGACGGCATACAACTCCAGCCACCGCTGGCGCTGATTCCCCGCCAGACTGTTCCCACCCCAAGTCTGGGATGCACCCATTCAAACCGACTGACAGAACAGTCCGTCATCGCGGATCCAGGCAGACCGCACACAGTACACGCACAGAACATGGCACAGTAACTACACGGAAACAGTCGCTTCAAGACGGCCGGCCACTAGACGTCCCCGATTTCCACGACCACTTGTCCTTTGTTCGTTCCGCGTACTGCGGCGATCAGCGAAAGCACGGCAACCGCGAAGGGATACTTTCGCCTAAGCAGACCTGCCATCGATCTCTTCGTCTCTTCGTCGTCTGAGATCGACCTGACAACGCCTTCCACCCAGGGACCCTGAACCTTGCCCCTCATGTCACATCGGGCAACCCTGACGCGCGGATTGTTGCGAGCACGTCTGACCTTCCAACTGTCGCCCTGCGTCCATACCAGCAACTTGCCCTCTTGCACCACAGTCCAGACCGGTGTCTTGACCCCCTGCCCGTTTCTACGGAAGGTCTCCAGAGCAATATATTTGGGATTTCCTACATCTGAAAGCTTCACGCGCATGACTTCCTCGTTCTAACCCCGTCACTCCGACAGTATATCGCGCAGAACGATGTCGCGTCTGCCCATCAGCACTGAATTGCCCTCGGAGTCGAGGCCCTCCTCGATCTCCATGATCAGCGCCGACACCTCCTCGCCTGCCCCCGCGAAGATCCGGTCGGAGCCGGCATTCGAGTCGTTGCTGAAATAGAACTGGGTGGTCAGAAGTTCACGCCCGTCCATTCGTACCTTCACGTGGATATGTCGAGGACGCGGATTGTAGTCGCCCGGCATGATTGTCCTGAAACTGTAGCGGCCATCCGGCCCGGTTTCCGACTCACCATACGACTGAAAGTTCACATCCCTTCTCGAACTGTTGGAGTCGCCTGGGTGCATGTAGATTCCGTTATCATCGGTCTGCCATATCTCGACAACCGCGCCGGGAACGGGAATACCTGCACCGTCGTAAAGAGTTCCTTCAAAGACGAGAATCTCCCCGGCAGGCCTTCCCCCTGCCCCGTCCACGACGAAGAGATCGTTGTCTCGATCGTCCGGCATCTGCACAGGATAGAAGGGCCCTTCGGTCTGTGAAGGTGTGTAGTATTCAATCTCAATTCGCAACGCCTTGACGTCTTGTTCAACTGACGCCTCGCCCAGGCCACCTTCAGCCTGACTCGCCGCGCTCACTTCCTGTGCTGGGTTGTCTTGAGGTGCCTGTATGCTGGGTTCTGCGCCTATCTCGGTGGCCACACATGCGGCCAAAGCTATCGCCGCCAATGCTGCCGCGAGCAAAATGCAATTGAGTGGCTGCTTCTTCATGGGATGGTCACAGTTCCTTCAGAGGGAAGCGAAAGTTGGACCGCATCGCCTCCCTCAACTATCCAGGGCAATATCAAATTCGGCCTCGGTCTTAGCCCGGACGCCTTCCAGAGAGGCCCCCTCCATCAGTTCGGTGACCGTCAGGCGTCCGTCCAAGAAGCGAAAGACGGCCAGTTCGGTGATGATCACGTCAACCGCGCCTGTCGCCGTCAGCGGCAGCGTACAGGCCGGCACTATCTTCGAACTGCCGACACGGCTGTTGTGGGTCATGGTCACGATCAGGCGTCTGGCGCCTGAAGCCAGATCCATCGCCCCGCCAACACCCAGAAGCGGCCTCCCTGGTGCAGCCCAGTTTGCCAGATTGGCCTGCGCGTCCACCTGTAGTCCCCCCATGATCGCCACATCCACGTGCCCGCCCCGAATCATCGCAAAGGAGTCCGCGCTGTCAAAGTAACTGCTGCCCGGCAGTGCCGTCACCGGAATCTTGCTGGCGTTGATCGGGTACTCCATCGCCCCGCCGCTCTCCGGCGCGGGACCGACCCCAAGCATGCCGTTCTCTGTGTGCAAAATGATGCCGTGCGCCGGTGTGATCAGGTCCGCCACAAGTGTTGGGATGCCCACACCCAGATTGACAATGTCCCCCGCCTTGAGTTCGGCCAGCGCACGACGAGCCAGCTTCATCCGCAATCCACCAGCTCTCTTGCCGCTCTCGTCAATTGACGCCGACGAACCAAGGTCGGCCTCGGAAGTCCTCACCGGCACCAGATAGTCTACGTAACATCCAGGCGTATGCACCGACTCCGGCCGCAGTTCCCCGGCCGGCACGCACTCCTCAACCTCGGCGATAACGAGGTCTGCTGCCGTGGCCATCGCTCTGTTGAAGTTCTGCTCAGTCATCCGGTAGGCAAGGTTGCCGGCCGCGTCCGCGGTCCACGCCCTGATCAGCGCTACGTCGGCCCGCAAAGCCGGCTGGAAGACATGCAGGCGGCCGTCGATCTGTTTCGTTTCCCGTCCTTCGGCCAGCACAGTGCCGGCCGCCGTCGGTGTGTAGAACCCGCCTATCCCGGCCCCGCCCGCCCGAATCGCCTCCGTCATCGTGCCCTGTGGCATCACTTCAAACTCGATTGCACCCGACTGCGCCGCAGCGACTGCCTCGGGATTGCTGGTAAAAAACGAGCCGATCGCCTTCCTGATCTGCCCGTTTCGCAACAGGCGCCCCCCACCAAGGCCCGGCTCGCCAACGTTGTTCGCAATATAAGTCAATCCGCCAACGTCCGAATCCGCCAGCGCATGTAATATCTGGGTTGGATTGCCCGTCATGCCGAAGCCTCCCACCAGAACTGTATCTCCGGACTTGACCAGGGCAGCCGCTTCTGCCGGTGTGATATGCGGTGGCAGCTTCAACCGTCCAACCTTTCTACTACGGTCGCCTCGCCCTGGCCCACGCCAACGCAGAGCGTCGCCAGACCATACCGCGCCGCCTCGCCTGTATCGGCTCTTCTATGCATCTCGTGGATGAGCGTCGTCAGAATGCGGGCGCCCGAGCAGCCCAGGGGATGGCCGAGAGATATCGCCCCGCCGTTTACATTCGTAATCTCTTCCTCCAGATCGAGCTCTCGCAGTACCGCCAGCGTCTGCACCGCGAAAGCTTCGTTAATCTCGACCAAATCGATGTCGTCCGTCGAAAGCCCCGAACGCGCCAGCGCCTTGCGTGCCGCGGCCACAGGCCCAAGGCCCATGACACGGGGATCCACGCCGGCTGCAGCCGACGCCACCCAGCGGGCCAACGGCCGGATCCCAAGTTCGCTGGCCCTCTCGCGCGACATCAGAACGAGCGCACTGGCCCCGTCGTTCAGCCCGCTGGCGTTACCTGCGGTGACGGTCCCGCCTTCTCGGAAAGCAGGCCGCAGGGCGCTCAAAGCCTCCATGCTGGTCGCGAGCTGGTAGCCGTCCGGGCCATTCGAATAGCGAGGGTGTTCATCCGTATCAAATACAACAGGCTCACCTCGCCTCTGCGGAATCTTTACGGGCACTATCTCACGCTCAAAGCGGCCCTCGTTGATCGCACGGACCGCCCTCTCCTGGCTCTGCAAGGCAAAGCGGTCCTGTTCTGCGCGGCCAATCTCGCCCCCTGCGATCTCTGACGCGCAACTCATTTCGCAAATGTTCTCGGCCGTCTCACCCATCGCCTCCAGTGGAAAAAGCGCCTGCAGTGCCGGGTTGGGATACCGCCAGCCGAGCGTCGTATCGTAGCCGGTTATGTTGCCCGATGGGCCGAATCCAGTCGGGTTCTTGGGGAGAGAATACGGCGCACGCGTCATGCTTTCGACGCCGCCGGCCACAAAGACCTCACCCTCGCCGCACAGAATCGCCCTTGCAGCCTGGTTGACGGCTGTCAGCCCGCTGGCGCATAGCCGGTTTACTGTTACCCCCGCCACCTCATACGGAAGCCTGGCAAGCAAGGCAGCCATCCGCGCGATGTTGCGATTGTCTTCCCCCGCTTGATTGGCGCAACCGAAATAGACTTCCTCGATCTCCCCAGGTCCTACTCCAGTTCGAGACACCGCCTCGCCGACGACAAGCGCCGCCAGATCATCCGGCCTCACTGAAGCCAATGCGCCGCGTATCCGTCCGATAGGCGTTCGTACAGCGCTGACGATGACGGCCTCGGTCATGAGACTCAGCCCACCAGATTGATCAGGGCCAGAATAAATCCGTAATGCTGCGACTCGTGATAGATATTGAAAGTCAGCGCCGCGCCAAGGTCACCCAGCGAGAGTCCAGATCTTGTCGCAAACGGGCTGAACTCGTTCTCGCTGAAGCGGCCCGCTGCATAGTCAGCCTCCAAATTCTCCTGTTGCGGCATCAGCTGCGCCACCAACGCTTCAGCGTCCGGCTCAGTCTCCCAGTCTGCTGGCGAAGTATTGGGCAGATACATCGGTATTGTCTCTTCCGAGACTGACAGAGGAAGACCGCTGGAGCCGTAAAGAATGCGCTGCTGGACCACCATAATGTGCCCCAGATTCCAGGCAATGTTGTTATCGAAGCCATCCGGCATAGCGTGCAGTTGCTCTGCAGACAGTCCTTCAACTGCCGTGTGTATCGAAGATCGTATCTGCCTGTGAATCCCCACAGCAACCTGTGACATGTCGTGCTTCCTTTCTTTTCTGGCGTCTGAAAGAGCGACCTCCTGAGCCTTCACGGTCTTTTCAGCCGAAGAGGTTACCTACCCAAATGTCAGCCAGCATTGTACCACAGCCGAAAATCGCTCACATACGCGGGCCGCCACCCCAAGCCGGGTGTTGACTCGCCAACACTCACGCCTTCCAAGCTTTCCTGAGCATGTACTAAGAGGGAACCGATGCCTTTGACATCGCCTTCTGTCCAACACTTGTCACTTCTTCAACCCTCCTTCATAATTCCTGAACAGTTGTGCGCGATAATACGTTCTAGAGCAGTGCTGAACATCGACAGGAACCCGGACCAGGTTGCCGTCCGCAAACCAGGGCCGTTCCTATTTGCTACGCAATAGTAGCGGGAGAACGATTTCGTGTCGCAGACTATCCTCGTTGTAGACGATGAAGTCAAACTGCGCGAAATGGCGCGCTGGTACCTGGAGCGCGAAGGATATCGCGTGGTGGAGGCAGCCAACGGCCGAGATGCCCTGTTCGTGGCGCGCTTCGAGAAACCCGACCTCGTTCTCCTCGACCTGATGATGCCGGAGATGGGCGGCTATGACTTTATTCGAATCTTCACTCAGGAGTCTGACACACCAATAATCGTGCTGACGGCCAGGCTTGAAGAAAGCGACAAGGTCGTTGGCTTGGAGCTGGGTGCCGATGACTACGTGACCAAACCGTTTGGCGTCCAGGAATTGATCGCACGCGTCCGTGCCGTACTGAGAAGGGTCGGCCAGCAGAACCGCCTGCCGGAGATTCTCCGAATGGCGGAAATCACGCTGGACCGCGCCGGCCGAACTGTACGTGTCAGCGGCAACGCCGTTGCTCTTACACCTTCAGAGTACGAGCTTCTGGAAACATTCATGTTGTCCCCCGGCCGGGCATTTTCCCGACTCGATCTGTTGGAGGCGGTCAGCGGTGACGCCTACGAGGGTTACGAGCGTACAATAGACGTACACATCCGGAACCTGCGCACAAAAATCGAACCTGTTCCCAGCAAGCCCCGTTACATTCAGACCGTATATGGTATGGGGTATCGCTTTGCTCCTGAGGGCTGAGAAATGTTCCGCTCACTGGCGGTGAAACTCACGCTGGCTTTCGTTGCAGTAGGGATTTCCGGCGCGTTGCTTGTCGCATTCATCAGTGGGCAGCGAACGCGCCTGGAATTTGACCGCTTCGTTTCTCAGCAGAGCGAAAACTCCGTGGTTGCCGTACTTCTGCTGGGGTTCTACGAAGAAAACGATTACAGCTGGGAAGGGATTGAAGAATGGTTGAACAATGAGCCTTCGTTAAGCTTTTTGAGCAGACTCATCGTGCTGGTCGACAGCGAACAGAAAATCATCTATTCACCCGAGCCAGGTCAGAAAGGGCGTGAAAAAGATCCCGCTGACCGAAATGGTGGAATAGCCGTCATACACGACGACGAATTGGTAGGAACTGCTTTCCTGCGCAGCAGTCTCATTCCTGGCGAAAGCCTGCCAGGCTTCTCTCCTGAAAGTTTCTTCCTCAATAGCGTGAGCCAGGCCACCGCGCTGGCAGCCCTGATTGCTGCGATACTGGCTCTGGCGCTGGGCACTCTGCTGTCTCGGGCCCTGACACGCCCATTGCGCCAACTTACTTTGGCCACTCAGCAGATGGCCGCCGGTCAACTAGGCAAGCAGGTCGACGCACCCACCGCAGATGAGATCGGGAAACTCGCGGCTGCATTCAACAAAATGAGCAGGGACCTGGCCCAAGCCAGCCGTCTTCGCCGCCAGATGACGGCTGACATTGCCCACGACCTGCGGACCCCCTTGACAATTCTGCGCGGCTATACTGAGGGCCTCTGCGACGGTTCGATTCAGGGTGGTCACGAGTTGTACGACCTTCTCCACATGGAGGTGGTCCACCTTCAGCACATGGTGGAAGACCTGCGCACACTGTCACTGGCGGATGCAGGCGAACTCAGGCTTTCTCGCCGAGTAATCGATCCCAAGGCACTGTTGGAACGGGCCGGTCTGGCGCATGTTGTCGCTGCCCGCCAGAAAAACATCATGCTTCGCGTAGACGCGCCGGATACGCTTCCTTCAGTTTCTGTCGACATGGAGCGGATGGCCCAGGTCTTGGATAATCTGGTCGCAAATGCCCTCCAATTTACTTCTGAAGGAGAAATCGTCTTGGGTGGTTCGAACAACAGCGCCTCGGTCACTCTACACGTCTCCGATTCAGGGATAGGCATTCCAACCAATGAGTTGGAACATATCTTCGACCGTTTCTACAAAGTCGACAGATCACGCCATCGCAACGGTCAGGCACAGTCCGGTCTCGGCCTGGCTATCGCCAAAGCGATCGTTGAAGCCCACGATGGCGTTCTTTTGGCAGACTCCACCCCAGGCAAAGGTACACGGTTCACCATCCGACTGCCTAAATCCCCACACTGAAACAACTCCCAAACACCTCCTTCACATTTTCTAAATGAATAAGTTGTACATTTACAGTCAGGGTTGAACACTGCTTCCTGGCCTTGACAAGCTGCGGCGCCGGTTCAACATACGGAATGACTGCTTTCGGATACTGCGGAACAGGTGGATACCGTAAACCCCGCGAGACGACCAGACGCAAAGGTTTTTGGTAGTGACGGGGTGGCTTGCCACCGAGTCTTGTTCTGGAGGTCGACCATGTACAAACTCTTTCGCTTCGCCGGTACCGTCCTCTTGGCGGCAGCACTCTCTTTTCGTGGGGTCAGTGCTATCCTAGCCGACGGCAACGACGGCAAAACTGAACCTGTGGCGCTGATCCTTAGATCCAATTCAGACGTGGAACAAAACGAGGACGACGACGACGACACACCCTCGCCAACAGATGATGACGGATTCGATACGCCGTTAACCGACTACGATGGCATAGACACACCGGCAACGGACAACGACGGTGTCGATACGCCACTGTCGACGGACGGTGACGGGATTAACACGCCCTACACGGATTACGATGGCGTCGACGATCCGGGTGTGCCAACTCTGCGCGCCAATGCATCTGTCACCGCCATCGAGTTAACCTGGAACGCAACTGCGGCCGCTGACTCCTATCAGCTATGGCGGTGGGAGCAAACGAATGGTTGGAGGCAGATCGGTGGCGGGAATCTCAACGCCATTGCGTACACGGACGAAAACGTTGCCCCGGCGACGACTTACATCTACACCGTACGTGCGGTAAGTGGAGATGGAGAATCAAGCGCATGGTCAGCCTATGCGTCAGCTACGGCGCAGGAGCCCGGCTCACTGACAGCCGCCCCGGTGCTTTCGGCTACCGCGGGGACGAGCCAGGTGGACCTCAGCTGGAACGCCCTTCCTGGCGCAAGTCGATACGAGCTATGGGCCTGGGATAGTGAGAATGGCTGGGAACAGATCGGCGGCGCCAACCTGACTGGAACAAGCTTTCAGCTTAGCGGAGCTTCCAACGGTGTGACCTACACTTACACCATTCGCGCCGTGGCCGGGTCAGGCAGCCCAGGTCCATGGTCGCAATATGTTGAAGCAACAGTCGCGGACCCGTCATCCACTTCGACTTCAACACCAACCTCCATGCCTTCCTCCACGGCGACCGCTACACCGACCGCCACGAAGGGTAATTCACCTCCAAATCCGCCAGGCGTCAGCCTCAGATCGAGTCACTTTACTGCAACACCAACACCCACTGCTACATTGACACCGACGACGACACCAACCCCCACGCCTACTGTAACCACCGATCTGAGGCTTCAGCCCCCAGACACTGACAACGACGGCATCGATACGACGGACAACGACGGTATCGACACGACGGACAACGACGGCATCGATACGACCGACAACGACGGTATCGACACGACGGACAATGACGGTATCGATACGACCGACAACGACGGTATCGACACGACGGACAACGACGGTGTCGATACGACCGACAACGACGGCATCGACACGACGGACAACGACGGTGTCGATACGACGGACAACGACGGTGTAGATACAACGGATGGCGACGGCATCGATACGACCGATAACGACGGAACCGACAGCGACGGTATAGACACACCCACCCCGACCGACAACGACGGCACCGACAGCGACGGCATTGACACACCCACCCCGACCGACAACGACGGCACCGACAGTGACGGCATCGACACGCCAACGCCATCAACCGGATCAGTTAGTTCGGCCAGTAGTTAACAATGACTGACCTACTGCAGGAAAGCGCGTTCGCAGATGTGCCTGTAGTTCCCCGGGTTCAATTTCCCGTCGACCCTGCGCTGCCCGATCTGGCAAAACTATTCGACGGTAGTTGGGTCTGGCAGGCATCGCGCAGCCAGTTCGCCGACGCCGATAGGATACCTTGCCAGTTCCGGGTGCGTCAGTTCAGCCACACACCGGGCAGATCTGCCACCATCAGTTACTTTGCCGATTGGGCTCCGCAGGAGTTCCAGTCCCCCGACATTCTTTCTTGCAGAATCGAAGCTGGTACGCCTCCCGCATTCTCCCGATATCCTCGCGATCAGTTCCTTCCCGGTCTTGAACAAGCTGCCTATCCGGATTCGGCGCTAAGTCTTCTCAACGAGCATGTTTTCGCCTTTCCTCGCAGGAAACTTCGTGTAAACATGATCAGATACCGGCCGGGAAACCGCGCCGTACTTCGGCACCGCTCCGGCAAAATCGGGTTGTACGTCAGATTGATGAGGCCTTCCAGAGTGGAGGGACTGCTCAAAGCCGCTGAAATCATAGGACATTCAGGGTTTGCAGTCCCCAGAACTGTTGGCTACTGGCGCGAAGGCGGCGCGGTCTGGCTGTCAGAGATTCCGGGCAGAAACGTTCGACGTCTGATGCGCCGCGCCAAACCCCCGGATCCCGACGCGATTCTCGACGGTCTCGAAAGCCTCTGGAATGCATCCCGCCACGCTGAAGGTCGCGCCTTCGACCTGCGCGGGGCATACAGAAGGGCAAAACGTACCTTCAGGCATGCACTCGGCAAATACGACGACGTGCGTCAGGTCTGTGAAAATGTAAGCCGCACGCTTGATCCATTCGTTCGTACCTGGCAGCCCTCAACTGTCGCCCACAACGATCTCTACGATGATCAGATGCTGTTGCTGCCTGATGGCCGCGTGGCTATCGTCGACTTTGAGGAGGCCGGACCAGGAGATCCGATGCTGGATATCGGAAACTTTCTTGCGCATCTGAAATGGGCTGCGCACATTTCAAGTAGCGCCAGGAGGGATGTGAGCGGCCCGTATTACGATCGGCTCCGGGACGCCGCCTTGGACCGCCTCAAATGGAACGAAAGCGATCTGGACATGAGAGAGGCAGTTTGCCTTTTCAGAATAACCACCAATGCGATTCGGAGACCTGATCAGAATTGGCGTCACCGCACTCTGAAAGGTCTGAGTCTGGTCGCTAATACCTTGAAGTGATGCTTGACCCGTCTGATCATAAACACTACCTCGACCCGGAACTGCCTTCGGAAAACTCTCTTCACTGAATCGCCTCTTGTTTCCCTGTTACTCTCCTCTGACTAAGGGCCGTTGACGTTTCCTTCCACAGTCCGTCCCCCCGTAGGGGCACCCCTTGTGGGTGCCCTCGCGGTCGCCCCACTCTCTTGGGAACTTCACTAAACTCTGTGTCCCCCGTAGGGGCGCCCCTTGTGGGTGCCCTCGTGGTCGCCCCACCCTCTTGGGAGCTTCATTAAACTCTGTGTCCCCCCTGATTGACTACATTCTAGTCCGGCAGACTTCAGGTCAGACAAACGTCAACGAATCCTAAAGTGGATGGGTGCCCCTCCTTCAGTCGACGGCCTGGTTTAACAAGATCGATCTGGAACTTCACCCTCCTTAATGCTCTGTTGGCCGTCAAGACTTCGCCCAGCTGATCGGGCTTTCGAACCCCCGCTAGACAGGATCTTCTGGAACGGCAGCGCCTTCCCCGTCTCCAGGCTTTGCTGCGACTGCACGCCCCGAGAAATGGTGTAGTACGCCCGCAATGAAGAGCCGACTGGCCGGGATTGGGCAATGTTGTGGCATCTCAATATTGTGTTAACAGCTTGTTAATGGAGGGCGGGTACAGTAGAGTAGTGCGGAGCTGGCCTACTCATGGTGACTGCTCTTCATGGTATTCTGCCTGGGACAGTTGATTGCCACAAATGAGGTGAAGAAATGAACAGAGTGCCTGCGAGCCTACTTGTCCTCTTGACACTTCTTGTTCTTGCTGCCTGCGGCCGGAATGGCGACACCGAAACTGCAAGTGCTGACGACGCCGCTGGCAATGTGTCCCAAGAGAGCACTGCTCAATCGGCCTCCAACCCCGACTCGCTCTCCGCTTTGGAGAGATCCTACGAAGGCGCGCTGCCGCCGGCGAACCAGCTCATCTTGGGAATCCTGAAACTAGAGGATACCAATGACGCTGTGACTTCTGCACAAGCCGCTACTATGCTGCCCCTCTGGCAGGCCCTCCAGAGTGGCACAATCCAAAATCAGTCTGAGAGAGCTGCTATTCTGCGCCAGATAGAAGGTACCCTTACCGATACGCAGATCGATGCAATTGGCTCCATGCAGTTGACCTTTACCGATCTGGGCGACTGGGCACAGTCGAATGGCATAGAGTCGCCCCAGTTCGGTCAGGAAGGAGGCCAGGGTCAGCGTGGCCAAGGCGGGCAAGGTGGCTTTGGCGGCGCCTTTGCCGACATGTCTGAAGAGGAAAGAGCTGCATTCAGAGAGGAGATGCAGAATCTCTCGCCTGAAGAGCGTCAGGAGCGACTACGTGAAATGGGCGTTGAGATTCCCGAAGGCGGCTTTAGAGGCCAGGGCGGCGGGCAAAGTGCAGCCGGCGGAGGTGGACGCCTTGCTCTGTTGCTAACACCTCTTATTGAGTTACTCCAGTCAAAGGCTACACTCTGACGCTAAACTCCCCCTGGTACAGGTCTTCATTTGAGCTGTCTGAGCCTTAAGCATGATTCTCTTTCGCAAATCCCCAAATGGACAATCGACGACTTCCTCTTGAGCCCAGTACATCCCGGTACCTTCTGCTCTTTCCCCGGTGGAGCAGACCGCAACAACCGGGTTCGAGGTAACCCTTGGCCGGAGGCGCTTCTTGCCACAAGAAGATGGGCGGATACTCTTCAGAATCCCAATCAAACTCTACGCCTTGGCGACTACGCCGAAAGGGCAAGCGGCGCACGACAGTATTGTCGAACCGTGGCTGTGAAGAAACAGTCGGGTGCCAGGCGATTGTGATGACGGCTGCATTGGAGGCGTTCCTCGGAGTGGGCCCGTGAATAGTACCCTGGGATTAAGCAGACGAGATTGGTTAACAATGACAATGGCCAGGATTGGTATCCCCAACCCGATGGTTTCTGATAGTGCCTTGATGGAACGGTAAACCGCTAGCCGGTGTAATCTGGGGCATTGCAATGAAGTCGATTCTGATCAGTTTAGTGGTCCTGCTTGTTTTCGGAACGGGCGCCTACTACGGCTACAGCACCTATTTTGTAATCGAGGAGCCCGCAGTAGCTGCACCGGAACTGCAGACGGCACAGGTTCGACGCGGCGATATCGTTCTTACAGCCGGCGGAATTGGCACGCTTTTTGCCGGTGAGGAAACGCAGGTCGGATTCAGGAGTAGCGGTATCGTAAGCAGCATTGCCGCCCAGGTCGGCGAACAGGTCGACGCCGATCAGATCCTGGCAACCCTGGAGTATGATTCAACCCTGAACTCCCAACTAATCTCGGCCCAAATCAACCTTCGCCTTGCCGAAATAGCCTTGATTGAACTGACCGGCGAAGTAAGCGCAGCAGATCTTGCCGCCGCGCAGTCGGGCCTTGCGGCCGCGCAGGCCGAATTTGATCGCCTGGTCGCGCCGCCCACTGCGGAAGAAGCCAACGCCGCACGCAGCGAACTTATCAGCGCCCAGAGCGCACTAAACACGCTGCTGGCAGGCCCCACGCAGGACACCATCACTAGCCTGCAGGCCGACCTCAAATCAGCAGAAGTTGCCCTTGCCGAGGCCCAGTCGGCCTACGACAGAGTTGCTTGGCGCAACGACGTCGGCCGAACCTCGCAGGCAGCCGATCTACAGTCTGCCACGCTCGCCTACGAGAAGGCCCTGGCGCAGTACAACATCGGCGCAGCCGGAGCCTCCGAAGACCCTATTGAATCCGCGCGAGCCCGGGTCTTGCAGGCGCAAAACACGCTCAACCTCCTGCTTCAGGAGGCCGACCAGCTGGATGTGGCCGCCGCTCGGGCCAAAGTTGAGCAGAACCGCGCCGGGCTGGAAGACCTTTTGGACGGCCCAAGCGCAGAGGAGTTGGAACGAGCCGAACTCGCCGTAGAGCAGGCGCGACTGACCGCCCAGGACGTGCAACGCGAAATCGAGGGCGGTACAATTCGCGCCCCAATCGCCGGCGTCATTACCTCCGTTGCCGTTCAGTCAGGAGACTCTGTCTCGATGGGCCCGATCATCGGTCTCGCCGACACCGAAACCGCACAGGTCCGATTCTGGATCGAAGAGCTGGACATCTCAGCGGCCGTGCCCGGGTTTCCCGTCAGCATCGTCTTCGAGGCATTCCCCGAGTTCACCTATACAGGCAACATTACGCGGGTAGAGCCGGCCCTCGTGGAGGTCGACGGGGCCTCCGCCATTCAGGCGTGGGCCAGCATCGACATGACCCAACACCAGGCTCCGCTGCTATTCGGCATGAACGCCGAGGTGGAGATTATCGCCGGAGAGGCCCGCAATGCGCTCCTCGTGCCTGTCCAGGCCCTGAGAGAGATAAGTCCCGGGCAGTTCGCTGTATTCGTTGTTGACCCGAGAGATGAGCTTGAATTTCGACCCGTTCAGGTAGGCCTGCGAAACTTCGTCAGTGCAGAGATCCTTTCAGGGCTGGAAGAAGGGGAAACCATCAGCACCGGCGATGCACAGGTTGGGAACAACTGAGTGATTGGGGTAGCCAACATTCTGGATGCCTGACTACCGTGGGGACCTCATGAACGATCTCGTCATTGACATCACCGATATGACAAAGACCTATGGCGAAGGCGATATCGCCGTCCATGCTCTGAGCGGGTTGGACTTGCAGGTTCAAAGAGGTGAGTTCGTCGCCATCATGGGGCCTTCGGGATCCGGCAAGTCCACGCTCATGAACATTATTGGCTGCCTGGACCGCGCCACGAGCGGCCTCTATGTTCTTGACGGCGAGGACGTCAGCAGCCTCAATCGCGACCAACTGGCATCTGTGCGCAACCGCAAAATCGGTTTCGTCTTTCAGTCGTATAATCTCCTTCCTCGTCTGAGCGCGCGCAAGAACGTGATGTTGCCGATGATGTATAACGGCTTTCAGAACTGGAGCGAAGATCAACGCAGCGACAGGGCCTCGGAGTTGTTGGATCTTGTTGGTCTGGGTGATCGACTGCACCACCTGCCCACCGAGTTGTCAGGTGGACAACAGCAGCGTGTAGCAATAGCGAGGGCTTTGATCAACGACCCGTCTCTCCTTCTAGCCGACGAGCCTACAGGGAACCTTGATTCCCGTTCCAGCACGGAGATTATGGGCGTTTTCCATCGGATACATGGCCGGGGAGCCACGATCGTAATGGTAACACATGAATCAGAAAGAGCGCGTGAGGCTGGGCGTGTCGTCAATGTTTTGGACGGAAAGGTCGTCGCCCCCGAGTCAGGAATTGACCGAATGGCAGTAACTTGACTTCACTCGAATTCGCCACAGGGCCAACCGCCTTCGCACCTGCTCGAATAATATAGACTATCAGAGAGGAGAAAATGCACATGCTGCAGGACTCTGTTACAACTGCGCCATTGGGCAGACAGAGGCTGGAAGATGACTCTTTCAAGGACCTGCACGGGATGACCCTTCCAAATTCCTTTCGCGTCGCCTGGGAAGGCGTGATGCTGAATAAGTTGCGTTCTTTCCTCACCACTTTGGGCATCATCATCGGCGTCGCGGCCGTCATCATTATGCTTGCCGTCAGTGCCGGCGCCGAGGCCGAGATCGAAGACCAGATCAGCGGGCTCGGCGCAAATCTGATTATGGTGACGCCTTTTCGCAGTTTCGGCGGCGTTCGCGGCGCCGGAGGCATCAGGGGAGGCCCGGGAGGGATAACTACCTTCACCTACGATGAGGTCCTTTTCCTGTCACAGAACCTAAGCAATATCAGCGGCGTGTCTTTGGAGCAGAGCACTACGCAGACGGTCAAGGGTGGTGCTGCAACTTTGAACAGCGTTTCTGTGGTTGGCGTAACGGCAGACTTTTTGGAGGTTCGCGACTACTCGATTGGGCAGGGTCGCTTCTTCACTCACGCCGAGAACGAGGCCATTCAGCGAGTGGCAATACTGGGCGCAGGTATTGCAGATGACCTCTTCGAAGGGGTTGACCCCATTGGGCAGCAGGTGCGTATCGGCTCATCGCGATTTACGGTTATCGGCGTCATGGCCGAACAAGGCGTCGTCGGCGCGACCGACAATGACGGCCGCATCTACATTCCCGCCTCAGTGGTCTTCAAGAGATTTGGCGGCTCCGGTTTTGGCGGCGACCGCGTCCGTATGATCCTGGTTAAGGCGGAAAACGGTGACGTGATGGACGGCGTTATGGAGCAGATTACCTCTCTCCTCGCCGGGCGCCGTCAGATCGATCCGGCCGAGCCCAATTTCGGAGTGCGAACCCAGCAGGACATCGTCGATGCTCGGGCCTCTACCACGGCCGCTTTTCGCAGTCTGCTCGCTTGGGTGGCGGCAGTTTCACTCGTCGTGGGCGGCATAGGCATCATGAACATCATGCTTGTCAGCGTTACCGAAAGGACGCGCGAGATCGGTCTCCGTCAAGCGCTCGGAGCACGCCCACGCGACGTACAGCGTCAGTTTCTGCTCGAAGCTGTGATGTTGAGCCTGGTTGGCGGTCTGGCTGGTCTGATCGTAGGCGTGGGCGGCTCTTTCGTATTCGGCGAGCTGGGAGGCATGCGTACTGAGCTTGTACCCCTGTCCCTCCCGCTGGCATTCGGCGCATCGGCCGCAGTCGGGATATTCTTCGGCTACTATCCCGCCACGCAGGCCGCGCAGCTTGACCCGATTGAAGCACTTCGTCGAGAGTGAACCTCTGTCAAGTTTTCTTCGAGGCGTCCGGTCCCTAATGGTCCCGGACCACTCCAATTCAAAAACAGGATTTTTCGCGCAATGAATCCCCCAGCTAAGAAAGTAACCCTTATTGGACTGTCCCTGATCCTGGTCACACTGGTACTAAGTGCATGCCCAGGCGCCGCGCCCCTGCAGGGGGCGCCTTGTCCTTCCCAGTCCGAGCAGTCAGCCGGCACGTCAAATGAGACGTCCACAACGGAAGAAACCCCTGACGACGCAACCCTTACACTCGAAAAGATCAATCTCAACCACATGACAAGAGACGAGCTTCTGGATACGATCCCAGACTTCGGGTCTCGAATGGTCCGGGAGTTCTTTGAGTACCAGCCTTACGTTAGCATTCAGCAGTTTCGACGCGAGATAGGCAAATATGTCGACGATGCCCAAGTGACCTTCTATGAGCAATACATCTATGTTCCGGTTTGCACTAACGACTCCGACGCCGAGACTCTCAAACAGATTCCTGGTGTGGACGACGCCATTGCCGAACTACTCAAGGCGGCCCGTCCTTTTGCATCGAACGATGCCTTTTTGACAGCGCTTTCAGAACACCTCGATCAGGACCAGCTTGAGGTAGCCGGACTGTACTTGAACAAGTGATGCCATGAGTTCAGAAATCCTGCTAAGCCGCTTTCGAACCTTCCTTCTGCTGACCGCCGGCCTATGCTGCGTAGCCTCGGTCATCGAGTTGTGGCTGGAGGAACATACGGGCAGCATTCCTCAGCTGATACCGTTTTACCTCTGCGGTCTTGGCGCGGCCGCGATTGCCGCTGTGCTCCTCCGCCCACAACGTGTCACTCTCAGGTTACTGCGGTACGTAATGGGCGCCATGCTCGTGGGCAGCCTCTTCGACCTGTTTGAGCACGTCGAACACAATCTGGAATTCGCCAGGGAGATCCGTCCCAACGCAACCTTTTCCGTCCTGCTGTCGGATACACTTCACGGGGCCAACCCCCTTTTGGCGCCAGGGATACTGGCCCTTGCCGCAGCACTGGCCATCGCTGCAACATACTATCACCCTTCCTTGACGGCGAGGGAATAAGCAGAGTGACAGTGGGTGCATCCCAAAATGGGGGTGAACAGTCGCATACCTCTGGAGGCACCCAAGCCATTGTTAGTTCCCATTCCAGTTTCCTCCAGAATAAGCGCCGTCTCTG
This sequence comes from Caldilineaceae bacterium, assembly GCA_034428435.1. Lineage (GTDB taxonomy): Bacteria > Chloroflexota > Anaerolineae > Caldilineales > Caldilineaceae > Bin5. The sequence continues at coordinate 22,862 of DAOUHY010000121.1, read as the reverse complement.
ACCACTGACCACTGGAGTTCTGGGCGGTCGGGCCTATTCGGCCCTCCCTTGTGCGGGGGCTCCGCCCCCGCAACGCCCCCTCTCCTACAACATGCCTGGTCGACCGGGTGTCGATATTTGTAACAGGTGCCTAATCGAACGTGTTTAGCCAGACCAGATCCCGCCAGTCCCCCTCAAACACCCGTACGTGCCGTCCTTGTGCCTGCCTTCGCACTCTCCCAAAAGTCGGCAAACAATTTCAGCCGCCGCTGGCACTGATTCTCCGCCAAACTGTTCCCACCCCAAATCTGGGATGAACCCCTTCGCGCAGTGTGTCTCCCAAACCATTAACCGCCAAGTAGAGTTGAATCATTGACCAGGCTGGATTCAACGCTGGTCAGACGGGTCTTTCAAAAAATCTGCGATGCACCCGCCAATTCGCCTCCAGGTTTTCTGGGCATTCATGTTCAGGTATACTGCCATGACACCTTCAGTCGCTTTGTGTCTAGTCCGGGAATCTACCAATGGAAAGGCGAAGGATCTTCCTTGCCGCTGCAATCTGGCTGATCATCGTTGTATTGGTCGGCCTGACTCGTCCGGAGCCTGCCCCGCAGTTTCAGACAATTTCAGCAGACAACTATTTCGACAAGGTCTACGGTGCGTGGAAGGCGACTATGTTTGCTAACCACGCCGGCCTTGATCTGCAAGGCGTCTACATCGATGAGCCGGGGCCGCCAGGATCATTCTCGCCCCCCCTCCTCGAAGAGTGGTCGACCGACGACGATACACACGTCGAATGGGTCGACCTCCACATTCTGGAAACGCACGGACTCGATCCCACTGCCGAAGAGATTCGCCTGGAATGGGTCGATCATCTGAATCACGATATCTGGGTATCAACGCGCCGCGCCCGCGACCTGATGGACGAAGGATTCCTTCCCCCAGAGACAGGCAACGCCGAGAACAACCCCGATGGAGCCTGGTCCATCGACGCCCAGCTGCAGACCGAGCTGTTCGGTATGTTGGCTCCGGGGATGCCGGCAGTCGCCTCGACTTACGCAAAACGATTCGCCCAGGTCACCAACAGCGGACCCGCGGTCGAGGCCAGCGTCTTCTTCGCCGCGCTCTACAGCCTTGCCTTCTTTGAAGATGACGTTCCAGTTCTGATCGCCGCTGCACGCCAACTGACCGAAGACGAAGCCATCATCGCCCCCATCGTGGACAATGTGGTGCTATGGCATCGGGAGAATCCTGGGGACTGGCGCCTGACGCGTCAGCTTATCCGAGACGAGTACGACACCGACCCGATGTGGTGGGCCTCGCGTGTAAACTTTGCCGTCACAGTTATGGCCCTTCTCTATGGAGAGAGTGACATTCTCCGCACAATCGAGATCGCTGCGCTGGCCGGCTGGGACGCCGACAACACCATGGCCACCGCTGCCGGCCTGCTCGGATTGATTCACGGCTACAACGGGCTGCCCGAAGCCATAGCCAACAGTACCGACATCTACTTCAATGAAGACGTCACCGGTGATCTGCCCCGCTACGACACCGTTACCCAGTTCGCCGTCAGGACACAGAATCTGGCGGAGGCATTGATCTCCAACTCGGGTGGCACCACACTACAGAGTGTATACAGAATTCCCGCCCAATCGCCGTCGCCCCGGGGCCGATGACCAGAATGACACGTCTGAGGTCCTCGTCTGCCCCTCTCTCCCTCCTGCTACTCTCGACCCTGGCCTATGGCGGCATGGTCTCCATGCAGATTCGCCACGGGAACCTGGGTACGACCGAGGTTGCGGAGTTTCTCGTATGGTTTGGTCTGGCGTTTGTCGCCTACGCTATCTCGATTTTCTGGCTTGAGAGATGGTGGCACAGCCGTGGCCTGGCAGGCGCCAAGTCGCATTCCAGTGTCAGGAAGTTCTACCTGCTGGTGTGGATCTGGATTGGGGGCTGCCTTTTCAGGTGGCTTCTGCTCCAAACATTCCCCACTCTGTCTTCCGATGTCTTCCGCTATATGTGGGATGGTTACGTCACAGCCAACGGTGTAAGTCCCTATGCCTACCCCATTGATGCATCTCAGTTGGACTGGCTTGATGTACCGTTTCGGTCCCAGGCCAATCATGCCTGGATGGCAAGCCCCTATATGCCTGCCGCGCAATGGTTCTTCGCCGTCATCGCCCTCTTCTACCCTCTGGACCCCGACTCCTTTCAGGTCGCCGCCGTTCTCTTCGATCTGGGAACCGCGTTCATACTCTCCAGGCTGCTGGCTACCGTCGGGTTACCCTCCCATCGACTGCTGATCTACCTGTGGAACCCGCTTGTGGTTGTGGAGACTGCCCAGGGTGCACACGTCGATGCACTGATGGTACTCCTGACCATGACGGCGGTCTACGCGATGGTAAGTTCTGCAACCGCAAGAGGCGATGCTCGCCCAGTGGGGAAGTCAATTTCAGATTCTGGGAGACCTTCATTCTCTTTACTGGCGCCCGCTCTCCTGGCACTGGCTACACTGACCAAGCTGATCCCCGTTCTTCTGACTCCAATATTCTGGTGGCGTTGGAACTGGGGTAGCCGTCTGCTGTACGGTTATCTGACGATTGGGATGCTGGTGTCGCCGGCACTGAGAGCTGGCTGGGGTCTGAGCGGCGAGCGCGACGGGCGGGGCCTCTTCGGCGCACTACGCATCTACAACGCACAGTGGAATTTCAATAGCGGTCTGTTCCGCTGGCTGGAAAACTGGCTTGAAAGCATGGGTATCGCCAATCCCATGGCGCAAGCCCAGGAAATCTCCTACTTCCTGATGTTTCTGCTGCTACTGGGAGTGTGGCGACAGTTCCGACACTTCAAAGCAGATTTGAGAGCGGCCCTCCGCTGGATGGCAGTTCCTCTTGGCGGCTACCTGCTTCTTGCAACGACAGTTCACCCCTGGTATCTGCTGGTACTGATGCCCTTCCTTCCCATTCTGGCGCCCGGCGACGACGAGCCCAGGATACTGTGGCTCATACCCCTTCCTTGGCTCTGGCTCAGTGGAATCGTAGCACTCTCCTATGTCACCTACATCGACCCCGAAAACCTGCACGACCTGGATTGGGTGCGCCTTGTGGAGTGGCTCCCCACTCTGTGTCTCTTGGGAATCGCCTTTTTCTGGGGCCTTGGGAAGCAGCGCCGTCTGCGCCCACTGACCTCGTAGGCGACATCACAACCCCGTAGGGGCACCCCTTGTGGGTGCCCTTTTTGTAGCCACACGGCCGTAGAGGCCTCGCGATACAACGTGTCCCTCGTGAAATGACTACAATATGGGCCTGCGAGTGCCAGGTCAGAAAATCGTCAAAGAGTCCTAATGCCTGCCAGAAAACAGGATAATCTGAAGTCCCTCAAACTCGGCCTGCTCCGACTCCCCAAATATCTTGGCCAGCTCGCGGGGAATAATGCCATCCGGGTCGGAGTACCAGTTGTGAGAATATACGAGCCAGACACGGTCTCGACCCTCGAGAATCTCCTGGATCCGGGGAATGTCGGCCTCCTCCATTGTCGGTTCCAGCTCCCCGCTGTCAAACAGGTCCACCGGCAACCCTTTCAATAGAGTGTCGCGTTCATATCGTTCGTAATAGTAGGCGAAAGGAATCTGTACCCAGGTGGCGTTGAAAACGATCATCTCTCCAGGGCGCACCTGCTCCGCAATATGAGAAGCCGCTTCGTCCCAGGCCTCTTTCTGAAACCAGAAATAGTATCCGTTCAGAGAGAGACTGCTGAGCCCAAGGATGGCCGCCAGGAGAAACAGCAGGGCGCCAAGCCTTATGGTGGACACGAGTCCGGATAGGGTGGGCCCCCGTCGAAGCGAGAGAAAGCCAGACACACCCCGTCTCAGAGGGCCGCCAACGACGCGAATTCCGGCGGAAACGAGAACAAAATAGGGCAGCGTCGTCCAAATCAGTGGCCGTTCCGCATAAATAGGACTGCGCATACTTACAAGCAACGCCACGATGTGTGGAACGAGAAAGAGACACACGATCAGAATTGCAACCCTGTCGCTATCAAGGGACGTCGTACCCCCATCACGCAACACCCGTCTCTCAACTTGACGCACCCACCTACTCCCTCGCCTTTCATGCCAGGGCGGACCAAACTTGAAAAGCAGCCCGACCAGCCCCAGTACAGCCAAGAAGGAATAGCCCCACATCCACACGGGGCGCACTGGCAAACCCGAAGGAAGAAAGGCGAAATGGAAGTTTCGGAAAGTATCCAGCACCAGGTCTGGCCAGGGAGGTGGCAACCAGAATCCTGAACCCACGTCGATTACCTGTATGATGAACGGCACCGACCAGGGCAGCCACAACAGGACGGCCAAGACCTGAAATCTGACCCAGTTCTTCCAGAAGGCGTCCGCGCCGGCGTCATCGGTCGTTTGCCTTGCTTCCCCGCCTTGCAAGGGCGCCTCTCCATCCGGGCTTCCTTCCAGTGACACGCCGTCCCCAACTGCATCTGACCTCTCTCCCTCTTGTCCCCACTCTCCGGCCCGACCCCCAACTCCGGTGGGAAAGAGCAGAAAGATCAGCCCTGCCGCCGCGTTCAGCGCAACAGGCAGATAGACCGCTGCCGTATTGTGGGTCAGCATCACCAAAGCCTGGGAAACCGCAAGCCCGACCCAGTCTCTGCCCTCTGCGACTGGGCTCGTCACCAACCGCGCCAGGAAGTAGATTACGCAAGCCACTTCGAGCGTAAGCAGCGCATACATTCGCGTTTCCTGGGCGAACTGCACGTGAAAAGGCGAAACCGCCAGAATGAATACGGCGATGGCTGCTGTTGTACCGTCGAGCAGGCGGCGGCACGCGGCGTAAAACACCGCAATGGTCAACACGGACAGAAGAGCTGACATCGTTCGTACAGCACCTTCCAGAGATCCGAAAAGCTGTATCCAAAAATGCAACAGGCTGTAATAGAGTGGCGGATGCTGGTCCACCTCAATAAGCCAGCGCCAACCCTCCCAGAGACTCTGGCGGGCAATCCACAAGCTGAAGGACTCATCCAGCCAGATGCTCTTCTCGTCAATCAGGTAAAAGCGCAGGAAGGTGGCAACAAGAGTAATCGCCAGGACATACGACCTCTCACCGGGTTTACTCATGATGCCTGGCAAATTCTTGTCTCTGATTTCTCGGTTCATCCTTCCCATTATGGCATCTGCTTCGTAAGGCATCAACTGCCAGGGCTTAGGTAGCAAGTTTTCGTTGCGTGCGTTTCCAAGCCCATGTACAATTCTTCACATAGCCTGCTCCACCAGTTGCTGACAGGACACCCAACTGAACAAAGGAGAAGGACCTGAGTCGACGCCGGAATTCGCTGACCGCATGTCCGGGTCAGGAGACCCTCACAAATAATTGTATAACCATAGCTACTATGGCTAGTTCAGTGCGCGACGCCGGACGAGGCGAGCGAAGTTTTCTCTCTCCTCGCTCCTCGATTCTCTGGGCGGTCGGGCCTATTCGGCCCTCCCTTGTGCGGGGGCTCCGCCCCCGCAACGCCCCCTCTCCTGTCCGCGCCGCACAGAGTGTGTGGCTAATCTGACGTTGTCGTCCCGCGGCGGCCGGGCTTCCACCCCCCACCCCGCGACTTGGCAGATTCCGAGCAGGTGCCAGCACAGGCAAGACAGGCCGGGCAACTCCCGCATATACCCAAACGTTCACTGCTATGACCATCGCGAGCCCGCTAAAGAAGCACAGACGGTCCATTCCGCCCAGACAGACCGCACACACTGCACACACAGAACGTAGCTTAGCAATTACGGATAACCTATGAATTCCCCACTACAGCTTGAGGACAACGCGCCATGGCGGCAACGATTCCGCTGCAGCAGCTTGGGATACGTCTATGTTGCCCCAAACAACCCGTCGCGTGGACTCGTCCATGCCAGCTTGGACGGTCCAACAAAACGAGTTTTCGCCTGGAACACTGCCTCTGGCGACTTTCGGCCCCTTCTGCCCGAGGATGATACACCTTCCTATGGTTGGCTCGGACCCGGCGGCGACTATCTCTACTACCTGAAGGACGACAAGGGCAGCGAGCTAGGTCACATTGTCCGCGTACCTTTCGTTGGAGGACCGGTCGAAGACCTGACGCCCGAACTGACACCGTATACCTTGCGCGGCTTCGATATCAGCCGCGACGGCGCCTGCCTCGCCTTCGACGCCGTCTACAACGGTCGCTACTGGTTCTACTGCATCGCTCTGGATTCGGACGGAGTACCTTCTGCGCCAAAGCTTGTTTACACGGCTCTGGAGGAGACTTGGGCCTGTCACCTTTCCTATGACGGAAGCCTTTTCGCAGTCAAGTCAACGCACCGCGCCCCCCACAGCCGGCGCTACACTGTTCTGGTATTCGACACAAAGTCGGGGGAGCAAGTCGCTGAACTGTGGGACGGCTTCGATTACAGTGTTGAACCCGTCCAATTCTCGCCCCTTCGTGGTGATGACCGGCTTCTTGCCACAACAACCGCCAGCGGCGCGTTGCAGCCTCTGCTTTGGGACCCGCGCACCAACGACCGGCGCGACCTACAGATACCTTTGGCCGGAGGATCGATTCTGCCTCTGGACTGGTCGCCCGATGGCAGTAAACTGCTTGTCCAGACAAAAACAGAGGAACACGAAGGACTCTTCATCTACGATCTGTACGACGAAAAGCTGCTACCGCTTCAACACTTGCCGGGGACCTTTCGCGGCCGCACTGGGCCCTATCATACAGGTACCGCGGCCAGCTTTTTCGCCCCGGACGGCACAGTTTGGGCGCAGTGGAGCGATGCCGCACACCCATCTCAACTACTCTCGTTGACCGCATCTGGTCCACCCGTACCTGTATTGCCAGTAAGCGACTGCCCACCAGGCCGCCCTTGGCGTTCGGTCAGTTTTCCCAGTTCCGATGGCACAACCGTGCAGGCCTGGCTGGGCCTTCCGTCCTCAGGAAGCGCTTCCGAAGGACCCTACCCCACCATCCTGCATGTCCACGGCGGACCAAGTGGCGCCGTCTCCAACGCCTTCGACCCTATCGGCCAAGCTTGGCTCGACCACGGCTTTGCCTTTCTCACCGTAAACTATCGCGGCTCGACGGGATTCGGACGCGATTTCCAGGAAAAGATAAATGGTGATGTAGGTCGCTGGGAACTGGAGGACATGCTGGCGGCCCGCCTCTGGCTCATCGAGGAAGGCATCGCCGATTCGGACGCCATTCTGCTGGAGGGAGGTTCCTACGGTGGTTTTCTTTCCGTATGGGCCCTCTCGCAGGAGCCGGAACTGTGGGCGGGCGGCATTGCTCCGGTGGCTATCGTAGATTGGACAATGAACTACGCGGATTCTTCAGCTGCCATGCAAGGGTGGGCGCGAATGATGTTCGGCGGCACACCTTCAGACAAGCCTGACCTGTACCGCGACCGTTCTCCTCTCACACATGCCGCTGCCATCCAGGCGCCGCTGCTGATCTTTCAGGGACGCCGCGACAGCCGCGCCACGCCGCGCCAAATGGAGCACTTCGCCCGTAAAATGGAGGCGTCAAAGAAGGACTTCACGCTGGTCTGGCTCGACGGCGGCCACGGTTTCACAAGCGCCGCTACGGCCGAACACCTGCAGGAAACCCATCTGAAATTCGCATATCGGGTGCTGGGGCTGTAAAGGCCAAATGTGGACTGATCTTTCCTCGCGATTCCACCGCATCCTCCAGCCCGAGTCCGGGATCCGGACGACGCTGGCCAATACCGACTATCGCCTTCTCCTGGGTTCAAGCACACTTTGGTGGCTGGCCCACTATATGGAAATGATAGTTTTGGGCTGGCTGGTGCTGGAGTTGACCGATTCTGCCGGCTTGGTCGGCCTTGTTGGCTTCTGCAGGTCGATACCCTCACTACTGGTCGGAGGCTTTGGCGGCCTGCTTGCCGACCGCATCGGCCGCCGCCCACTGGTCATCGCCTCTCAGACGCTCACCCTTGTCATGTACGCAATCGTTGCCCTGCTGTTGGCGGCCGGACTGCTCGCCATATGGCATCTCGTGGTCATCGCGCTGACGCTAGGCTGTGCCTGGGCCATGGACTGGCCGACCCGCCGCGCTCTCATTCCAGACCTGGTGGGCCGCCCGCGTGTCGTTGATGCTCTGATGCTGGAGAATCTGGGCATGAGCGTCGCACGCGCCTTCGGCCCTCTTCTCGCCGGTCTTGTACTGGATGCATTCAATGTCTTGGGCTGTTTTCTGACGCTGAGCGGTCTGTCTGCGATCTCGCTGCTGCTCCTGCGCGCCCTTTCCAGGCAGCCGATTCCACGCACGTCGTCTCCCTCCAGCGCTTCGCCACTGGCACAGATTCGGGACAGCGTCCTCTATGTCCGGCAAAACCAGCCTATCCTGGCCGTGACGCTGATCACGATGATCATGAACATGCTGGCCTTTCCCTATATGAACTTCCTTCCTGTGTTTGCACGCGATGTCTTGGGTCAGGGTCCGGTGGGGCTTGGCTATCTCGGCGCATCTGTAGGAATCGGAAACGTTGTCGGTCTTTTCCTGGTCAACTGGGCCAGGCGCTTTACAAGCGCAGGATGGATCTTCGTAGCCGGCACGCTGCTGCACTGCTTGGCGCTGCTTTCCTTCACGACCAGCTCCGTATTCGCCGTCTCGTGGGCTTTGCTTCTTCTGGTGGGGATAGGGCACGCCTGCTTCGGCATCATGCAGAGCTCCATCGTTCTGCTTGCCGCCGCTGACGAAAGACGGGGACAGGCGATGGGAGCCATCGCAGTGGCTATAGGGGCAGGTCCGTTTGGGAGGCTCCAGACAGGCGTACTTGCCGACGCATTCGGGGCGCCCCTGGCCGTCGGGGCAGAGGTTGCACTGGCCGCGCTGCTCGTTTCAACTGTTGCCGCGACGATTCCAGAACTGCGTCGGGTGGACGACAGTCCGGAAACTGCTGCCGGAGCCTGAACGATGCCTTTCTGGCTCCCCCGCTCTCACTCCATCGCCTCCGTCATGGCTGCCACGGCCCGTTCCTCAGTTGCGCTGATTCTCAGAACCTGTTCGGCAATCTGCTCTCTGAAACTGACCACCTCTTCTTCCGAAAGGGGGAATTCCGTTTCCATCTCCCGTCGAATTGCGATGAGGCGCTCGCAGTTGGTTTGACCTGATTCGAAAGCATCGCCTCCCTGTTCCAGGAACAGCCTCTGGTTCTCCAACATCAGCCTGCGGGCCTCTGCCCAGACGGGAACACTGTCCGGAAGCAGCATTTCTCCCAGATCTCGCCATGCCTTGCCACTTGTCCGAAACTGCTCGCCCGCCTCTCGCAAGGCTGGTCGTTCCAGAATCTGCGCAGCCTCATCCAGAAAGTCGCCAAAAAGGTCCCTCTCAGCGAACCCTTCTTTTCCGTAGGTGTGCGTATCACTGAAGACCGACTCCAGGCCGGCGTACATCTTTCGACCACGCGGGAACTCCTTGTCCCAGCTGCCTCTCATCCTGGGCTTTCGCAGTGCATCGGCCCAGCGCTGGTAGGCGGCAAATCCGAAATTATGCCGCGCGCCCTTGGGCGGTTTCTCAGTGTACAGCTGAATGCTGTCGCGGATTCCCGACCGAACCGCCTCCGGAATCCTGTCTGCATCCGGCAGGCCCAACGTCATTACACGCTGCCGGACCTTCTTCACTTTCGATCGCGCCGCTGCCAGTTGACCGGTCGTAGCGAAAAGCGGCACGCGTGCGCGGTCGGCAATTGACACCCGGTCGGCCTCTTCATCGTAACCGTAAACGACCACCGGCTGCATGTGAGGAAACTCAAACTCATACGTATGTGGTTCATAAGGAAGACTCAGAGCATCGGCCCACGCAATGGCAGGCGTGCCGCTTTCCAGTACATCAACCAGGTTGCCTACCCCCCTTTCCGCGCTTGCCGTCTGGCGCACTTTCGGTTCTGCCCCCAGGCGCTGCAGCATCGTCTCCATCGGGTCGAACGTGTTTCGGGTGAGAATGCGGGCGTGCGGGTCGATGCCCTGGTAGGCAAACACGAAATACCCCATCACCGCGCCGCCGCTGATCCCCATCAACAGCGCCTCAGAATAGGGTTCACCTGTATGCGGCGCCGTCGCCCCGCAATAGTCAAGATAGTTTCGGACGGTGCCCGTCTCCCAATGGCGACCATCGAACTGCCTATAGTCGGTAAGCGTTGGCATTTCTGCCTTCCTTTGCTGTGTGAGGCGTGTGGCCCACAATTGCGACCGAATGAGAGGAGTTAGGTGACCTGTGGAGAACTGGCTTTCACTGACGTGCGGGAAACTTCCAGCGAGTGGCGTCGCTTGCCATGCCGCTCCACGCAATAACCAGCTGCGGAATGACGGCAAACAGGCCCTCTGGCGGAAAACTGGACTTGCTCCGGTCATTCAGATGTTCACTGGGGCGATATGTCTTGTACTTGCGGATGAACTCCTCATCCACCTGTCGGAGCAAATCTCGGCTCGGCTGTCCTATCTCCTTGAAGCTGCCCTCTATGAGAACCACGTCGTCCCCGCTTTCCAGGTGAACAACGGCCCGCGGATTGGCGCGCAGATTTCGTACCTTCCGCCCCGTTCCCACAAAGTAGAAGACGTCCTCCAGCCAGGCGCCCCATACGGGGACGGCATGGGGCCTTCCATCATCTCCTGCACTGGCGATCCAATAGTTCAAAGCATCGCGCATCCGACTATCGACGTAGTCCCACGACAACATTGCACTGTCATAAGCCAGCGGGCCTGATGCGCCGAGGTTTGGGCGGCTGCGTTCACCCCTGTGGCAGTCGTTCATCGTTTTCTCCAGTAATCAGAGGCAGCACTCGCGCGCCGGCGCTCGGCGGGCTTATGTATACCTCCGGCCACAGGTTCATCGCCTTGGCATACGCCTCCTGGACCGCCTCTCGCGCATCCTTCTCTGTCCCGGCCTCCACCAGAGCCACGGCGCATCCGCCAAACCCCGCCCCTGTAAGGCGGGCGCCAAGGCATCCATGATGGCTGCGCATCGATTCAACCATCCGGTCCAGCGCCTCGCTGCTTACTTCGTAGTCGTCACGCAAGCTCTCGTGGCTGGCGTCCATCAACCGTCCGACCTTGCGAAAGTCGCCCCCCTCAAGGGCGTCAACAGTTTTCTGCACGCGTTCGTTTTCGCTTACCACATGGCGGCAGCGGCGGTAGACGGTGTCGGGAAGTAGCGATCGGTGGGCCTCCAGTTCGTCGCCGCTCACATCACGCAGTGCCGTTATCTCCGGCAATACCGCTTGAAGTCGGAGGACTCCGTCTTCACACTGCTCTCGGCGCTCGTTGTAGGCGCTTCCTGCAAGAGAACGGCTTGCTTTGGTATTGCCGATCACCAGAGACACGCCTTCCGGGAAGGGCACTCGCCGGTATTCCAGACTGCGGCAGTCTATCAACAGGGCGTGCCCCTCTTCTCCCAGTGTACTGATGAACTGGTCCATGATACCGCAGTTGACGCCGACGAATTCGTTCTCGGCCTTCTGAGCAGCCCTGGCCAGTTGAGGTCCGGTCAGCGCGTGGATCTGGTTGGCCGCTGTCAGAAACGCCTTTGCCGCCGCGATCTCCAGCGCAGCCGAACTGCTCAAACCGCTTCCCCTCGGTACATTTCCGCTGACAATCCCTTCAAATCCCCGCAGCTGAATACCAAGGTCGGCCAGCTCCAGGCCTACGCCCTGGACATAGTTGGGCCACAACTGACTGCTCCGCTTACTGGATCCGATCTCGAAGTCTGCCCACGAATCAAACTCAAGTGCGTATAGTCTTATACGACCGTCATCGCGCGACCGAAAGAGAACCCTTACGTCCCGGTCCAGGGCCACAGGCAGCACAAATCCATCGTTGTAGTCGGTATGCTCTCCGATCAGATTGACCCGGCCCGGAGCAATAGCAAGATGGGTCGCTTCGCCCTCGAAGTAAGTGCCAAAACCGTCCAGTATCGTCTGCGTTCTCTTGTCTGGTTGCATGGCCCAAGTTGCCCGGATCTGTGAAAGTTCAGCAAATGCGTAGGTCTTAGTCTGTCGGTCTGGCTCAGTGCTTCTCTGAATCCGACTTGGCGCGGCCCAAAACCGCATAGAGATTCAGGTCTGACTCTTTACCGTCGGCGCGAAATGTGTGCAGAACAGTCTGTCCCGAGTCTGAGGCCAGCTGTCTCAGCTCGGCGTCATCGACTTGGTGAACATAGCGAACGGATCTGATGCCTTGACGCCATGGCAGGAGGCCGTCACCGGGCTCTAGGTCGGCGGCGCTGATGCCAACAGTGCCTGGGTCGACCAATCTGCTCCGAAACCTCTCGGTGCTGAGAAACTGCCAGAAGGAAAGAATGACATAGCCTGCGCTCAATTGTCGGAGGTCCCGCATCAGCCGCAGGCGCAGCGCATACCCTGGCAGGTGTTGCACGGTTGCCGTGCAGAGCACTACACTATATCTTCGCGTTCCCAAAAACTCGCCGGTGCCGCGGCTGCCGTGGTTCTCGGCGCCCTCGCACTTACTGAGAACACGCACCCAATCAGCATCCGCTAGGTCCGCCTCAATGAACTCACAATCGACGCCTTCTAGGCCCGCAGTGGCCTCTCTTGCGAGTCGAAGCAGGGACCTGCTTCCATCCACGCCTGTGTAAGATGCGGAGATACCTGCCTCTTCAAGCAGCCGAGCAAAGCGACCGTTGCCGCAGCCCACGTCCAACACCGACAGCCTTTCCTTTCCGGCGGTCCTGAAATACGGTAAAATAGCCCGGAGTCCAGGGGTCCAGCTCTGGCGCGTTGCGTCGAAATGCGGGGCCGCCTGCTCGTAGAATAGGCGATTCAACGAAAGCAATCTGTCCTGGGTCAGTGGGTCCAAACCTGCTGCAGTCGTCGGCTTGCCTTCCTGCTGCCGCGGCGATTCAGAATGTCCTTGCACCAACATGAAACGAATTTTGGCTCCGGAAGAGATTCCGGCTGAGGTAGTTCAGATATCCCAGGAGTGGCAGCAAAAACGGAGCTTCGATCCGGCTGACCATCTTACCGCTCTGTCAGCAATCTTCCGGGAAGTCCTGGCCGTGCAGGAATCTGATTGGGACACAAGTCGATCCTTGCGTTCCATTCTAGCCCGATACCCTAAAGACGGCAAAGGATTCTTTGCCAAGTCCGATCTGGTTGCAGGTTTCCGGCTCTTGGTCGACCATGGGGAGCTGTCGCCGGACCCCCTCCTGTTGGACAGAATCCGTATGAAACCGGTACGTACGGCCAGCGGCGTCGCGCCCGTGACCGTCCTGACCGCACCGGCTGGATGCCCTGGCCAGTGTATCTTCTGCCCCGATGACTGGCGAATGCCTAAGAGCTACATTTTCGACGAACCCGGTGCGCAGAGGGCCGAACGTGACGGATTCGACCCGTTCAAACAGACTTTTGGGCGCATCGACGCCTTCGAGAGCATTGGCCATGACGCCAGCAAAGTGGAACTTCTGATCTTGGGAGGTACATGGAGCGCCTACAGCCAGGACTACCGCGAATGGTTCGTCCGCCGCTGTTTTGACGCCATGAACGCCTACGGAGACCCGGAACAATTGCCGTCTGCCACCCTGGAGGAAGCGCAGAAATGCAATGTCTTGGCCGCCCACCGCAACGTTGGCCTCGTCGTAGAGACTCGACCGGACTGGATTACTCCGGATGAGATTCGACACCTGCGCCGTTTGGGTGTGACGAAAGTTCAGATCGGGGTCCAGAGCTTGGAGGACGACGTTCTGGAAAAGAACAAGCGCGGGCACACCGTGGCCGAGGTAAAGGACGCACTGGGCCTGCTCAGAACGGCGGGATTCAAACTGCATCTGCACTGGATGCCCAACTTATATGGTGCCACACTGCAATCGGACCGCGAATCGTTTCGCCGGTTCTTCGATGATCCCGCCGTCCGGCCCGATGAACTCAAGATATATCCTTGCTCACTGATTGCCGGTACGGAACTTCACGAAAAGTGGCAGGCCGGAGACTATATACCCTATACCGAAGGAGAGTTGGTATCCCTGTTGGCAGATATCAAACCGACCATACCGCCGTACACTCGCGTCAACCGCCTGTTTCGCGACATACCGGCGCATCACATCGAGGCCGGAGTGAAGACGAGCAATCTGCGCGAGGTTGTCCATCAGGAGTTGGCGCGTCGTGGTGATCGCTGCGGCTGTATACGCTGCCGCGAAGTGCGGCGACAGCACGTGCGTGAAGAAGAGCTGCGGTTGATTGTCACTACCTACCCGACTGACCTGACGGTTGAGCACTTTCTCCAATATGTCGTGGCCGAGGACAAGGGTAACGGCTCTCTAGCAAACCTGGCGCAGGCCCCGCTCGCAGGCTTTCTTAGGTTAAGCCTGCCCAAATCGCCTTCGGCTGGGAGCCGGGCCTTCCTGGATGAGATTCACGGCAACGCCATGATTCGCGAAGTGCATGTGTACGGACCTGCATTGGCCATTGGCGGCGCAGAGAAGGGTGCTGCCCAACACGTTGGCGTCGGTACGCGCCTACTGAACGAGGCAAGGCGCATCAGTAGTGATGCCGGGTTCGAGCGCATCAGCGTCATTTCCGCCACCGGCACACAGGCCTACTATGCAGCGCGCGGATTTGAACCCGGCGAACTCTACATGAGCGGCCCCACCTCGGCAGTTACCTAGATCAATCGACATCCATTACTCAATGTAAGCAGGGTGATGTCAGACTAAAGGCGCAAGAAACTTGCACCTTGTCGGCCGCGTGGCCGAGGGCCCTGTGCAACGACCACAAACGGCCGAAACTGCACCTGTCAGGCCGCCCTCAGTTTGTTGAATCTCTGCAGAATCTCCCGCCAGGTCCCACTTCAGCCAATGCAAAAAGAGGAGCAGCACTCATCGCCGCTCCTCTTCCTTTCAATCTTGACGACTGCCCGACTTAGTCAGGCGTTCCTCTCCGCCAGGCCTGATCAGGCGATAGGCGACCTAGAAATGCAGGGTCAGGTCGAACTCTGTCGCCTGGACGAGCGGCAAAATCTGGAGAATCGTGGGCATCATCGTACCCATGCCCGGCATCGCCATGTCCAGCACGGGGATGTCTGTTATCAGCTCGATTAGGTTGCTGGCTTTGCCGTCAGACCAGTCCAACGTCGGCAGGGCGTCACCGTCGATGGAAATCGTGATCCCGTCGACATTCGTGCTGATGCCCAGTTGCGAAATCCCCAGGGCTCCGGCCATACCGATCTGACCAATGGTCAGGGCAAGACCCCCAAGCGCTCCGCCGGTCATCGCATTCATCTCATCAATCGACATGTCGCCGATGCTGAAGCTGCCGTCCGCCTCGTAGAAAATCGGCAGATTGATGCGCGGCGGCGTGCCTACGGCTGCCAGGAACTCGTCCTGCGCGGCCTGGGCAGCCATCGCTGCTTCGCTGTCACCTTCCACGAAGAGCGGAATCTCCTCAGCACCAGGCGCAACCGGGAAGCGGGCTATTACGCCAATCCCAATTCGGTCCACCAGCGCAAAGAGTAGGTCTGCCATTGGGATGACCATGCCGAATGTGCTGAGCGTTCCAGGCAGCGCACTCAGCGAATCTCCATCATAGCTGATATTCGGAATACTACGGCCGTTGACCAGAAGCAGCAAGCCCTCAGGTGTGTTGCTCACCTGGATGTGCTGAATGTTGCTGGCCTCCATCAGAAAGACCATCTCAGCCGGGACTGCCACATCCAGAGGTACGCCAAGAGTTCCCACCAAGTCGGCTAGGGCAGCGTTCTGAATCGCGGCCATCCCGTCCGCACCAAAGTCAAGCACAAGCGCAGGCAGGTCAATGACCAATTGGTCGGCATCGGCTTCGATACTTCCCTGGCCGGCGCGCGGTGCACAGCCCGACACAGCAATAACTGCAATGAGCATTATAGCGGCCCAGAACCTCACACGTCGTTTGAGCATTTCATACCTCCTAAGGGCGGTCAAGGAAAAGAGTAATGATTGATTTCTGCAAGAGTGCGGAAAACACGTCCGTCTATGATCAATCCCGCTGGCTGGATCAGCGCGGATTGTACCATCAACTGCAAACTGAGACAATGCTCCCAAATCAAAGGTTGGAGGGGATTCCGGTGCTTGCGTCCCGAATGATAAGGGAAACTCTCGATTATTGCAAACTCCTGTTTTGCTTTGGATGACAACTACATGAACCAGGCACAAGTTGCCACCATTCTATACGATGCTCCCCCCTCCGTCAACCTCTTTGCAAGAGCAAGAACCTGAAAGAAAGGCATTCCGCCCACAGCCGTGAATGCGTTCCCCGCAACGCCGTACCATTGGGAAGGAGGCACCCTCTGTGCTTTGCGACCAGCCGAACCAAACAAGGTAACAGGAGTGTCGTACACTGGCCACCAAACCTCATTCTGTGGCCTGATCCTTGCCGAGGAGGTAGATTATCGAAGAAATTAAAGAGGGAATCGCGACTGTTTTCCGAGGTAGACTGGCCTTTCCTGCCTCAGTTCATGTCAAATTCAATGAATTCGCCGGTTACGGTAAAGATGATTCGCTCGCAAATGTTCGTCACTCTGTCCGCAGCCCGTTCAAGATTGTGCGCGGCCCAAAGAAGGTAGTTGCAGCGATCTATCAACGACGTGTCCTCCAGAATCATCGCGATGAGGTCACGATGGACCTGGTTGTAGAGGGCGTCGACCTCATCGTCTTGCAATGGAATCCTTCTCGCGGCTTCCAAGTCCTGGTTTAGGAATGCATCGAGGGCCTGTTGTAGCATTTTCGTAGCGATATCGCACATGCGAGGTATATCTACCAGCGGCTTTATCAGTGCCTCCGGACCGATTAATAGGATTATCCGTCCGATGCCCTTTGCGTAGTCCCCAATCCGCTCCAACTCCGTACTTATTTCCAACACAGCTGCGATTAGACGCAAATCTCCCGCCATAGGCTGCTGCGTCGCTATCAACCGCAGGCAGTCTGCCTCAATTTCAAACCGCTTCTTATTGATCACTTCATCTTCTTTGATAAGTCGCTTGGCAGTCTCCATATCCCTTTGCCGCAACGCTTCAACTGACTCCTTCAGCGCCTGAATTACCATGCTACCGAGCATCAACGTATCGGTCTGAAGTGTCTCCAACTCACGCGCAAATGAGGTTCGCAGGAGCTGTCCCATCGATGGTCTCCTTTCCTTCCGAAGGACTATCGATTCTGAAGATAGGGGAGTAGCCTGTCACGCATCAGATCCCGCACCTGCCTGCAGGCTGAGATCCTTTCTGAATCACTTCCGATTAGCTCTGTTGGATCGTCAAACGGCATGTGCTTGACTTCCTCATCACCTAGCCAGACTGGGCAGTTTCTGGCCGCATTGTCGCAGACCGTGACAACCAGGTCCGGCTGCAACTCTCGATAGATGTCGACTGACTCAGTGGTGCCCAGACTAATGTCGATATCGAGTTCCGCCATCGCCCGCACAGCAAGCGGATGAACCATGCCTGAAGGTGCAGTGCCGGCCGAAAACGCCTGCCACGCCTCGCCAAGATAGGCATTGACAAGCCCTTCAGCCATCTGACTCCGGCAGGAGTTGCCTGTGCAAAGTATGAGAACGCGCTTCTTGTCGACGCTCATGTTGACTCCAATTGCAGTGTGTGAGCTTAGCCGAACCGGCCCGTAATATAGTCTTCTGTCCTCTTCTGACTCGGATTCGTGAAGATCTTTTCAGTGTCGTCGAACTCTATCAGATTTCCGGTCCTTCTGTCGTCCACGCTGAAGAAGGCTGTGTAATCGGAAATCCGGGCTGCCTGCTGCATGTTGTGCGTTACGACTATTATAGTATATTTCTCTGAAAGCTCCTTCATTAAATCTTCGATACGTAGCGTCGCAATCGGATCCAGGGCCGAGGCGGGCTCGTCCATAAGTATTATCTCCGGCTCCACTGCGATTGCCCTCGCGATGCACAGCCGCTGCTGTTGTCCGCCGGATAGCCCGAGAGCGCTCTGTTGCAGCTTGTCCTTTACCTCGTCCCACAATGCAGCTGACCGCAAGGCCCTTTCAACCATATCGTCCATGTCGCCGCGGAATCCGTTGATGCGTGTTCCCCAGGCCACGTTCTCATAGATCGTCTTTGGAAAAGGGTTCGGTTTCTGAAATACCATACCGATACGCCGCCGCACTTCCACCGGGTCTACGTCGTCATCGTAGATGTTCTGCCCCTGAAACAGGACCACACCTTCGATACGAGCCCTGGAGATCAGATCGTTCATGCGGTTGAAACAGCGCAGGACCGTACTCTTGCCGCACCCTGAAGGTCCGATTATCGCGGTAATCTTGTTGGTAGGTACTTTCATTTCCACGTCGCGTACAGCGCAAAAGTCACCGTAATAGACGTGCATCTTTTCGACTTCGATTGCATACCTTCCCCACCCATTGGGATACGAACTGCCGTTTTTGACCTGGACCTGGGAAGGGCGACCAATAGCGACTGTCATAATGTCAGAAACTCCTCTAGGCGCTGGCCTGACCGCGGTCAAAGCGATTTCGCAGCAGCACTGCGGATGCGTTTAAGGACAATAGAAGAATCAGAAGGACCAGAATAGCTGCCGCGGCCAGATTGCGGAATTCGTCTTGCGGTCGCGATGTCCACTGATATATCTGGATAGGCAGAACCGTAAATTTTGAGAAAGGCCCGCTGGGATCCAGGGCGATGAAAGTTGAGGCACCGACAACGACCAGCGGGGCCGTCTCGCCAATCGCCCTGCTAACTGCCAGGATTGTTCCCGTCAGGATGCCGGGCATGGCGCTCGGCAAGACGTGATGCCAAATCACCTGCCAGTGCGTGGCCCCTAGTCCGAAGCCCGCCTGCCGCAGAGAACTGGGGACGGCTCGAATCGCCTCCTGACCGTTTATTATGATGAGCGGGAGAATCAGCAGTCCAAGAGTCAATCCGGCCGATACAATTGTGCGCCCGTTAGCGGTGGACTGGTCATTCACGCCAAGAAACGCGCCGCTTGTGAACACTTCCAGAATGCGAACGAATATCGCCAGCCCTAACATACCGTAAATTATCGACGGTACGCCTGCCAGATTATTGATGTTGGTCTGGATCAACCGATTGAGTATGCGCTCTTTGTGTGCGTACTCTTCCAGGTAGATCGCTGCCCCTACGCCAATGGGAAAGGAAAAGAGAACTGTGATGGCAACCACCCACAAGGAGCCGAATATCGCGGTGCGAACGCCGGCGCGCAGCGGTTCGCTCGACTGCGACTTACTGATGAAACTGGTCGTTAGCCAGCTACGGAAGTACACATCAGATCCCGGATAGCGCTCTTCAGCCTCTGCAAAGACGCTCCCACGCGCGAACAGTGAGTCGAACAGCCCCCAGGTCGCCTGTACCTGTGGCTCTACCACCCGCTCAAGAATCAACTCGTGGACGTTCTCGCGGCTTCTCTCGCTGAATGGCGTGTCATGTTCATATCGCCTCATCAACCCCGCCGAAACATTCGCCTCCAGAATCTCCACCAGAATACCTTTGGGCAGCCTGTCCAGCGGCGCGCCGTCAACGGCCAGCTCAGCGGGATTGATATTGTTGACGATTGCAACGTAGCCGAAGGACTGATTGAGGATGTTCAAGAGAAGAGCGCACAAGGCAATGATTCCGGCAAGCATCGCAGCCTGAAAGATTACCGCCCAAGCCCTCCCTCGACGCTGTCGCGCTACCACCCGATCATGGTAGGCAGGACCTGAGGGCATCATCCCGCCCGCATCCTGGCCAGCGGTCTTCTGTTGGTTGAGTCCCATCACTCGTACTCCTCGCGAAAGCGGCGCACTATCCACTGACTCAGGACATTGAGGCTAAGAGTCAGCAGAAAAAGTATCAGACCGATCGCAAAGATGCTGTTGTAGTCGATCGAATCGTAACTGAGGTCGCCTCCACTGATTCGCACAATGTGCCCTGTCATCGTTTCGGCGGCCCGAAACGGTGAGAAGGTGAAATTTGGGCCGGCGCCCGCCGCGATGGCGACGATCATTGTCTCCCCAATCGCACGGGAAATGGCCACGATGAAGGCCGCTGCCACGCCGGAAAGCGCCGCCGGCAACACGATTCGTAGAGCCGTTTCAAGTCTCGTGGCTCCTAGTCCATAAGAGGCTTGGCGCAGCGAACCTGGCACAGCGCGCAATGCATCCTCGCTCATCGAACTGACGAGCGGAATCACCAGAATGCCGATGACGATACCGGCGGAAGCAGTGTTGTAGATCTCCACCACATCACGGCCAAAAATTTCGCGCAGCAGTGGCGTCATAAATGTCAGGGCGAAATACCCGTAAACGACGGTTGGGATCCCCGCCAATACTTCAAGAATAGGTTTCAAAATGCTTCTCGTCCGCTGAGGTGCATATTCGCTCAGGTAGATTGCTACGCAAAGACCTATTGGCAGCGCCACGACCATCGCGATCAGGCTCGCCATAAGGGTGGCGGTCACCAGCGGCCAGATCCCGAACCTTCCTATGGCGGGCTGCCATTCGGTTCCACCGAAAAACTTCAGTAGGTTTACTTCCTCACTGGCGAAAAACAGAAGTGACTCACGCCCAAGAATATAGACGATGCCCAACGTTGTTAGGATTGAAATGGCGCCGCAGAGGAAGAGAAAGCCCTGAATAATCGACTCGGCAATTCTGGGCTTGCGCCTCAGTTCCATCTGGGGTCCTCCGCCCAGGACGGTATCGCCTCCACTCTCCGCGCCTTCCACTGGCCCGCGCATCGACTCAGCAGAAATGGCAGCCTGTGCAACTGGCGCCGATCGTGTCATGGTCTTCTCTCGTATCTTCAAGGTTACCGGCTTGCGCAGGCTAAAATGCGATGCATCTTTACGGCCTGGCCACAGCCCTCATGCAAGACGCAATTCGGCCTTCAATTGCGGCTAGTCTTATCCTATGGACTTCAATTGGGAACGTTGGGGACGGAAATTAGTCCCGATCCCCAACTCTTCCAATTTCACATCTGGCCTGCTGGCGCGAGCCACAGAAGTCGAATCGATCTATTGCTGCATAGCCTTCATTGCGTCAAGGAGGCTCTGCTTGGCGGCCTCAAGAACGGAACCTTCAGCCGGGAAGTAGCCGACGCGCTCGACCTCCTCGTTGACATAGGCCAGGTAGAAGTTGATGAAGGCAGCAACCTGGGGCTTCTCGGCCATGATGCCTGCATCCGAGTAGATGTAGAGCGGGCGGGCAAGCGGGTAGCTGCCGTTGTCGACGTTGGCCGCAGTGGCCTCGACGCCGCTGATGGCGACAATCTTCAGCGTGTCGGCGTTTTCCTGGTAGTAGGCGTAGCCAAAGTAGCCGACGGCGTAGGGACTGCCGGTAACACCCTGGACGAGGACGTTGTCATCCTCGGACAACTGGATGGCCTCGGCACTCAGGATTGGCTCCTTGTCCTTGTCGAAGACCTCTTCGACGAAGTAGTCGAAAGTACCGCTGTCGGTTCCCGGGCTGAAGCGCTGAATCGGCTCCTTCGGCCAGTCGGGGTTGACATCTGCCCAAGTGGTGGCGGTGGAGAAGACCAGCGCCAGCTGCTCCATGGACAGATTGTCGACGAACTCATTGTCCTTGCTGACGGTAACGGCCAGCGCATCGGTGCCGACGCGAAACTCAATCGGGACGCGGTCGATGGCCCCGCATGATTCTCGTTCGGAGTCGCTGATGGGCCGGCTGGCATTGGAGATGTCCGATTCACCGGCAACGCAGAAGCGCTCGAAACCGGCGCCGCTGCCGATGCTGTCGACAGTGATGTTGTGGGCGTACCCTTCGTCCCTAAAGCGCTCGGCCATCGCTTCGGACAGGGGGAAGACAGTGGAGCTACCCGCTGTGATTATGTCGCCTGTCACTTCCAGAGGATTCACCTCAGGTAGTCCGTCCGCGGTCGAACTCCCAGCCACAGTCTGCACTTCTATGGCTGGCTCATCGGCTCGAGCCGTCTCTTCGTCTGACCCGCCGCACGCTGCCAGCACCAAGGCGGCTATCAAATACCATACTAACAATACTCGACGCATGTATGCTCCTCTGAAGTTTGGATGGGTGGCCGATTTACTGTCGCATGATGCCGCATTGAATCCCGCGTGGACGCCATGCCCGTGAGACTCATGTCCTCACATTCGAGAAATCGAAAGACGTATCAACCACTGTTGCCATCATATCTCTATCAGGTTAATGACCTGTGATTAAACACGGCGCAGGCGTTAACAACCATTAGTCGTCACGTTAATAGTCCATTAACGCCCAAATGCTCTATGCACAGTTCAGGAAAGTTCCCCCGTAGTCCAAGAGGCATACTGCAGCCGGCACGGGTGGCAATTGAGGCTTAGTGCCTCTCCTGTCGATACCAACAACCCTGCGTCGTGAAGGTCGTCTACTGCTTCATCCAGCGTCGGCGCATCCGTAAAGGTCACCTGGCGCACGTTATCTCGGCTAAACTTGTAGTCGGCTGAGTGCTGGTGCAGAAACAGGAGGCACCAGATCTTGTGAAACGAGTCGATCTTTCTTTGCAAAATGAACCTTTCGAGTGAAGCTGGCAGCATTTGCCACCCTTTCCTTTCGTGTCTCCCAGTTCGCATAGCCCTGTCACTTTCACCGCTCGTAGCAGGCGCAACCCGCGGCATTTAGTTCTCATCTGGGCGAAACTGATTTCTTGTTGTCTTCATATCAGATAGCAGACTAACGCCACCTGATTAAGGCGAAGTACAGGAGATGTAAATGGGGATTTAAAGATCGGTTAAGAGGAGGTTTGCGGCAGCTTCGTATTGGGGCGTTATGCTAGTTGGGAAAGGCCAATTTCTTGATTTTCAGATATTCAGGTGCGCCCAAGAGACGGTTGATATAGATGCAGAGGGTATGTGCAGTCAATTTGGTGTAGAGTCGAGCACACAAGC
>DAOUHY010000120.1:0-4988 GCA_034428435.1 Caldilineaceae bacterium | reverse complement strand
GCCATCGACCGGTACGCGCTTCACTTCGGAAACGATCACTGAGCCCTCACCCAACTTGAGCGCCGTCTCCACCGAGTCGGTGAGCCGCGTGCGGTCGGTGCCCGGCAGCACGCTTCCGGGGTCGTCCGGATCGAACCGCTCTGCCCGCACGATGATGCGGTCGATCACCGCTTCAATGGTATGCATCTTGTAGCGGTCCAACTCCGGTGCTTCGCCGACCTCGAACAGTTCACCGTTCACGCGTACACGTACATAACCCTGCGACTGCAGATCGTCGAAGACACCTTTGTGCTCGCCTTTGCGATCCTTGATGATCGGGGCCAGGATCAGCAGGCGGGCGCCCTCTTCCATGTCCAGGATTGAGTTGACGATCTGTTGCGGTGTCTGTTGGGTGATGGGGTCGCCGCACTCGGGGCAGTGGGGCTGACCGACGCGTGCATAAAGGAGGCGCAGGTAGTCGTAGACTTCGGTGACGGTGCCGACAGTTGAGCGGGGATTACGTCCGGCGCCCTTTTGGTCGATTGAAATCGCGGGGCTGAGTCCTTCAATCTGATCGACGTCCGGCTTTTCCATCAAACCGAGGAACTGGCGTGCATAGGAGGAAAGAGACTCGACGTAGCGGCGTTGTCCTTCGGCGTAGATGGTATCGAAGGCCAGGCTGCTTTTGCCACTGCCGCTCAACCCGGTGATCACCACCAGCTTATCGCGCGGGATTTCCAGATCCACGTTGCGCAGATTGTGTTCGCGTGCGCCGCGTATGATCAGCTTGTCAAGCGCCATGCAGCCTCCAATCGTTTCCTGTTCCTGTTAACCAAGCACCCAGATGCGGCGGCCATCAATTGCCAGGTGGTGCGGGAATATGAACGGATGTTCGCTTCCAAGGCTATATTACCACTTTTGGTCGCTCCCGTCCATTAACGGAAAGTATATAATACCAAAACGCTCCGGTACTTGAGAAAGCGCAAGGGCATTCAGTATTTCTGCCCGGTTGGGGAGGAAATCGGGTCGATTGGCCGTGCGAATACACTGGAGTGCGTGGAGAATGCCGGGCCGGGCAGGGTCGATGCCCCGAAGACCGGCCCGATCGAACTGCTGTGCAATATGTCTACGATCTGTCTACGGACAGCAGGCAGAGGTATTTCTGCTCTTACTCCTGGTGTGTATTGTGCTGCCAGGTCGGCTGCGGCTGCCAACGCGGGGGATCGTAAAAGGATCGCTGAGAGGGGTCTTCCTGCCACTTGAAGGCGAAGCGGATACGGGTAGGGTGGGCAGCGTGCAGGGCATCCCAAGGCAGATTCTGCGGCGTGAACCAGCCTACGTCCAGCGTCTCCCGGGTGACGATTGGCGTTCCATCGACATGGCGGGCGGCGAAGAGCAGGCAGTAGAGATGGTGCAGACCGCCGCCGCCGTGATAGTTGTTGTCGAAAATACCGAGATAACCGCTCAGTTCAACCCGGCAGCCGGTCTCTTCCCACACCTCGCGCACCGCGCCCTCTCCCGGCAGCTCGTTCACTTCGCACCACCCGCCCGGCAGCGCCCAGCGCCCGTTGTCCTTCCGCTGGATCAGGAGAATGCGGCCGGCGTCATCGAAGGCGGCAGTATCCACCACCGCATATGGGGAAACATAGCGGGTATCTTCAAATAAATGGCGTTGAATTTCCGCCAGCGGGCGCGCGTCGACCAGCGCCGTCAACTCGGCAGACAGGGCCAGAATCTGCTCGAACCTCTCAACCTGGTAAGGATTGTCGGCAAAATGGAGGCCGTTGTTGCTCAGCGCACGCAGCTTTCCGGCAACGCGCAGAATCGTCTCCTCCGCCGCACCGGCTTCCACAACTCTCCCGTCATTCGTTTCCATCGTCACTCCCACTATTGCAGTCAATTTTGTCACTACTTTCCAGTTTCTTCTCCATCGCCAGCAGACGCACCAGGCGTTTGCCGGAACGGATGCGCTGCGCCTCGCCGGTCAGGCTAAAGCCGAGAGATTGGAAAAAGCGGAGCGCGCCGGGGTTGAACTGCTCGACGCCCAATTTGGCCTCGCGCACACCACCCTCCGCAGCCAGCCACGGCTCCAGCAGGGCCCAGGCATTCGTGCCCACGCGCTGACGTTGGAAGGGCTCCGCCACCAACAGAATGCCGATATATGCTGTTTCGGGGTCCGGCCAGTGCAGACGGAAGTCGATCAGGCCCACCAGTTGTGCGCCGGCTTCAGGATTGCCCGCCTCATTCGCCGCCACAATCCCCAGCCCCATACGGCCCGGCTCGGCCTCGATCGCTTCCAGATCGCGCGCCGACTGCCCGGCGGGCGCCTGGGCCAGATGATACATTGCCCAGTAGGCCGGTGACAGCTCGTAAACCCGCTGCAGCGCAACGGCGTGCAGCGAGGCGTCCAGGGGAAGCAGAGAGATGGAGGGTATCATGACGGCAGTGGCGTATGGCTCGCGGCCAGCTCCTCCACACGGCGCCGCAGCCCTGCCCACTCGCTTTCGGCGCGCTGCAGATCGGCCGCGAGCGTCTCCAGCTTTTCCCGCTCCACGCGCACGAAGCGGGTGTAGGGGGCGACTGCTTCGCGGATGCGCTGCACACTGGCAGTCAGCTCCGATTCGAACTGCTGAGTGATGGCGGTGTCGAGACGCCGGCGCAGGTCGCCGATGCGTGCGCGCAACTGCGCTTTCACCTTCTGCCGCCGGTAGGGGAGCACATAGAGACCCAGCGCGGCGAGAGCGCTGGCACCGAGGACGCCGGTCACATCGAGGAAGGTCGTATTCAGTATGACGACAAGGATGGCGCCGAGGCCGATGGCACCGGCCTCGACCGCGGCCGTCTGGATGATGGCCCGCTGCACGTCCTTGGCCAGCTTGAGCGCCTCGGCCTCGCGATCGTAGGAGTCGACCACCTCCTGCGCGCTGCGGCCGATACTCTTGAGCAAATTTTGACGGTTGAAATCGAATTCCCCCCGCACCTGGCCGATCATCTGGTCGGTGTGCTGGAGTGAGCGGCGCTCGATGAACTCCATCACCGCCTGCCACTGGCGGTAGTCGCGCTCGATCAGCCAGTCGATCAGTTCGTCGACATGCCGCTCGACAGCACGGCTGCTGTCGGCGAGGACGCGGCGCTCAAACTCGCCTCGCAACCGCTCGCTGTTGACCAGCTCGACGACGCGGGTAATGCGCAGGTTTTCGTCGAAGAAGCGGTCGCCTCGCTCGGCCATCTCGTAGAGGACGTTATCGACGCGATCGCTCTGGTAGCGAAAGTCTCGCCGCATATCGTTCTGGTAAGCCGCCAGCTGCTGGTCGATGGCGTCCAGCGCCTGGAAATCGCCCTTGAGCAGGGACTGTCGCTGTCTGATCACCTCCTGGTAATTGGCGATCAGGGCGGCTGCGATTCCAACCGGGTTCGAAAGTTGCAACCGCACACGCTCCCCGGCATCGAGAAAGTCGAGAATGTACTGCTCCAGCGGTTCGAACCGGCTGCGCTGCCAGAGTGAGGGGGGAGAGGATGTTCTCGGGCCTTCTGTCGGCTCTGTGCTCTCTCCTGAATTCTTTGCTTCGAGCGCGAGGCGGGCGCTGACGGCGAAAATGGCCGGCGCAACGCCAAGCAACTCGTGGGCGTTCCGGCGCACGAATTCGAGTACTTCCTGTTGCTCCGCTTCGGTGGTCAGCAGCTCGATCTTGTTGACCACAATCACGATCTTTTTTCCCCAGTCACGGATCTGTTGGAGGAAGGCGCGCTCCGATTCGCTGAACGGCCGGTCCGCGCTGGTGACGAAAAGGACGAGGTCGCTGCGGGGCACGAAATGCTCTGTCAGTTCCTGGTGCTGGCGGATGACGGCATTGGTGCCGGGCGTATCGACCAGATTGACCTCCTGCAGCCAGGGAACGGGCAGGCGCCGCACTGCCATACCACTGTCCGCGCCCGGCTGCTCAGAGGCATCGCTATGGCGGATCAGAACCAGTTCGCTGGTGGTGGGCACGACCCCTTCGGGCAGATATTCCTGCCCCAGCAACGCGTTGATGACGGCGCTCTTGCCGGCGTTGAATTCGCCCACCACCACCACAAGGAAAAGCTCTTCCAATTGGGCCAGCGCATTGCGGATCAGCCCCAGGTCGGCGTCGGGCGCGTCAAGGCGGGCAAGGCAGACCTGCAGGTCGCCCAGTAGTTGACGCTCCTTTTGTAGAATTCGGCCCTGCTCAGCGGTCAATACCTGCTGCACGCTCTTCCTCAGTATAGGCCCGTATAAGTGTCGGTCGCGGCACAGGGAATTCTAGCACAAGCGCGCTGGCACTCATATCGCTAGGGAGATTATGGGGCGGGCATACTGGAATCGGGGCTGAACTCACCGGCTTTACGTTGTTCCGTCGTCATACTTGATGTAAAGTCAGGTTGAATTGAAGTCTTAAGTAACCCGAAAATGCCCTTTCCATGACGCCTGTACGATATCACTCCGGACAGTTTCCACCACAAAATCTGGACTTGTAGAGGTTGTTGCCGCTGATAGGCCCGGCTCACGCCGAGATAGCCAGATACGAAGGCATGCTCAAGGGATTGCCCAATGCCAGTGTGCTGCTGTCTCCCCTTGCCTCACAAGAAGCTGTCCTTTCCAGCCGTATAGAAGGGACACAGACGACCCTGACCGAACTCCTGACCTTCGAGGCGGAAGGAGACCTGTCGGACGAGAGCACGCCCGCAAAAGTCGACATTCGCGAGGTACTGAATTATCGGCTAGCTCTCAATGCCGCAATCGACATGTTGAAGGAAATCCCGCTGTCACAGAGGCTAATCAGACATTCACATAAGGTTCTCATGCAGGGCGTACGGGGATATAACAAAGCGCCCGGCGAATATCGTCGCCTGCCCGACTACTGTTGGATTGGGCCGCCAGGCTCAACGATTGAAACGGCTCGGTATATTCCTTGTCCAACTGAAGAGTTGAACTCCGCCATGGATGCCCTGGAGTTGTATGTGCACGAAAAGGCGCCGGATACGCTTGT
>DAOUHY010000119.1:0-2972 GCA_034428435.1 Caldilineaceae bacterium | reverse complement strand
CCGGCCGCGGTGGAGGTGAAGGCGGGAGACGGCGTCTTCATCAATGGGATGATCGCCCATGCGGCCGGCCCCAACATGACGGTCCATCCACGGCGGGCGCTGTCAATGCTGTTCATGCCGGAAGGCGCGGTGTACAACGGCCGGCCGGCTGCGCTGCCGGTGGAGGTGACCGAGCGTCTGCGCGTGGGCGACGTGATCGCAGACGACGAACATCTGCCTTTGATCTATGCGAACGGTTCGTTCGCCGATTAGATGGAGTGAGCAAAGAAGAGTGAGTTTGGCCGTCGTCAGTTGAATGAAAACACCTCTCACTCCTCACTACTCGCAGTTCCTCACTCCTCAAATGAGGATACGCTGATGGCTGTAAAAGAGATGCCCGCCCTGTCCAATGCTGGGGCCCAGGCCGCGGACGTGCAGGAACGCAGAAAGCCGCTCGCCAAACGTATCTACGAAGGGCGCGTCGCCTACACGATGCTCGCCCCCACCTTCGTCTTTCTGCTGGTCTTCATGTACTATCCGGCGCTGCTGGGGCTGTACCGTTCGGTGTACAAGTGGGCGCCGGGCCTGTCCGCGGATTTTGTGGGCCTGGACAACTTTGTCCATCTTTTCACCAAAGACCGGGTATTCCTGAACTCGATGGACCACATGCTGCAGCTGGCGGCCTGGTATGTGGTGTCCACGGTGGGTGTTTCGTTGTTCATTGCGGTGCTGATTCACCGGCTGCGGGGGGCAAGGACGCAGTATACGTTCCGGTTGGGGATGATTCTGCCGGTGGTCATTCCTGCGATCGTGCCACTGATGCTGTGGAAGTTCATCTACGATGTCAAGGTCGGGCCGCTGAATGCGATTCTGACGTGGGCAGGGCTGGAGTCGTGGACGCGGGCATGGTTGGCGGACCCGAATGTGGCGCTGTATGCGGTGATGCTGCGCAATTTTCCGTGGGTGGACGGGGTGGCGATATTGATATTGCTGGCGGGCTTGCAGGCGATCCCCTACGAACTCGTCGAAAGCGCCATGATCGACGGCGCCTCCGAGATGCGCCGCTTCTGGTCGATCGAACTACCTCTTATCGCCGGCCAGATCAAGCTCATCACCGTTCTCACCATCATGTGGGGCGTGCAGGAGTTTACCGCCGTCTTTGCGATGACGCAGGGCGGGCCGATCAACAGCACAATGGTGCCGGGGATGTGGATGTTCTTCAACGCCTTCCGCATCAACAAGATGGGCTACGCTTCCGCCATCGGCGTCGTCTTGTTCCTCCTCACGCTCGTGCTGACGATGATCAATATGAAGTACATTACGACTGAGGAGTATTAAGGGCAGTTTTTAGTTTTCAGTTTCTAGTTTTTGGTGACACCTGCTGGTGCGGGAAGAGAACGAAAGACTCGAAACGATAGACTGCAGTTGGGAGTTATTGCCATGAGTGCGGCCGGGGCAGAGACGAGAGTACAGTTCCAGCGGAGCCGGGGCGAGCAGGTGGGCGTGTTTCTGCGCGGGGACTGGTGGCGGATCGTGTTATTGGGCCTGTTCCTGGTGGGGGGAATTGCGCCGCTGGTGATGGCCTTCCTGATTTCGCTGAAGACGATCCCGCAGTTTGCCCGGCAGCCGTTTGCGCTGACTTTCCCGCTGCACTGGGAGAATTACGGGTTTGCCTTTGAGATCGTGCTGGAGTTCATCAAAAACAGTATGATCGTTAGCGGCGTGACTGTTTTGGGCGTCCTGTTGCTGGCGTCGCTGTCGGCGTATGCGTTCGGGATTTTAGAATTTCCGGGCCGGCAGATGCTGTTCTACCTGGTGCTGTCGCTGATGATGGTGCCTTCGGCGATGACACTGATTCCGTCGTTTGTTCTGGTGAAGGATCTCGGGTTGATGAATACATATTGGGCGATGATTCTGCCGTGGATCGCGAGCGGACAGGTTTTCGCCATGTTTATTTTGCGAACTTTTTTTGAAAGCCTGCCCAGGGAGCTGTTCGACGCGGCGCGCATTGACGGCGCGAGCGAGTGGCAGGGGTACTGGCGCATCGCGCTGCCTCTGAGCAAGTCGATGCTGGGTGTGGCCGCGATTCTGAACATTCTGGGCACGTGGAACAATCTGATCTGGCCCTACCTGACCATCCAGAAGCAGGCGCTCCTGCCCCTGACACCCGGCCTGTGGGCCTACCAGACCGAGTACTTCACACGTTACGGGCTGACGATGGCGGGGCTGTTGATCGGCTCGATCCCCTTGGTTATCCTCTTTATCTTCACCAGCCGTTGGTTTGTGGCCGGACTGACTTCGGGCGCGATTAAGGTCTGATTTGCTCAGAACGAAATTCCGACCGGCTTTGCCGCTTCATGCGTTCTGGCTTAGAATGAGCCGCACAGTGGAACGCCAAGTTCGCTATTCCTATGAACCCAGGCGCTGGTTCCACGAAGCACAGGATGGCAGATCTGGATGAAAAGGGCATCCACGTATGCTGACTGAAAAGCGGTCTACCGGTCGTGCACGCCGGCAGGTTACAGAGGAAGCAGTCCTGGAGAGCGAAGACCTCCAGATTCGCGTCGAAGAGGAACGCCCCGACGTGTTCAGACAGGTGATCCTCTACGTTCTCGACAGGGTCGAGGGCAAACCGAACGCCGGCGAAGCCGTTCTGCACCAACTCTTCTATTTCATCGACTTCGACTACTACGAGAAGTTCGAAGAGAACCTGATGGGTGAGACCTACATCAAGAACGGCTACGGTCCGACATCGGTCAATCTAACCCGGATTCTGCGCTGCATGGAAGAGGAAGGGGCGGTTCGGAAGACGGAGCAGGTCTACCACAACTACAGCCAGAACAGATACCTTACAGCCGAACGTTCTGACACCGATTTGTTGCGCACGCGTGACATCGAACACATCGATCAGGTGTTGGCCCGTTTCTCCGGCATGAGCGCTCCCGAGCTATCCGAGTATTCGCACAATGACATCCCCTGGAAATGTGCTCGCT
>DAOUHY010000118.1:0-5459 GCA_034428435.1 Caldilineaceae bacterium | reverse complement strand
GCCGATGTGTCCCCCCTCCTCGTCCGCGGTGACGGTGAGAAAGAGCGGCTGCTTCAGGTCATCGCCGTTGAAGCGGCAGGCCGCGGCAATCGACGCGGCCAGGGGGCCCTTCATGTCGGCCGAGCCGCGGCCCACCAGGCGCCCATTTTCAAGCGCCGGCGTGAACGGTTCCCAACCGGCGTCGCCCGGCACTGTGTCCGAATGGCTGAACAGGCCCAGCCCGCCGGCCCCCGTGCCCTTCTTCCCTACCAGGCTTACCTTTTCCTCACCGGACGGGTCGATATAGGTGACCTCCTCGACATCGAAGCCGCCCTCCTCCAGCACGCCGCGCAGAAAATCGGAGATCGCCCGGTTGCTGGTCGGCGTCTCCGAGGGCATTGCGATCAGTTCACTGGCAAGTTCGACGACGTCGATGTTCATGGCTTTGCCCTTTCTCTGCTTTTTCCGTTGAAGCTATCGCAGCTTGCCCCGCCCGCTCACTTGCCACACCGTCTCGACGATGCCGTCGCGCACGCCGTACATCGCATCGTGCAGGAAGACGGTCGCGTCGCCGTAGCCGACGATGAAGTCGAGCACGTCACCCACCTGCACGCTCGTGTTCGGCTCGGAGAGCGTGATCACGCCATGCTCGGCCGAGGCGGAGATGTTGACGACGTTGTCCAGGCTGACGGCTTTCGGCTGCCGTTCCATGCCGGGCAGCGTCTTGAAGCCGGCGTCGGTGATGATGCGGTCGGGCGCGGGCCGGCTGGTGACCACAGCCTGGCCGAAGAGCGCCGGATCGGTCGGCACACCCCACATCTGGTAGGTGGCGTCGCCGAAGATGGCGCCGCCGGCCTGGATCTCGGTCACCTCCGGCTGGTGCATCGTTACATCCATCGTGCCGCTGCCGCCGCAGCTGACGATCTCGACCGGCAGGCCCGCGTCACGGCCGGCCTGTACCGAGGCTGCCAGTTGACCGATGCACTGCTGGATCGCACTAGCGCGCGCATCGTCATCCTGGATGTCCAGTGTATGCCCCTCCCAGGCCATCATCCCAGCGAGGCGCAGCCCATCCTGCTCGTGGACCGCGCCGGCCAGCGCTACAGCCGCTGAGCCGGGTTCGACGCCGGCCCGGTTCATGCCCACATTGAGCTCGACGACGACCGGAATTTCGACGCCGATGGCCTGGGCGGCCGCGCCGAGCTCCTCCAGCGTTGCGGTGTTGTCCACCGCGATCTTCACACTCGCGTGGCGTTGCAGCGCGGCGATGCGGGCGTATTTCTGCGCGCCCACCACCTGATTGGCGATCAGAATGTCACGCACGCCGGCGGCCACCATCACCTCGGCCTCGCCCGGCTTCGCGCAGGTGACGCCGAGCGCGCCGGCGTCGATCATCTTGTGCGCGATCGCCGGAATCTTGATCCCCTTCGTGTGCGGCCGCCAGTTCACGCCGGCGTCGTTGAAATTGTCCATCAGCAACGCAATGTTGCGCTCCAGGATGTCCAGATCCACCCACAGCGTCGGCGTATCCAGCAGCTCTTTCGCCCGTCCGATTTCAGTCATAAGTATCCTCACACCCCTCTTCTTGTCATTTTTCCCGACAAGCGGCCAACTCAAGCCACTAACCACTGCCCTTCTACCACGCGGTCCAGCCGCCGTCGACCAGAATATTCTGTCCGGTGATGTAACTGCTGCCGTCGCTCGCCAGCAGGACCACCAGCCCTTTCAACTCTTCCGGCTCGCCCATCCGTTTCATCGGCACTTTCTCAGCCAGCCTGGCAACGAACTCCGGCTCCCCTTCCCGCACCTTGGGCGACGGGAACGGCCCCGGGCTGATCGCGTTCACGCGCACACCGTCCTGCGCCCAGTAGACCGCCAGATGGCGGGTCAGGTGGATAAGTCCTCCCTTGAGGCCGTGATAGTTGGGCGGGCTGTTGACGCCGAAACCGGTGTACGCCTCCGGGTAGCTGGCGACGACCCCGTACATGCTGGCGATGTTGATGATCGAGCCGGGTGCGCCGCGACTGCGCAGATGGCGCACAACCTCGCGCGCCAGCAGGAAGTAGGCGGTCACGCCGGTGTGATAGGCCTGGTTGAAATCTTCGGCGCTGGCCGTGTCGATGCTGGGCGCGCCGCCGCCGTAGGCGTTGTTCACCAGAACGTCCACCTTGCCCAGGCGCTCCACGACCGCCTCCACAAAAGCGGGAATGGCATCGCCGTCGTCCTGCGCCAGGCCAAAGCCGGCATGGCCGCTGCCGGGCAAGGTCGCGGCAAACTCGGCCGCCCGCGCCCCATCGCGGCTGGTCACCGCGACGGTCGCGCCCGCTTCCGCCAGCCCGCGGCTCATCGCCGTCCCCAGCAGACCGGCCGCGCCGGTAACGATCGCGACTTTGCCGCTCAGATCCAGAAGTTCGGAGACCGTCTGTTCAGTCATGGATTCCCTTTTGTCTGAACTGTAATGTGTGTGATTGAATGAAGGACTGCGGTGAGAGTAAAGGCGGTGAGCAGATTATAAATACAATAGCCTACTTCGCCGTCTCGCGCTAAAATAGCGAAGTGGTAGCGCATCTTTTCTTCCACTGGCAGAAAGGCGTTATCATTGTTTAGTTTCAGTCTTTCATAGCAAGCGCCGCGGGCTGCTGGCTATTCGTTACTACCTGGAGGGACTCTCGATGTTGTTTGCGCTACCGTTTCGCTACATGAGCGCAGGGATCGATACGCTCGGGACGCCGGCGATCACCTTTGCTCTGGTCATCGCTGTTCTGGGCCTGATCTACCTGGTCTTTCAGGCGCGCCGCGTCCTTGCCATGGACAACGGCAACCAGGTTATGCAGGAGATCGCCGCCGCCATTCAGGAGGGCGCGGCCGCATTTCTCAACCGGGAGTACACCTTCCTGGGTGGATTTGTCGTCGTCGTCGCCGTCATCATCGCCGTCTTCCTGGCATGGCAGACCGCGCTGAGCTTCATCCTCGGCGCCATCGCCTCCGGCGCGGCCGGCTACCTTGGCATGTTCATCGCCGTGCGCGCCAACGTGCGCACCGCGGCCGCGGCCAGCAAGAGCCTGGACGACGGCCTGCGCGTCGCCTTCAGCAGCGGCTCGATCATGGGCATGGCCGTCGTCAGCTTCAGCCTGCTCGGCATGACGCTCCTCTACTTCCTTTTCAACGGCAACATCCTCTACATCACCGGCTTCGGCTTCGGCGCCAGCTCGATCGCGCTCTTCGCCCGTGTCGGCGGCGGCATCTATACCAAGGCCGCCGACGTCGGCGCTGACCTCGTGGGCAAGGTCGAACAGGGTATCCCTGAGGATGACCCGCGCAATCCCGCCGTGATCGCCGATAACGTGGGTGACAACGTCGGCGACGTGGCCGGCATGGGGGCAGACCTCTTCGAGAGTTACAGCGGCTCCATCATCGCCGCGGCCACGCTGGGCGCGGTGGTGGCAGACGGCGCCGGCATTGTGCTGCCGTTCCTCGTCGCCGGCGTGGGCGTGATCGCCGCGCTGATCGGCACCTTTCTGGTGCGGGCGCAGGAAGGCGCGACCCAGGAAGATCTGCTCGGCGTGCTGCGCCGGGCCATTTACAGCGCCTCGGTGATCGTCCTGATCCTGGCCGCCGGCGTGGTCGCCTACACCGGTGTCGGCTGGAACTTCCTTGCCGTCATTCTGGTCGGGCTGGTCGCCGGCAACGGCATCGGCTGGTTCACCGAGTATTTCACGAGCTATACCGAAAAGCCGACCCAGGGCATCGCGCAGAAGGCCGAGACCGGTTCGGCAACGCTGATCATTGAAGGGCTGGCCGTCGGCATGAACAGCACGCTGCCTCCCGTCCTGATCGTCGCCGTGGCCATCATGCTGGCTCTCTGGCTGGGGGGAGACAACGGCCTCTTCGCCGTCGCCCTGGCCGGTGTCGGTATGCTCAGCACGCTGGGCATCACCCTGGCGACCGATGCCTACGGCCCCGTCGCCGACAACGCCGGCGGCATCGCCGAAATGAGCGACCTGCCCGACGAGGTGCGCGACCGCACCGATGCCCTCGACAGCCTCGGCAACACGACCGCGGCCACCGGCAAGGGCTTCGCCATCGGCTCCGCGGTGCTGACCGCGCTGGCGCTCATGGCCGCCTATGTGCAAGCCGCCGACCTCGATACGCTCAATCTGTTGGACTCGACCATGATCCCCGGCATGCTCGTCGGCGCCATGCTGCCCTATCTCTTCGCCGCTCTGACCATGACCGCGGTCGGCAAGGCCGCCTACGAGATCGTGCTGGAGGTGCGCCGCCAGTTCGCCGAGATCCCCGGCATCATGGAGCGCACAACCAAACCCGACTACAGGGCCTGCGTCGCCATCAGCACCGAGAGCGCGCTGCGCGAGATGATTATTCCGGGCGCGCTGGCGGTGGTTGTGCCGCTGCTCGTCGGCTTTCTGCTCGGCGCGCAGGCCTTGGCCGGCATGCTGATCGGCGCCATCGCTTCCGGCTTCATGCTGGCGGTGATGATGGCCAACTCCGGCGGCGCCTGGGACAACGCCAAGAAGTGGATCGAGACCGGTGTCATGGGCGGCAAGGGCTCGGAGGCGCACAAAGCCGCGGTCGTCGGTGATACCGTCGGCGACCCGTTCAAGGACACCAGCGGCCCGTCCCTCAATATTCTGATTAAGCTGATGAGTATTGTCAGTCTCGTCTTCGCCAGCGCGTTCGGCGAGGGGTGGTTGAATCTGTTCTGAGCACGTTAAGGAGACCGGCGGCCGCTGTTAACCGCCGCAAGACCGCCTGCGCCGCCGCGATCCACCCTTGGCAGCGCAGGCATCGTGCTTTCAGTGGCTTATCATAGGAGCATTTGCGCCAGCAGCGTAAGTCCAAGAAGGATCAGGCCGCCGGCCAGGAGCATGATCCCGATTCTGCGCAGCCGTTGCGCCCGCGACATGAGGCGCCCGTGATCGGCATGGGACTGATCGCCCCATTCCAGTTGCTGCGGCCGTTCGTGCGGCGCATTTTGCACTCTGGCCAGCCACCAGGCGCGATTACAGAAGCTCCAGGCGCCGATATCGCTGGCGCGGACGTAAGAACGGTCTTTGGGCATGGCGAACTTTCAGTTTCTGAACCGGATTTCGCGTCCGAACATCTGCGTAACCACTCCGATTGTCGCCCGAACCGCCTGAACGCGCCAACTACGATTCCACGACCAACAACTGCAAAAGAGAGCCACTGCCATGAAAGCGACCGATATCCGCGTGGAGACGGTGGAGGTCACCTTCGACGACGAGCGCTTGAGCGTCCCTTTGCATCTCAGCAAGGGCGTGATCGAGGCGATCACCTATGCCGCGGTCACAGTGCGGGCGCGCACTCGCGGGGGCGGCGCCGTAGAGGGCACCGGCGCGATCCTGCTCTCGGACGTGTGGGCCTTCCCCGCGCCTGACCTGACGCATGAAGAAAAGGACCGCCTCATGCGCCGGCTATGCAGGACCATCGCCGCCTGGCTG
>DAOUHY010000117.1:0-15959 GCA_034428435.1 Caldilineaceae bacterium | reverse complement strand
CGCCCGTCCAGGCCATGTCGGGCATCACGATGTGCGCCGCGTTCTTTTCTACTACCTGCCGGAAGCCGAACCGGGTGAAAAGACGCTCGCTTACACAAATGGGCACCTTGGTCGCCGCAGCCAGCCGCGTATAGGAATCGACGTTGTCCGGGGGAATAATCTCTTCCAGCCACATGATGTCGTACTCTTCCAGCGCCCTGCCGATATCAATGGCAATGGGCAGGTTCCAGCGCGCATGCCCTTCAATCGCTATCTGCATCTTGTCACCTGCCGCCGCCCGAATCTGTTGAACAGGTTCAAGGCCTCGCCTCAGATCATCCGGATCCAGGTAGTGGCCTACAGGCCCCACCGCTCCGACCCCGGCGCGCTGTCCGACGGGACCGCCCAGCGAAACGCCGAACTGGTCCCATGGCCAGATCTTCATCGCCCGGATGCCCGAGGCCAGCAACTCCTGCGCCAACTCGCCTGCCCGCCCTTCCATCCACGCGTGGTAATCCATGTAAGGACCGTGGCTGACACACGTGTTGTAGATGGGAATGCGCTCTCGGTTTCGTCCGCCCAGCAGGTTGTATATCGGTTGGCCGGTATACTGTCCCAGTAAGTCCCACAACGCCACGTCAACCGTCGATATGGCGCGCATCTCCGCGCCCGCGAACCCGAAAAAGTTCACCGTCGCAAACATGTTGTTCCAATGGTTTTCGATGTCAAAAACAGAGCGCCCCACCAACAGGTTGGCAAACACGTCATGAATCACCGCGGCAACGGCACGAGGAACGTAATACGTTTCACCAAGCCCGACGAGGCCCTCGTCCGTGTGGATGCGCAGCCAGAGTGTGTTGAATTGCTCTTCAAACCAAATTGTTTCGAGCTTTTCTATTTTCACTTCAAGCTCCTATTCTTTCCTTCCGGTGCGAGGTCCCTACTCGTAGAGCCTGACTGACTTGCGCATCTCTGACCCTGCCTGACTTTACTTCAGACCAGGCTTCTCCTTTGACGAAGGACATCCATTCTGAGTTGGCTGGCTTCCTCGTTGCAGGTTTCACCTGCTGCTCAACTATCTAAATATGGCGTCACCGACGACTGTGCAAGTCTTGCTCCAAAAAATATGAGTGATCGATGCCGGCCAATGATTTCTGGGAGAATCCATCCATTTCAGAATGTACACAATGTAGGACTTTCAAAGCAAGAAAGCTATCGCAGCCTCATTTCATTGAAGGACCAGGCAATGGCAACGTAACTTCGAGATGACAAACTGATCGCCGGTTTATGATAGGCAACGTGATGCCCCATCGATTGGTGTAAGGAGGCATGATGTGATTGACAGGTGAAAACTGGAGAAAGTATACTCCTATTCGTCGAATTCACACGAAAGCCCCGAGTGGTGGGTATACAGTTTCAGAAAGGCAGCATCTGTTGGAACTGCTTACGTGCATGACGTCGCAGTTAACTGAAATTGAGCGCTCCGGGCAAAGAAGACAAGCGAAGGCCACACCATGTCCGACTGGAGTCATCTGGAAGAATTCCGCGTAGTGCGACTCAACGCCGTTCTATCGCCAATGTCCCTATATGAGAGGGATCGCTTCCGTGAACATCACCTACGCCCCTTCGAGGTGGAGGCCAATACGCCTTCAACGATCATTCCCCGCGTTGCTGACTATGACGCCATCTTTGTCGTGTCCACCGCGCTGCCGGAAGGCGTAATCGAAAGCCTGAGCCGCTGCCGCGTGATCTCCCGACTCGGTACCGGGACTGACAAGATCGACGTCGCCGCCGCCACCCGCAAAGGCATCCTCGTGACCAATGTCCCTACCTTCTGCGTCGAAGAACAGGCCGACCACACCATGGCGCTGCTGCTGGCCCTGCATCGCAAACTGCCGCAGATGTCCGCAGCGATGGCGGCCGGAGCCTGGAATAAAGCGCGCCGCCAGGCCTCCACTAATCAGCGCCTTGACGGCCGCGTTCTCGGTCTGGTCGGCTTCGGCAACTCAGCCCGCGCAGTGGCCAGGAGGGCAAAGGGCTTCGGTTATCGCGTAATTGCTACGCGTCGCAACATGGCCGCACCCACGGAAGCTGCAAATGAACTGGGCGTCGAGATTATGGGCTTGGAGGACCTGCTTAAAGAGTCAGATGATGTGTCACTTCACCTGCCCCTGACCGATGAGACGTACCACTTGCTCGACGAAACCATGCTGCGCAAAATGAAACCAGGCGCTTACCTCGTCAACACGTCCCGGGGGGCTATCGTCGACGAGAAGGCGCTGGTAAAGCTCCTGAAGGAAGGGACGTTAGCCGGTGCAGGAATCGACACTTTTGAAGATATCGATGTCTTCGTCGAAGAAGAGGGGCCACCGGATCACCCCTTACTCTCTCTCGACAATGTGATTCTCTCCCCCCACGTCGGCGCCATCTCAGTACAGGCTATGCAGGACGTCACAAACGGCGGAATCGCCAACGCGGCGGCCGTCCTGAGCGGATACTGGCCGCCTGCAGAAAACCTCGTCAATCCAGACGTCGTACCCAGGTTTCCCCTCGCTGACCGTGAAAAGAAGCCTGATCTGCCCGCTCACACCTGCACGACGAAGGCAGTTGAGCCATGAGGCCTGTTTGCGCCTCATGGCCCCGAAAATGAACTGAAATGAAGGCCCCGTCCGCTGAATTTTTTTGCTGAACAGGTTACTTTCGGCCTATAGTTCAATTGACTACAAAAAGATTTGCACTGGCTATGAGACCTGTTGTATGGTGCATCTGAATCGTGGGCCATTGTGCTCTTAGGTGCTATCGATTCAAATTCAGCTTTACTTAGCTTGATGGAGGAGTCAATCCATGACCCACGTGATCTTTGATCTGTGCATACGGGACGGTGCCTGCGTAGAGGTTTGCCCCGTGGAATGCATTATCCCGGGCATGCCCGAAGAGGAATGGCCCTGGTACTATATTGATCCGGAAACCTGTATCGACTGCGGCGCGTGTGTTCCGGAATGTCCGACCGATGCCATTTTGCCCGAAGAAGACTTGCCGGATGAGTACGCCTACACCACTGAACTGAACGCCATGTACTTCGAGGAAGGACCCGGATACGAAGCCCTCGACATGGTCTGACCTCTGTCGGCCTCTTCGCGCGGGCTTGCTCTCCTGACGCCCTAGGCGTTATTGCCGGTGAAGTCCACTTCCGAAGTCCGCAATCGGCTGGACGACTCCTTTCAGTGCCGGCCCGTTCTATTCGAAACATTGCCCCTGCGCCCGCAGGGGCTTTTCTGTACGCTGACTCTTCCGTAGTCTCAGGAGATAACCAAATGACCGATTCTCGCCAAATGAAACCACCTGACTGGTCAGAAGTGGAGCGCGTCCTGATCATCATGGCGCACCCGGATGACCCCGACTTCTCCTGCGCCGGTTCCGCCATTCAGATGGCCCGTCAGGGCATCGAAGTCACCTATATGATCCTGACCAACGGCGACAAGGGCAACCATAACCCCCTCGTCACCCGTCGCCAGTTGATCCTGATGCGTAAGGAGGAGCAGCGCAAGGCAGCCGCCCTGTGCGGGGTCAAGGATGTCCTCTTTATGGACGAGGAGGACGGCTTTCTCCGTCCAACGCCCGAAATCCGTAAACGTGTATGTCGCGAAATTCGCCGCATCCGTCCCCAGCTGGTGATCTGTAACAGTCCTGACCGCTACGTCTCGGGGCGCGGTTACATCAACCATCCCGATCACCGCAATGCCGGACTCATCGCCCTCGAGGCCATCTTCCCGGCCGCCGACAACCCGATGTTCTACCCCGACCTGACCAACGAGGGCTATCCTCCCCACAACATCAGCCAGCTCTACATCAGCCACGCCGAAGAGTCCGATGTTGAAGTCGACATTACAGATGACCTCGAACTGAAGATTAAGGCGATCCTCTGTCATGAAAGCCAGTTCGACGATCTCGAGGCCACCGAGAAGCGCATGCGAGAATGGGGTGGCGAGGAGCAGAAGGATGGCAGTAAGCGGCACTTCGAGCGATTCCAGCAACTGGACTTCCGCGGCCGGCCGCGTAGAGGGCCTAGAGGGGACGGCAAGACCACCAAAGAATCAGAATCCTGAATTAGAAAGAGTGGAGGGGCAACCCCTCCACTCCTTTGTACATTCAACTCTGTCAACCCGGTGCTGCTACAACATCGAAGCCTGACTCCTACTGCACCTCACCCATCAGCTCTTCCTGCAGTTCATTGGCCGTCTCCGTCAACGCATCGAGCGTCGCCTGGATGTCCGCGCCTTGCATGATCTCATTGAAGGCTGTTTCCGCGGCATCGCGCACAGCCTGGTAAGAGATGAGCTGCGGCTCATACGCGCCGTAACCTAACAGCGCCAGCGCCTCGCCATACTGCGGGTTTTCCTCCACGTAGCCTGTCAGATGTGCTTCCGTTCCCGCGCGGGTGGGGAAGTAGTTGCTGGCCGCTACCCAGCGCGCCTGAACCTCCGGTGAAGTAAACCACTTGATGAACAGCCACGCCGCCAGCTCCTGCTCCGGCTGGCCCGCCGTAATCATGACGTCGGCACCGTAGATATTCTGCACCGGATTCTCTGTCGTATGCGGAATCGCCGTCACGCCCCACACGTCCATGTCCCGTCCCTGCTCTTCGGCTATCGTCACCATGTCGTTGGCATAGAAGGGCAGACCGGAACTGGAACCCTGCGTAAAACTGGCACGTCGCGCCGCAAACTCTGGATTCGGGTAGCCTTCGGTAAAGAAGTAGGCGCAACCGTTATCCAGCATCCGCTTCAGCATCGTCATCGCGTCGATCGTGGCCTGCCCATTATAGACATAGCCGGTGTTGTCCTCGTTCAGCACGTCACCGCCCAAAGCGAATGTCCAGGACGCCGTCGCCGAGGCATCGTCGCGCAAAATGTAGCCGCCGGTGCCGTCGCCGTTCGCTTCCGCCGCAGCGCATGCCATCTCCTCAAACTCTGCCGGCGTCGATGGCGGTCCGTCGAAACCTAACTCTTCCAGCCAGGTCAGGTTGTAGTACAGGACCTCCATCGAGCGGTTGGGCGGAAAGCCCAGCCGCTGGCCGTCGAAGACCGGGTGGACGCCCTGCTCAATGAAACTTGCGAAGAAGTCGTCCCTCTCTTCTGCCGAAAGACCCCACGTCGGGTCATCGATAAACTTGTCGAAGTCGGCCAGTACTTCGTTCAACTGGTAGAAAGCCTGGTCGTTCTGATAGCCGACAATCAGGCTCGCCGGCTGCTCACCCGACGCCGTGCTGGCGTTAACCTTGTCGCGAATATCGTTGTACCCGCCCTGGTTCTGCGCGTCAAGGACAATGCCGCACTCATTGTTGGTGTTGAAGTCTTCAACAATGACCGCCAGCTTCTCCTCGCGTGACCCGCTGTGCTGGTGCCACCAGACGATTGTCTGACCGCGCGGGTCAATTCCTGCCAGCGGACCGTCCGCCGCCGGTGCACATGGCCCCGAATCCATCGGCGCTTCGGCAGGACTTTCCTCCTCCATCGCCGCTGGCGCTTGGGCCGCCGGGGCCGGACACGCGGCCAGAACCAGCGCGGCGACCATCACCGCGGCCAGCATCCACATACGATTTGTACTCATTGGGTCTGATCTCCTGTTGTGTCTGAATACCTTTACGGAAAACACGGTATTGAAAGTCGCAGCCCAACCGTCATGGACGCGAATTTTCCTGAACTCGGCCGGAACCGTCCCGCTAACCCTTCAAGCCTGTCGTGGCAATGCCTTCAATGAAGTGGCGCTGCGTAAAGAAATAGAGCACCACGATAGGCAACATCGTGATGATTGCCCCTGCCATCTGCAAATGCAACAACGCGCCCGCTTCGTCCAAGAACGACAGCAGTCCGTACGAAATTGGCCGCCAGTCTGGCGTCGTCGTTACCAGAATCGGCCAGGCCAGCGCGTTCCACGCACCCACAAACCCAAATAGTACCAGCGTCATTACTGCGGCGCTCGATAGCGGCAGGACGACTCTGACCAGGTATCGCAGGTGCCCAGATCCGTCTATCTGGGCAGAGTCCCACAACTCGCGCGGGATCTGCTGAAAGAACTGACGCAGCAAAAAAATGCCGAACGCGCTCGCCATAAATGGAATAGTCAACGAAGGCCAGTTATTGAGCCAGGGAACCGGGCTGATGCGCCCCAACCAGGACACCGTGATGAAATTTGGCACCCAGGTGATGGCCTCAGGTAGCATCAGAGTCGAGAGTAGCAATGTGAACAGAAATGTCTTGCCGGGAAACTCCATTTGGGCGAAGGCATAGGCCGCCAGCGCGCAAAAGACCAGAGCACCCCCAACTGAAATCAGCGTGATCTTTACACTGTTCATGAAGTACAGCGAAAACTGTGCGTCTTGCCATGCCTCTACATAATTGCTCCACTGCGGCGTGGCAGGCAGCGCCCGGCCCCCTGTTGCTTCCGTCAGATTCATCAGTGAAACACTGACAGTATAGAGAAAAGGCAGAATCGAGGCCGCCGCCCCCACCACCAGGACAACATAAATTATCCCCTGGTTCAACGCAGCTCGCCGCGCGGCCGGGTCCGCCAGCCGGGCTCGAAAAGCGCCTCCGCCAACCGCCCCGCTAGCCATAGAAGACTCTCCTGCTGGCAATCCGGTTGTTGACCAGGGTTATGACCATGATGATAAGCAACAGCAGAATGGCCAGCGCCGAAGCGTACCCGTACCTCGTATCCCGCTTGAACGCCTGGAAGATAACAATACTTGCCGTATCCGTCGTGCCCAGCGCCGCCGCCTGCCTTAGTACGAATATATGGTTGAAAGCCTTGAAAGTACCTATCACCGCATACAGCGAAAGGAAGTAAATCGTCGGCGAGAGCAGCGGCAGCGTTACGTGCCGGAACTGCGCCCAACCTCCGGCGCCGTCAATGTCGGCTACCTCATAGAGCTCATTCGGAATCGCCCCCAGCCCGGCCAGAAAGATCACCGTATCGAAACCGACATACGTCCATATGCCGTAAATCATGATCGCTACCAACGCCAGGCTCGGTCCCGACAGAACCGGTCCCAGATCGATCCTGCCGCCGGTGATCATCTGAATGATCCCCGCTGGCTCACTCAACCAGAGCAATGGCTCCGCACCGAACAGGTCCAGCAGACTGTTCAGCGGCGCCGTCGGCCTGTTGGAAAATATGATCCGGAACACCGCGGCCGTACCCACAAACGGCGCCACATACGGCAGGAAGTAGAGCACGCGAAAAAGCGTCTGCCCGCGAATCTTCTGGAAGAGTAGCGCCGCCAGAATCAGGGCTAGACCCAACTGAATAGGCACCGTTCCCAGGACGTAGAACACAGTTGCCATCAACCCGTTCCACCAGTCCTCGTCGCCCGCCGACACGACCCGCGGCAACTCCGCGATCAATACCCACGCCCCCGCCATCAGGGCCACCGCCCCGACCAGCCGCAATGCCATGCCCGTATTGGAAGACCGCTGCCCCGCACTCTCCCATAGTCGCCAAGCCAGCAGTAGCAGAAGGAATCCCGCGCTGATGGTCACAATTTGCGACCAGAGTTCCAGCCCTACGCCCTCCTCCAACGCTTCAGCGTAGGCAGCGTTTATCTCAGTCCACGTCAGCCAAATGAGCGCGGCTGCACTGACTAGACTGATGCCGGCGCTGAAGAAAGGTACAAAATAAATAGGTTCCCGGCTGTCTCGGGCTACTGTGCGATTGACGAACAATCCCCACACAACCCCTCCAGCCAGAAAAACGACCGCGACCCAGAGCGCTACCTGCACCTTGGGCAGCCACCATGTCTCCACCACGAGACTGCGAAATGCTTCTTGCGTGTTGTTCTGCCCCCGCAATTTTGACGGGATTAGCAGCATCTCAGGCAGAAGAACAAATATGAATCGAGCAAATAAGGCGGCGCCTGCTGCTGTCAGAATCGCTGGCAACGCCCACCGCATCGCATTCGTCTGCTCTTGTCTGTGTTCCTGGACAGCGCGCGCGATCGTGCTGACGGCGAAATAGATCAGGCCGACTGCAATCCAGAATGTAATGATGTAGATGAGGTTGTCGACTGCCTTGACGTAGTTGCCCAAACCGTCGTAGGAGCCGACGATCTTGTTCAGACCGCGCAACGTGCTCTCATAGGCGGCGAAAGCTAGGGGAAAAAGACCGAAGAGACCAATTATTATGAAAGCGGGTGCCAAAAACGAATAGGCGAGCAGCATCTCGCGCAGTCGCCTGCCCTGCCGTCCTTGGAACCAACTCGGGGCGGCCCGTACCTGCTGCCTGAGATCATCGCGAAATGCCGCAGGTTGAGAAGCTGTACTATCCACGAGGAGATCGCTTTCCCAGATCTTCTAAGCCACTGCGCCAACGCCGGATTTTTCGCTCATATTATAGTGCAAGCTGGCCTTTGCGTCAACGATAATGCCAGGTGTCTGGTCACTGGTTGGCATAACATACCTGTGGAATTCTCCTGCCTTCCAATGTCTGTTAACCCGTGTCCTCATCCCATTTGCCATTCTTGCACGTTACGGTTATGGCACTGTTAAGAAATGGTCAAAAGTGTGCAAGCAGTTACCTCTGACCACTGACGCTCCAGGTACCCCGGCAACTGATCTGCGCCGGCGCGACAGCCCTGCAGCAGTCTGGATCGCAGGTCTGGGCGGGGTACTGATCCGCGGATCCCAATTCGTCGTATCAGACAGCACTCATGCCA
This sequence comes from Caldilineaceae bacterium, assembly GCA_034428435.1. GTDB lineage: Bacteria > Chloroflexota > Anaerolineae > Caldilineales > Caldilineaceae > Bin5. The sequence continues at coordinate 7,267 of DAOUHY010000117.1, read as the reverse complement.
CAAGCAGCCTGCCAATATCGCAAGTCTCCGCATTGCAGAACCACAGCACACCTTCGTGGATGGTCATCCCGTGGACTTCGTCAGGTGCCTCCACGCGTATCACATCAAAGATCCGTCCACTCTCAGGATCCAGCAGGCAGACCGTGCCCGCCGATGTATCCGCCGCCCACAGCTTCCCATCTTCCGACCAGGCGATCCCGTGTACCCGCAGCCCCGGTACCCGGATGCTGTGCACCTCCTGCCAGCCCTCCGGATCCATTACATGCACCATCTGCGATGGCGGAGACGCCACAAACAGCCTGCCGTCGCGCCACTCCAGCCCGTGGGCGCCTGTCTCCTGGGCATCCGCCGCGCCCTCCCGCCATGCCACAACACCAGCCCCGGGCGAACTGTACTTGGCTACTGTCCGGCCCGTTTCCGCATCCAACTGCGCAATCTTCCTCTCATACGTGGACGCGATCCACACATAGCCGCCGCCCACAGTTATGCCGCTCGATTTCACCGTGTCGGTCTGGACGTCAAATAGCACCTCTCCCGTCTCGTAGTCCTGCCGATAGAGCCTGTCGTTGCCCTGGTCAATACACCACAGCCCATCGGCGCTGGCCTGGAGTCCATTCGGATGCGGCCCCGGACTTGCAAACCGCTTCTCTACTTGCGCGATCTTTACAGGCATGAAAACGCTCCTCTTATTTTGGCGCCTGAAGCTAAATCGGGCGATCAGGAAAATCTCTCTCTAGTGCATTACGATAAAGGCCAGCCCACGCCTAGTCAAGTCTTCCCAATGATTCGGGTGCATCCCAAGATGGGGGCGAACTTTCGTATACCTCTGGAGGCACCCAAGCCATGGTCAGTCCCCATTCCGGTTTCTGCCAGAATAAGCGCCGTCTCTGACTACTGACTACTGCTTTTCTGGGCGGTCGGGCCTATTCGGCCCTCCCTTGTGCGGGGGCTCCGCCCCCGCAACGCCCCCTCTCCTACAACATGCCTGGTCGACCGGGTGTCGATATTGGTGACATGTGCCTATTCGAAAGGGTTTCGCCAGACCACGTCGCGCCGGTCCCATCACATCCCCGTAGCTGCCGTCCCTGTGCCTGCCTTCGCATCCCTTCCAACTGACGGAACCCACGATATTGTCCGGCCTGGCGCCTCCACCGCGTCTTTCCAAGAGCCGCCAGAGTTTTCCAACCCCAAATTTGGGCTGCACCCCAATGTTTCCCCGCGACACATAGACTGGGTTGAAAAATTGCATCGCCTCCGCCTCCCATCTATAATTGGGCTTCTTGTAATGCGTGCCAGGGCGTCCACTGCACAGGGCACCGAGAGCGCTCAGCCTCGAATGCACTGCGCGCCCATGCAGCGCGCGACTCTGCCGTTCCAACCTTACGGAGCACTGTTATGCTTAAGACCCATACTTGTGGCGAACTGCGAGCCGGCGATGCCGGCAAAGCGGTCACTCTTTCCGGGTGGGTCAACCGCCGCCGTGACCACGGCGGACTGATTTTCCTGGACTTGCGCGACCGTTTTGGCATCACTCAGGTCACCGTTTCCGATGACCCCGCACTCAATCTGCCCAATGCGGCCAATCCGTCCAACGGCGCCAACAACGGGAATAACGGCTCCGGAGCACTTGAAATTGCTTCCCAGATTCGCAGCGAATTCGTTGTCAAGGTGAGCGGCTCAGTACAAAAACGCCCGCAGGGCTTCGAAAACCCGGAATTGGAGACCGGCGAGATCGAGGTCATAGCCGCTGATCTGGAAATCCTGAGCGAGGCCCGAACGCCCCCCTTCGTCATTAGCGGCAGTCAAGGCGACGAGGTCGATGAGGCTGTGCGTCTCAAGTATCGATACCTCGACCTGCGCCGCCCAAAGCTGTCAGGTAATCTGCGGCTTCGGCACGAGATCGTGCGCTTCATTCGCAACTTTTTCTACGACCGCGACTTTCTCGAAGTCGAGACACCCATCCTGCTGAAGAGCACTCCGGAAGGCGCGCGCGACTTCGTCGTGCCCAGTCGCATCCATCCGGGCCGCTTCTACGCCCTGCCCCAATCTCCCCAGCAGATGAAACAACTGCTGATGATCGGCGGCTTTGAGCGCTACTTCCAGATCGCACGCTGCTTTCGCGATGAGGACCTGCGCGCTGACCGCCAGCCCGAGTTCACGCAACTGGACCTGGAGATGAGCTTCGTAGAAGCGGGAGACGTCATGGCGCTCATCGAAGAGATGCTCATCAGCCTGTCAGCCAAAATCAGCGACAAACCTATCCAGCAGACCCCTTTCCCGGTCCTGACCTACGACGATGCCATGGCCAAATATGGCATCGATCGCCCCGACATTCGCTTCGGCCTCCAGCTGTTCGATGTGACCGACCTGGTCCGCAACAGCCGTTTCGGTGTCTTCAGGAACGCCGTCGCCTCCGGCGGCATCGTCAAAGGCGTTCGGTATCCCCAGGGGGCGAAGCTCAGCCGCAAAGAGACTGACGACCTGATCGAATACGTCAGGCCCTATGGCGCGAAGGGACTGGCTTGGATCGGCATTACCGGCGAAGTCGGCGACGACGGAAACTATCCCAACGAGAGCCTGCGCAGTCCGATCATCAAGTTTCTCAGCCAGGAGGAGGTCGCTGGCATCATTAAGGCTGCCGGCGCGGCGACGGGCGATCTGATTCTCCTTGTGGCCGACGAAGAATCTGTGACCAATCCTGCGCTTGCCAACCTGCGTTTGGAGATCGGGGCACGATCCGACCTGATCGACTCGAATCTCCTTGCCTTCTGCTGGGTGGTAGACTTCCCCCTGCTCGAATACGACAGCGACGAAGATCGCTGGGGTGCCATTCACCATCCGTTCACCAGCGCCCGTGACGAGGACTGGAGCATCCTCGAACAGCGCCCTGCTGACGTCAAGGCCAAGGCCTACGATGTTGTTCTCAACGGTTGGGAGATTGGCGGCGGCAGCATCCGCATCCACCGCAGTGATCAGCAGATGCGCATGTTCCAACGACTCGGTCTGAGCGAAAGCGAGGTGGACGAACAGTTCGGCCATATGCTGGAAGCCTTCCAATACGGCGCGCCCCCCCACGGCGGTATCGCAATGGGGATCGAGCGCGTCGTAGCACTCTATGCCGACGCCCAGAGCATCCGCGAGGTGATGGCCTTTCCCAAGACCGCAACCGGGACAGACCTTCTCCTTGAGGCCCCGAGCCCGGTTGACGACGATCAACTCGCCGAGCTCCATATCGCTGTCAGAGAGCAGAAGGAGTCCGCATGATGAGAGGGTGGCCGGCATACTGTGCCTCGCTGTAAACATCCAGAACATGAAAAAGGTGTCCCGTCCTTGGCCTTGACCAACCATCGCAAAAGAATGAGGATCAACTCGCGATTCCCCTCGACTTTGCCAGGTGCCAGACCGGGCGATTGCCGAAATCCTGTTTGGCAGGGGATTTCAAACTGTGCTATAGTTTCATTGCAGCCCTGCAATGCCCGTGATTGACTAGTTTGAGGGCGAACCAACAACAGACTCACGGGAGCAAGGTGAAGGTACGTGGATGTGATAGCCCGCCCAACCAAGGGAGAGGGCAAGACGGAAGCGACCAGCCGGCGCCCACCTACGAACCTCGGTTCGTACCCACTGGATCACACGACATTGCGGGGTTGGAAATGCGTTCGGGGCCACCCGGACGCTTTTTCTTTTTCTTGCCGGCTAAAGGTAGTACCCATTTAGCTAAACTCGCACGCCTGACAGCGATCGGACAGAAACACTATGGATGTCCAGCGCGACCGTTCCCCCCGCATATACCCCGTGGACCTGCAGGCCCACAGCAACTGCTCAGACGGCACCGACACACCTGAAGAGCTGGTCGACAAAGCCGCCGCACTGGGTATCCGCGTGCTCGCAGTCACCGACCACGACAGCGTGCTCGGTGTGGCTGACGCCCAAGCCCGCGGTGCGGAAATAGGCGTGCATGTCCTTCCCGCCGTCGAATTCAGTACCTCTCGCGACCGCGAAAACGACTTTCGGGATTTTGACATCATTGGCTATGGCATCGACCCGACCAATCCGACTCTGCTCGCTACGCTGAACCGGCTCAAGGACAGCCGCATAGAACAGAAGTCGCGTCAGGTCGAGCGCCTGCAAAGCTATGGACTCCGTGTCCCGTTGGATGAGGTGTTGGCGCTTGCCGAGGGCGTACCGGGCCGCCCCCACATCGCACAGATCGCACTCAAGTACAACCCGCACAAGTTCACTTCCCTTAACGACGTATTCCAGCAGTATCTCGCCTCCGATGCCGAAAACCCAACTCACGTGCCCCGGCCCTTCATCCTTGGCGTTATAGAAGCCATCGAGCTCACGCACGCCGCAGGCGGCAAAGCCGTTCTCGCCCATCCAGGCATTTACCGGCGCATTCGCAGCCTCGAAGAGTCTCTGGCCCGCCTGGTCGACGTCGGCCTCGACGGACTCGAAATCCAGTATCCCTATGCCCCTGAAGGCAGAGATTCGACCGACAGACCGATCGCCTGCTTTGCCGAGTTGGCGGCCAGGTTCGGCCTGTTCGAAACTGGCGGCAGCGACTACCACGGCGAACGCAAGCCAAATCGTCTCGGTGAAGCCGGTCTCGAATGGGAACAGTGGCAGAGGCTGCGGGAACTGAACGGATGGTAGCCTCCACCTCTCTCCAGGAGCAGCGACACCAGCAGCCAATACCCCGTCCCACTTGGCTGGAGATTGATCTTGCCGCTCTGGCGGTCAACATAGGCCAACTTCGGCGGCGCATCGGGCCGCAAAGGCTTCTCTATGCCGTTGTCAAAGCCAACGCCTACGGCCACGGCGCAGACCTGATCGCGCCGGCCGCCTTGCAGGCCGGCGTAGACCGCCTCGCAGTCGCCGCCGTGAACGAGGCAATCCCTCTGCGCGAAGCAGGCGTGACTGCCCCAATTCTCCTGCTCGGATACACCCCTCCGGAACTGGCCGAAACGCTGCTCGAATACGATCTCACGGTTTCCGTCTACGAGACCCGCGCCGCCCTCGCCTTTGCTGAGGCCGCTGCTCGCGTCGGTCGCCCTCTGACCGTACATCTCAAGGTCGACACAGGCATGCATCGCCTCGGCATCGATCCTCCCGCCGCCCCCGATCTCTGTGCGATGATTTCAGAGACTCCGCACCTTCATCTCGAAGGCATCTACACGCACTTCAGCACCGCCGACGAAGCCGACAAGCAATACACCCGCAAACAGCTTCGGGGCTTCAACGAACTGTTGGCGCGGCTCAACCGCGCCGGCTGTCGCCCACCCCTTGCCCACGCCGCCAACTCAGCCGCAACCATCGACCTTCCGGAAACGCATCTGGACGCGGTCCGCTGCGGCATCCTCCTCTACGGTCTGTCACCCAGCGACGAAGTGCCTGCGCCGCCGCAGATGCGGCCCGTCCTCAGTTGGAAGGCCCGCATCGCACAGGTTCGCTGCCTCAACGCCGGCGAATCCGTATCCTACGGCAACACATGGCGGGCGCCCGGTCCCAGCACAATCGCAGTAATTCCGGTGGGCTACGCCGACGGCTTCCCTCGCAGTCCCCGTACCTGGAAAACTGTGCTCATCGGCGGTCGCGAACTGCCCGTCGTAGGCCGCATCTGTATGGACCATGCCTTCGTCGACGTGACCGAACTCGTGGCATCCGGGCTCCCTGTTACCCGCGAAGACGAGGTCGTCCTGATCGGAGAGCAACACGGCTCAACCATTTCCGTGGAGGACGCCGCCGCCCGCCTCAAGTCCAACAACTACGAAGTAGCCAGCCGGCTCATGGCGCGGCTGCCCCGCATCGCAACCCACAACTGGGCGTCGTAGGCCCAAACACGAGCGCGACGAGAAAATGGCCGCAGAGCACCGAAAGTCGGCATCCAGGGCCCGCCGGATTTATCAAAAGTTCCTGGAAGAATACGGAGAGCCGGAGTGGAAACCTTCCCGTTCTGGCTTTGAGCAGTTGATCCAAACCATCCTCAGCGCCAACACAAACGACCGCAATTCAGGCGCAGCGTTCCAAACGCTCAAAGACCGGTTCGACGGTGACTGGGACACCGTGCGCACCGCGCCCCTGGATGAGATCAAAAACGCCATCCGCGTTGCCGGAATGTACAACCAGAAGGCGCCCCACATCGTCCAGACGCTGGAGATCCTTTTCAGGGAGGAAGGGAGCTACAGTTTGGAGCACCTGCGTGAAATGGAGCCGGCAGCCGCCCAAGCCTACTTGCAGCGTTTTCCCGGCGTAGGCCACAAAACGGCCAGCATCGTCCTTCTTTTCAGCTACGGCATGGCAGCCTTTCCCGTCGACACGCACGTTCAGCGCGTGACCCAGCGCCTCGGCATAAGCGGCCGCCGCGCGTCGGCAGAAAAGATCAAGGCTCTCTGGGAGGAAATGCTACCGGCAGAAGCCTACTTCAGCCTGCATGTAAACATGATTCGCCATGGCCGCACCGTTTGCACTGCGCGCACGCCCCGCTGTGCCAACTGCGTAATGCAGGACGACTGCGATTACTACGCCCGCCTTGGCGAATGGGACGACGCCCCGCCCGGCTAGGAACTGAGCACGCAAAAAGCCGCCTGTAGCGTACACAGGCGGCTTCTGTTCGAAAACGCTTCCTGTCCCGGATTAGACCGACCGGGACGTATCCCTGGCTGCAACCCTACTGCCTCTATTCTGCCAGGGCCTTCTTCTGCATGCGCTTCAGTCTGCTCTTGCGGCGTCCGGCATTGTTGGCATGAATGGCGCCGCGTTGCGCAGCCTTGTCCAGAGCTACGAAGGCCTGGCGCACTGCCTCAGGCGCCTCCGCATCGGAATCCTCAATTGATTCACGCGCCCTCTTCACAGCTGTCCGGGCGGCACTGCGATATCCCCTATTGCGGTCGCGGCGTCGCAAGTCCTGGCGCGCCCGCTTAGCGGCTGATCTGATATTCGGCATCTGTTTCTCCACCGCGGCCCACAGGCCGCTCCGTTTGAGACTTCCCAATTGAACGACAATTGGCTGCATTGTATCAAGTGGAAGTGCCAAAGTCAATCTCAACCCCTACTTGGGTGCATCCCAAAACGGGGGCGAACTTTCCCATGCCTCAGGTCGCAGCGGAGCGCCAACCATCTCGCGGTCAACTCTGAGTCAGAGGAAACGGCAGTTCTCTCTCCTCACTCCTCTTCCCTCTCTCCTCGTTCTTTTGGGCGGTCGGGCCTATTCGGCCCTCCCTTGTGCGGGGGCTCCGCCCCCGCAACGCCCCCTCTCCTACAACAT
>DAOUHY010000116.1:0-1863 GCA_034428435.1 Caldilineaceae bacterium | reverse complement strand
GTCGCTTAGTCACGCAGTACAGCCCAATTCGCCTCTGGTGTTCTTCGCGCCCCTTCGCGTCCCTTCGCGGAAAAAAGGTGTTCTCCGCGTCCCTCCGCGGAAAAATACCTAAAACCCACCCGCAAAAGTATCGATCATCAACCTCACATCGCCCAGCGGATAAAGAATCGGGCAGGTGGCGCCGTTATCCATATACTCGCGCACCTTCTTCTTCACGTCCTCCGGCGTACCGCTCGCCGTAATCCGCGTCACCAGCTCATCCGGCACCAGCGGCATCGCCTTCCGCACCTGCTCCATCGTCGCAGGCCAGCCCAGAATCGACTGAATCTGCTCCACCACCTCCGGCTTGACACCGCTGGCCTGCGCAATATGCGGCTGCTGCCCCAAATACTGGGTCAACAGCTCCCGCGCACCGTCCAGCGCCGTCTCCTGGTCCTCATGCACCGAGCACACGATCAGCTGCGGACGGTCGACGTCATCCAGGCTGCGCCCCGCCCGCTTCGCGCCAATTTCCAGCCGCTCCAGCGCCATGTGGTTATAGTCCGGTGGCACACAGTAGTTCAACACCGCACCGTCCGCGATCTCCCCGGTCAACTCCATCATCTTCGGCCCCGTCGCGCCGATCATGATCGGCACATTGCGCGGCGCCTGCCGCCCGTGCACCACGTCCAGCTCGATCCCATTCACCTGGTGAAACTCGCCCTCGAAAGTCACGTTTTCCATCGCCAGCAGCCGCCGCGTTACCTCCACCGTCTCCCGCATCGCCTTCAACGGTCTGCGCCGGCTGATGCCCACATTCTTCGCCAGCGGGTCCCACCACGCGCCCACCCCGCAGATCACGCGGTCCGGCGCCAGGTCATCCAGAGTCAGAAAAGTGGCCGCCAGCAGCCCGATATTGCGCGTCCAGTTATTGATCACGCCCGACCCGATCTGAATTCGCTTCGTCACCGCAGCGAACGCCGCCATCGGCACAATCGCATCCCGCACCAGCCGGCTTTCCGCCTGCCAAACCGCCTCAAACCCCTTCTCCTCCGCGTAGCGCACATGCGCCATTCCCTCACGGATCGAATGTTTATCCTGCAGATAAAGCGCAACGCGGCTGTACTTTGGCGCCGTCATAAAAACTCCTGAACCCTTGCGTTCGACGTGTGGCTGAAATTACCTCTACCGCCCTTAGGCAGTCGACTTCCTGCAAATTTGGGCGCAGCAACTACCCAAAACGGGGAATCTCCCCCGATCCAATCTGCATTGTACACATCTCCCAACACAGCGTCAAAGACGCCCCAATTCCCCGCATCCCCTTCTGACTACCGCACCCAGACCCAAAGCGGAACGAGCGGCACTAACCCCTAACCCCTGCAGTTGCCCTTCCCCCAGTATCCGCTTCCAATCAATCTGCCGCCACTCGCACCCAGACAATCCCCTCAACGTTCTCGAAGTGACCGTCCGCCGAAACCAGATCTGCACCGGTCTCCATGGCGTGGGCCGCTATCCACACGTCGTTGGTCGGAATCGGCCGGCCCTTCGCCCTCAATGCAGCCGTTATCCTGGCGTAGCGGTCCGCGGTGACCGGTCCCACCTCTACGAAGGACGAGTAGGGGCTGTCGAGAAATGTGCGCAGGTCGGCTGCGTTCCGCTCGAAGTGGGTGCCTCGCCGGAAGCCGTACATCAGTTCGCCGACCACGACCGCGGAAAACAGGACCTCCTCGGCCCTCCGCACCAGTCCCGCGACCTCCTCGTGTCCCCGCATGAGCAGAGAGTAGGCGTTGGAGTCCAGCAGAACCCTCATCTCCAAACCGCCTCGTCAACGGTCTCGAAATCCTCCAGCGCAGCCTCCATCTCGTCCGCATCCGCCTGCGTCCA
>DAOUHY010000115.1:0-2587 GCA_034428435.1 Caldilineaceae bacterium | reverse complement strand
ATTTCGAAGACGTCGCCGGGCTCGGTCTGGATGCCGGCGGCGAAGCTGAGGGTGGCGGTGCCGTAGAAGTGCAGATGTACGTCGCCGGGCGTGCGGAAGGGCGCGTACTTGAAGTGATGGTGCTGGATGTTGGCGAGGCTGTGCGTCATGTTGGCCTCGCCAGTGAGGAAGGGGGCGGACCACAGCTCGCGGCCGTCGCGCAGGATGCGTGAGGTGCCCTCGATGTGCGCGGGCGGGTCGCCCAGCAGCAGCTCGGGCCCGCAGGAGCACTGGCGCAGCTTGGAGTGGGCGAGGTAGAGGTAGTTCTTCTTCTCCAGCACATGGTCGGAGAACTCGTTGCCCAAGGCAAAGCCGGCGCGCAGGACCGCGCCGTCGTCACCGATCACGTAACAGCCGACAAGCTCGGGCTCTTCGCTACCCTCCAGGGCAAAGGACGGCATCGTCAGCGGCTGTCCCGGCGGCACGAGCCAGCGGCCATCGCCCTTATAGAACCACTCCGGCGCGACACCCACCTGTCCGGGCGCGGGTTTGCCGCCTTCCAGCCCCATACGGAACATGCGCATTGAGTCGGTCAGCGTCTCCTCTTCCTGGGTACTGAGATTCTGGTGCATGGCATCGCGGGCCTGGGCGCTGCCGAGATGATCAAGGCCGGTGCCGCTGATCACGAGGCGGGTGGGGTCGGGATGATCAAGCGGCGGCAGGAGTCTGCCATCGGCCGCAATCGGGGCATATGCCGCCCGCTGATCGCCCAGCCTTTCTTCGACGAGCTCGGTCAGCGGTCGTCCGCTGCGCCCTGCCTCGCGCGCCAGGTCATAGACCCGCTCGGTCCCGTTGAGAACGTGCAAAGTCTCTTCGCTCTCGACCATCGCCACGCGGCGATCGCCGGCTTCTGTGCGGTACTGCACCAGTCGCATCTTGTTTCCTCCGCTGCTTTGTTGACTGACCACTTCTCGGTAGCCAGGTGAACGGCCCCTCTCCCCTGGAGACCGACAGCGATTACTGCTTCTCCCACTTCATCGCATCCCAGGCAACCTTGGTGGAGAGGTAAGTCTCGTAGGTGACGTCGGACAGCGAGATGTAGTCCTCGTCCGTGCCGCTGAAGGTGTAGGTGCCCAGGGAGGCCCACTCGTCGGAGTGTTGGGACTGATCGACCTCGCGCAGGGTAAAGCCGCCCGAATGGGAGATCCAGTAGCGGGCGTTGCCGGTCGTGGCGTGGTTTGAGGGGATGTATACGAAAACCTCGTAACTGGCCGCCTCCAGATCGGGAGACCATCTGCCCCAGTTGTAGCCGGTGCGGGTCTTGTCATTGTTATTGGTCCAGAAGAGATGGTCGGAGTGGCCCGTTGTCGCCTCTCGCCACGTGGTCGTGAGGCCGCCCCGCTGAAATCCATCGTCCTGGTCGTCTACGGTTACTGTGATCGGGGTGGGGGTAGGCGAAGGTGAGGCTACCGGCGTTGCGGCGTCTGTCACGGGGGTCCAGCTCAACTTCACCTGGGCAAGCTCCTCGTGCTCGTAGTATTCGAGAACGAGATTCAAAGACCCGCCGTCGTGTTGCAGCGTATACTGGTATGCTGTCGCCGGATGATCGCTCCAGCCGTCGATCCGTTTTTCGCTATCGATAAAGAGGCGCACACCGTCGTCGGAGACAACGTCGAAGCGGTAGGATCCGGCTGCGAGCGATATTTGGGTACTATAGCGGGCCGAGAAACTGTCGGCGTTTATGGTTGGAGACGAAGGCGACCCCGAGCCCCAATTGTGGTCGACGGCGGCCTCCTGGCGGGCGAGAGCGGGGCTGCCAGTCAGCGTGCGGTTGTTCCAGTACAACGCCTGCCATACGGTGACCGGCGTGGATGTCGGCGTCGGCGTAACCGTGGGCGTGGATGTGGGGGTTACCGAGGTTGCCGGCGTGTAGGTTGGCGCCGGCGTGTAGGTGGGCGGCGGTGTCGGCGACGGCGTGGGCGTGGCCGGCGGTGTTGTCGTTGCTCCCGGCGTGGACGCGGGATCCGGTGTTGCCGTCGGCGTTGTTTCCAGCCTGTTCCAGGTCAAGCTTGCCTGCGCCTGCCCCGTTTCTTCGTAATATTCCATGCGCACGGTGACGGTACTGCCGTCCAGGTAGATGATCTGGGAGTAGGTTGTTGGGGTCTGCACCTGCCAGAAGTCGATCAGGGTTCTGTCTCCGACCAGGAGCCGCACGCCGTCATCCACCGTTACGGTAAAGCGGTAATCGCCGGCCGGCAACTGCAGGGACCTGCTCCAGCGGACGGAGAATCCATCTTGATCGATGCCTGTGAGGGGGCTGTCGTATCCCCAGTCGAAGTTGAGACGGGCGTCGCCGCGTGTGGTATACGGCGTTCCGGTGAGCGAAGTGTTGTTGTAATACTCGCCCCGCCAGTAGGTCGTGGGCAGATCGGGTTCCCGCTCCCAGCTCACTGAGATGGAGGCCGCGCCAGTCAGTTCATAGTACTCGACGCGAATGGTGTGCTGCCCTTCCGACAGGGGCAGTCTGGCCTCGTAGGAGGCTTTCGCCTGTTCGATCCAGCTATCGATTTTCAGAACGCCATCCACCCAGAGCCGCACGCCGTCATCG
>DAOUHY010000114.1:0-2777 GCA_034428435.1 Caldilineaceae bacterium | reverse complement strand
GCTGCCTTTCTGAAGTCTCTGACGAATGTAGTCGATGCTCTGGTCGGCCGCAACTGGGCGATCAGGGAAGTCGGCCCTGAAGAACTGCGCTACCCTGCCGCGATATCCCTTTGGTTTCGGTGGTTTGTAATCGCTCTCTGCATCTTCCAGATGGTATACCGACCTGTGTTCGTCGGTTCCAGGTACACCGGTTATATCCTGTGCTTCGTTGTCCTGGTGGCATTCAACGCCTACCTCCATTTCCGCCTTCGTTCGGGCCGTATCGTGACATTGCACTTGATGCTGGGAATCAGTGCAACGGACATGGTCCTGATAACAGTGGCGATGGTGGTCGGCGGCGGCTTCAGTCACTTCTTCTTCTACCTGCTCTACTACCCTGCCCTTGCCTGGTTTGCGGTCTTCTTCAGTTCGTTCAGGCTGAGCTTCTCGTGGGCGACACTGATGGCCATCCTCTACACTGCCGTGAGCCTGACCGTTGGGGACGGACTCGACCTCGAAGCCAGAGACGATAAGGCGTTGATTGCCAGGATCGCTGTCATGTATGCCGTGGTGGGAATCGTCAGTCTGGTCGCCAGGTCGGAGAGGATCAGACGGCTGGAAGCGGTAGCGCGGGAGCGGGAGCTGCAGCGGCAACGGCTCGAAATGTCGCAGACCATCCACGACACCACCGCGCAATCAGCCTACACGTTGGGGCTGGGTCTTGAGGACGCAATCGAAAAGGCCGACAGCGCCAACCCCGAGCTGGTCGACAAACTGAATGCAATGTGGTCCCTGACCAGGTCTACCATGTGGGACCTCAGGCACCCGATAGACGGCGGGCAGATATTCAGCGGAAGCACGTTGAGCGAAGTCCTGGAAACGCACGCCGACACCTTCACCGTCATCGCCTCGATTCCCGCAAGTCTGCAGCTGCAGGGAGTCGAACCCCAACTTTCCACCATCAAGCGCAGTCTGCTGTTCACGATCGCCCACAATGCGCTCACCAATGCCTTTCGTCATTCAGATGCCGACAGTGTGACAATCTCCCTGGAGTTTGGCGAGGAAAATCTGCGGATGTCCGTGTCCGACGACGGGACCGGGCTACCTGATGATTATGCCGTGCGCGGCCGCGGCTTCAGAAATATGGAGGCTGACGCAGAACGCATGGGCGGCAGCCTCCAAGTCGAGTCCAGCAGAGACGGCACCACCGTTCGTTGCACTGTTCCCAGTTAGCAGGTCAAAGGAGGCTGGCGCATGTCAACGGAAAGCAAAATCAAAGTGATGATAGTTGACGACCACGCCATCGTACGCGAGGGTATCGCCGAAGTATTGGAGCAGTCTGGCGAATTCAAGGTCGTGGGACAGGCCGGCGATGGCGAACAAGCGGTGGAGCTGGCGCAAGAGCTGGAGCCTGATGTGATCATCATGGATATCGTAATGCCGTTCAAGGACGGCATCGCAGCTTGCCGGGACATTACCGCGGTTCTGCCGAACACGCGCGTCCTCATGCTGACCGCGTCCAACAGGGACAGTGCCATCGTGCAGGCCGTAAATGCCGGAGCTACGGGATACCTTCAGAAGTTCTCCGGCAAGGAGATGCTGCTGTCAACTCTGCGCGAGGTTGCCGGCGGTGAATTCAGCCTGCAGGGAGAGGCGGCAAGGAGACTGGTCACCGGAATGGGTGGCGCTCCCGGCTCGGTCCCTCCCGATGAACTCGACAGGTTGACCGTCCGCGAGCGCGATCTGCTCAGGATGTTTGCCCGGGGCATGTCGTACGCCGAGATAGCCGAAGTGCGGGGCAACAAGAATCCCATGACTGTACGCAACGCGGTCTATGCCATACGGCGCAAACTGGGCGTGGGCAGCAGGCAGGAAATGGGCGTCTGGGCGGCGCGCAGCGGCCTGCTGGACGACGACGAACTGCTGTGAAGCAAAGCCGGGCAAGGGGCTGTCTCCTCTGCTGCGGCCAGCTGCTTTTGCAGAATCTGAATGCTCTCGGACGGAGGGACAATGAGGAATCGCAGGTTAAAGAGTCCGGTAACTGCAACTGTGTAAACACCGTCCTCCCCTACGTGCGGCCCTAATTTGCGTCCAGGATCTCCGCCACGGGCAGAGCAAGTTCAGGCAAAAGGGGAGATTTAACGATATCGCCGCGGCCGTAGAGACCGTCTTCGGAGTAAGTGTCGCCGGCCAGGGACAAAACCGTAACCGCCTCCTGTTCTGGATCGACGATCCAGTACTCTTGAATGCCCGCCCGCGCGTATTCGATCCGTTTCGTCACCAGGTCCCGCTCGCGGCTTTCATGGCCCTGGCTGACGACTTCGATTGCCAGGTCAGCCCCATCCCAGAACTTCTCCTGGCGCAGTATGTTGTTGCGATCGCGCAGAAAGACGACATCCGGCTGCCGGTACTTCTGATCCCACAAGCGTACCAGTAGACCGCCCGGCCTGACCGCACCTCCAATATGCCGCGCAATACTGCTGAGAGCGAAGCACAGGAATACTATGGTTCCCTGGTGCTTGTCGGTTGGCGCATCATGCACCTCTAAAAAACCGTTGTCGAATTCGACGCGGCGGTTTGTCTCCAGCGCCAGATATTCCTGCTCACTCCATTCACCTTGATTTGGAAAGAGGGTGGCGATTCGCCAAACCGGCGTTTCAGTTTCAGGATCACGCATTTATGTTTGGTTTCGCTGTCTGATACCTATGCACGCGCAACGACCGGTTCAAGGGCCAGTTACTGAATCAATTCAGAACGAACGTGAAACGGATCTACCTGGAAAGTTTCCTGATAACATC
>DAOUHY010000113.1:0-85418 GCA_034428435.1 Caldilineaceae bacterium | reverse complement strand
AGACTGTCAATGTTGAAGTTACGCCTGCGCAGCATTCCGGATACCCGGTTCAGCACGCCGGGCTTATCGCGCATCCAGGCGACAAGTGTATATTGCATTGATCTCCCCTGTGGCGATTCTGCTTCTCAGTTTCAGATAGCCTCAAATAGCCGGGCACACAGCAGATGCCTTCGCATCAACGCCAATCCATTACCAGCTTGGCTGGACTCCACTATAGCCCTGAACATAGCCAGGCTTCGGTCGCCGAATCAGTTCGTCAACGGCCGCCCCGGGCGCCACCATCGGATAGACGTTCACTTCCTCTTTCACTTGAAAATCGACCAGGAATGGCCCGTCGGAGGCGTGAGCCTGCTCCAGTACCGGCACAACCTCGCTGGGATGTCGCACCACCGCAGCGGGAATATCGTAAGCATCAGCAAGCTTGACGTAATCCGGGGACAGAATCGGTGTGCCCACATAGCGCTTGTCATAGAAAATCTGCTGCCACTGGCGCACCATGCCCAGGAATCCGTTATTGATGATGGCAATCTTGACCGGCAGTTTCTCCTGCTGGATCGTGGCCAGTTCCTGCAAAGTCATCTGGAACCCACCGTCACCTGCCACACACCACACCAGCGCCTCTGGGTCGGACATCTGTGCACCGAGTGCCGCCGGCAATGCATAGCCCATCGTGCCTAGGCCGCCGCTCGTAAGCAGCATCCCAGCGTGTTCGTGAATATAGTACTGGCTCTCCCACATTTGGTGCTGGCCAACATCGGTGACTACGATGACCCGCTTCTCAGTCTTTTCTGTAGCATGCCAGAGTTGACGAATCACAAAGGGCGGAATCAGCTCTTCGACTTCAAACTGAATAATATCGGCCTCATCGGTCTCAGAACGCCACCCGTTCAGCGTATCTACCCATTCCTGGTGGCGCCGCTCCTCGACCTGAGGGAGGAAAGCCGGAAGTGTCTCCGCCAGGTCACCTACCACGGCCACGTCAGGAACGATGTTCTTCCCGACCTCCGCCTTATCCAGTTCAAAGTGGATGATTTTGGCGTTCGCGGCAAATCGGTCCAGCCGCCCCGTGATCCTGTCGTCAAAGCGCATGCCCATTGCAATCAGTACATCGCAGGCCTGAACCGCCCTATTCGCAAACGCCTCGCCATGCATCCCACCCATTCCCAGGCTTAGCGGGTGCGTCTCGGGAATGTTGCCCGTACCGAGTAGCGTGGTAACCACCGGTATCCCGGCCTTCTCGACCAGGTGCAGTAACTCTTCGCTGGTGTTCGAAAGGTGAACACCGTGACCCGCAAGAATTAGCGGGCGCTCGGCCTCGTTCAGCAGGCCGGCCGCCTCACGCACGGCATCGGGGCTGTATTCCGGCCACGGCTCGAAACCGGGCAGGTTTATCTCGAAATCATAGCGAAATGTCCCGGACTCAATCTGAACATCTTTGCAGATGTCGACCAGTACAACGCCCGGCCGGCCTTCGCGAGCGATGTAAAACGCCTCTTTCATCACCAGCGGCAACTCCGCAATATCCGTCACCAGATAGTTGTGCTTGCACACCGGCTGTGAGACGCCTACGACGTCCGACTCCTGAAACGCATCCGTACCCAACAAGCTTGTCGGGACCTGGCCCGTGATCGCTACAACGGGCACGCTGTCCATCTGGGCCGTCGCCAGCCCGGTGACTAGGTTCGTCGCCCCAGGACCGCTCGTCACAATACATACGCCTACATCGCCCGTGGCCCTGGCAAAACCGTCGGCCATGTGCGCCGCGCACTGCTCGTGTCGCACGAGTACGTGATGGATGCGGCCGTCCGCCTCATACTCAGCCAGGGCGTCGTAGGCCGGCAAAATCGCTCCGCCCGGATGGCCGAAAACGATCTGAACGCCCTCCCGCAGAAGGGACTCCCAGATCATCTCTGAACCAGTCATCTCCTGGGGGCCCAGGTCGTATCCGCTGTTTTTCGGTTCTCTCTTCGCAAGTGCCATCCGTCGCCTCCTGCTTCCTGGCTCCCATACTGTTGAAATCGTCTGTCAGACCCACTCGGCCGGGCGCCCGCGTTCCTGCATTCGCACCCCTAAGATGTTCTTCAGGCCGCGGTTGTTCCCCGACACACACTCTCCTACTAAAGAAAAACCCTTCCCGGTTGAGGAAGGGTCTGCACTGACCTGAGCATGGAGTCCGATGTTCTGGACTCCTGCCTTCGCCAACCATTCAAGGCCGAGAGCCGCTTACAAGAAGGGCTACAAGGCCGAGAAGAAGGACTCCAAGGCTAATTAGCAGGTTCAACACAGAAATACTACTCATTTTCAGCGGCTTAGTGCTGCAAATGCAGTTGTTAGCGAATATCTTCGCCCCTATTATATGCACATCGAGGAGTTATGCAACTTCTGATTTGTGCAATGAACGCAGACGCCTGCAACTGCCCGCACTCACTGCCAAACCGAGGAACCTATCGGCATTCATCGTTTCGCAGCCGTCACAAGTAAACTTCCCGCGGTGCGGTCTCTGATTCATCGCAAGGGTGCCAAGACTCCCGCACTACGTCAGATCCGGTTGTTCGCGAGCCTCCCTTACAAAGTCTTAGCCCTGGCGTGGCAGCAAATGAGATCCGGCAACAATCGAGCGTATGTGCTATAATCCTCTACGGTGAAGCACCGCCAGGGAAATGCTACGGTGACAGTATCAGATGGCAGACCGTATTCGTATGTTAGAACGACTCTCAACTGTCTTTGACCAAAACCAGTCGCAAGAACTGGCAGATGTATTCCACTGCTCTTGCAACCACCTTGTGCGTCCCGAGGACTTTACTGAATTCAAGGAGATCGTCGCGATTAGGCAGAAACGCAACAGCGCACTGAGCAAGACGTCGAGGCGCTGGCAGAGGCGCAAAAGCGGATGGAGCAAGGAGTTGAAGAATTGGGAGATGTAATACGACGAACCGAAACCGCTATCCAGAGTTTGGCCCGGGAATTGGACCGTTTGAATAAACAGTTTGGCGGCGACCTGGAAGACGTTGCCGCAATCGTGATCGAGGGCGCGTTGCATCGTGAGTTGGGCTGGAAGGTCGAGGAGTTGAGACGAGTTTGGCAGACCAGGGATGGAGAAGATGAGGAGATCGACGCCTTTGGCAAAGCGTATGACCCGTCCCGACCAGACACAACTCTTTGGATCGTAGGAGAGGCGAAGTTCAACCTGACAATGCGGGACTTGGACCGTTTCTCCAGGTTGGTGGCCCGTGCTGGCTCACATCTGGACGGTGAAGTCGTTCCGGTCTGCTTCTGTTACAGGATCCGACCTGCAGTGCAAGAGAGAGTACTTGAAAGTGGTTACCGGCTCGTCATGTCAACTGGGCGCATGCCGCAAGGAAGCAACGGGATCCCAACGGACTCTATGCCGTGAGCACGGGATCCCCCGTCTTCTCTTGCCAGCGCGCCAGCTCCTCCTCTAGCCTCGCCCTCTCAGTCGCGACAGACGCGTCTTCCGAAAGATCATTCAGCTCCCAGGGGTCGGAAGCCAGGTGAAAGAGCTGAGTTCGATCACTGCCTTGGTCTCCATCACGTTGGTAAGTGATCAGTTTCCACTCCCGGTCCTGTGTCATCCGCTGCACATGCTTGTAGACTGAATGCAGGTAAGGTCGAGTTTCCTCAGCAGTCCCCGCCATCAGCGGCGCGAGCGATTTCGCATCCGCACTTGCAGGAATTTCCAGCCCCGCAAGCTCACAAAGAGTCGGATAAACATCATACGTGTGGCTGAGCGCGTCTATCTGCTTCCCGCAAGGCACGCCGGGCCCGCGCAGAATCAGTGGCACACGCACACTGTGATCATATAGATTCTGCTTTCCCAAAAGACCGTGCTGGCCGACGGACAACCCGTGATCGGCGGTGTAAACGACGATCGTATCTTCCTCCAACCCCTTGCGGGCCAGTGTGTCCAGCATCTCACCGATTTTCTCGTCCATATCGGAGATCATGCCGTAATACTCGGCAATATGCCGCCGCGTGTCCTCCGCGGTACGCGGGAACTCGGCCAGCTTCTCATCGCGTACCCACATCTCCCCGTTGTCAAACGGATGTATCCCAGCGAAGTTGGCGGGCAAGGGCATCGCTTCGGGCCTGTAAACCCCGGCCCAATCCTGCGGCGGAGTACGCGGATCGTGGGGCGCGGTGAATGCACAGTACAAAAAGAAAGGGCGGCTCCCGTCCTGCCGCTCAATAAAGCGAATTGCGGCATCTCCGAACAGGTCGGTCGAAAACTGGTCGCCTATCCGCTGTCGGCTCTTGTCGTAGGCGCCGGTCGGGTCGAAATCCTGAACGGGGACCGCGAAATGACTGTCCATGCCGCCGAAAAACACACTTTCTGCCTCGCCGAAGGAACGCGCAAAACTGGCGGCATCATTGTGCCATTTCCCTGTGGCGAAAGTCGTATACCCGTTCTGGCGAAACAGTTCGGCCAGATAAGTATGTCCGGGATCCAGCGCATTCAGAGTATCGCGGTCATTCAGATCGTTGCCGACTGAGGCGCGAAACACATGCGCCCCAGTGTGAATGCAGGCCCGAGTCGGCACACAGACTGCCCCACTCAAACCGCCCATGTGGCAGTTCCGGCGGAAGGATGCCCCATCTGCGCAAAGCTGGTCCAGCGCCGGTGTCATTACGGTGGCATCCCCATAAGCCCCGATCGCCGAAGCGCGGTGGTCGTCGGCGATGAGGAATAGAACATTTGGTTGCGAAGACATTGGGAGTGCGCTCTCTATCAAATTGGAGAATCTGGGGTTTTCAGAGTGGTCTCAGACGGAGGTTCGACCTGTAGGGCGGGCGAAGGGCCCTATACTCTTGCGCACGTCATCACTCTTCCATGAACTGACGTCGGTACAAAGTAGCGTAGAGGCCCCCCTCTTCCAGCAACTCGTCATGAGTTCCTCTGCCGACAATTTCACCTTCGTTCATCGCGCAGATTAGGTCGGCTTTCCGAATCGTGCTCAGCCGGTGGGCGATGACGATCGCAGTACGACTGCCAAGCAGCCGGTCGAGCGCCTCCTGTATCAGTGCTTCGGTGGCAGTATCCACGCTGGCGGTGGCTTCATCCAGAATGAGGATTCGAGGATCGGCCAGGACAGCCCTGGCAATACAAATCAGCTGCCTTTGGCCCATGGAAAGGTTGGCTCCACCCTCAAGGATTGCCGTCTCGTAGCCGTTTGGCAGGTCCGCGATAAACTCGTGCGCATTGGCCTGCATGGCCGCCTTTTCTACGGCCCTGGCTTCGATATCCGGCAGGCCGAAGCGAATGTTGTCGAGCACGGTTCCTGCAAACAGAAACGGCTCCTGCGACACAATGCCGGTCTGCCGTCGCAGCGACTGCTGCATCACCGTTCGCACGTCAATATCGTCGATCAGCACCTTTCCCTTGCTGACGTCATAGAACCGGGCCACCAGGTTGGCAATGGTCGACTTACCCGCGCCGGTTGGTCCGACCAGGGCGATTGTCTGCCCCTTCTCGATTGTCAGATTTACGTTATGCAGGACAGGCACATCGCTGCCATATGAAAAGTGAACGCGGCGCAACTCAATCCGACCTTCAATCGTGGGCATCTCCTTGCCGTCGGGAGGATCGGCCACTTCCGGCGTGGCGTCCAGAAGTTCCAGCACGCGTTCGCCGCCGGCCATCGCCGACTGCATCGTCGTGTACAACTGACTCAGCTCTTGAATTGGCTGAAAAAAGCGGGTCACGTAGGCCAGGAAGGCCACCAGAACGCCGATTTCCACGGCCCCCTGCGCCACGGCCCGGCCTCCGAACCACAGCACAATCGCAGTTGCCAGCACTGCCAGAAACTCTACCGTAGGCAGAAAAATGAAGGAGAGCGACATCGCATCGACATAGGCAACGCGGTTTGCTCTGTTGGCGTCGTCAAAGCGATCGCGCATCGCCTCTTCCTGCGCGAAAGCCTGTATGACCCGCATCCCCGCCAGGTGCTCGGCGAGCGTACCCACAACGCCCGCCACGCTCTGTCTCGTCTGCCTGAATGCTACTTTGGCCTTCCTCGAAAATAAGTAGGTGGCCACCAGCATCAGTGGAATGGTACAGAATGTGAGCAGCGCGAGCGAAGGACTCAGGACTAACATCACGACGATGATCCCGACCAGGACCAGAATATCGCCGATGAGCGTGATCAATCCCTGCGACAGCAGCTCGTTGATCACCGCCACATCCCCAATGACCCGCGAAATCGTCACGCCTACGATATGGCGGCTGTGATACCCCAGAGAAAGGGCCTGCAAGTGGCGCATGAGCTGCCCGCGCAGAGTAGATAACACCCTTTGCCCAACCCACGACAAAAGAAACCGCTGGCCTGACGCTGCGCCAAACAACATCAGAAACAGGACCGCCATGACAATCGATATCTGCGCCAGTCCGCCCAGATCTTTGGTGGCAATGTAACGATCGATCGCCACTTTTAGCAGGAGGGGAATGCCCAGAGTCGTACCGGTGACAATAAGCATTAACGCAAAGGCGGCCAGCATTTTCGGTCGGTGAGGCCGCAGGTAGGTCAGCAATCTGCCCACGACCTGACCATCAAAGGCCTTGCCTTCGGCCTCTTTTGCCATATTTCGCAAGAGGCTCTGGGGTCCGCCGCTGCGTCCAGCTGATCCAATAGAAATAGACATCTTTGATGTTTACCGCATTCTGTAGTGTGGCTACGACACTAAGCCTTACAACTCGACTTTCTCCAACTGCTCCTCGTAGATCTTGCGATACAGTTCCGACCTTTCGAAAAGCTCCGCATGTTTGCCGGCCGCCGCGATTCGACCCTTTTCCAACATTAGAATCTGATCGGCCTGGCGTACTGTGCTGAGACGCTGGGCTATGATGACCGATGTACGCCCCTTCATCAGATTTGACAGAGCCTTCTGGATCAGGTGCTCGGTCTGTGTGTCCACGCTTGAAGTGGCGTCGTCGAGGATGAGAATGCGCGGGTCGGTAAGTAGAGTCCGGGCGATGGCTACGCGCTGTCTCTGTCCGCCGGACAACGTAGCGCCGCGCTCCCCTACCTTCGTGTCGTAGCCGTCCGGAAAACTCTCAATGAACTCGTGGGCCTGTGCCGCTTCAGCAGCTTCGAACACCTCCTCGTCACTGGCGTCGGGCCGCCCAAAGGCAATGTTCTCGCGGATGGTGGTAGCAAAAAGAGTGGACTCCTGTAAAACGATTCCAATCTGGTCTCGCAGTGAGTTCAGCGTTGCGCCGCGAATATCGTGGCCGTCTAACAATATACGCCCTTCTGTCGGGTCATAAAAGCGCGGAATCATGTTTATGATCGATGACTTTCCCGATCCCGTCGGGCCGAGCAGAGCAAGAATCTGGCCCGGTTCAATTTCAAATGAAACTTCGCGCAGCACATTGTGGGGTTTGGCGTAGCTGAAAGAAACATTCTCGAATCGAAGCTGGCCGCGGATCGGCCCGAGAGGCATGGCGTCAACCGCCTCCTTGACCTGCGTCTCTTCGTCCAGGATTTCGAATACACGCTCGGCTGAGGCGCCGGCCATTGCAATGGAAGGTATCAGGAACCCAAGCCTTCTGATCGGAGACGTCAACTGCGCTAGGTAGGTGATGAAGGCCACAAGTTCCCCCAGAGTCAGTGACCCCCGAATAACCAGATATCCCCCCAGCCAGATGATAATCACGGTGGCTAGATTGGCTATCAGGTCCAACATTGGGATGTTCAACGCTGTGAGCCGGGCAGTCGCGGCCGCCAGGCCAAACCACTTCTCATTCTCGGTCTCGAACCGGTCGATCTCGGCATCCTCCTGGGCAAAAGCCTTGACAATGCGCGCGCCGCGTAGATTCTGTTCCAGCCTGGTCGTCAGGACGGCCAGTTGTTGCTGTATCTCCATTGACAAGGGCCGGTATAGCGCGCCGAAACTCATGGCGCGGTGTGCTAGGATCGGCATCGTCAGCATGGCCAAAACCGCCAATATGGGGTTCATGACAACAAGCGCAACAGCCGAACCGATGAGCAGAACGACACCGTTCGCCAGCCCCAGGAACGACCGGCCGGTGAGCATGCGCAGCCTTTCCACGTCCTGCATCGATCGCGACAGCAGTTGCCCCGATTCGGTCCGGTCGTGGTAGGCAAATGAGAGTTCAGTGAGCTTGGCGTGCAGTTCGCGGCGAAGGTCGTAGGACACGCCCTGTGAGGCCGTTTCTGCAAACAGGCTGGAAATGAATGTGAGCAGACCGCGCAACGCTGTGAGCCCCAGCAGCGCCAGGACCGACCAGGTCAAGAGTTGAAGGTCGTTCTGGCGAATTCCCTGGTCGACAATCCAGCGAATGAACTGAGGCGTCACAAGAAGAATCGCAGTGGTGCCGAGCAGGGCAACGTACGCCGCGACCGTCAAACGCCAGTAACGTCGAAGGCGCTTAAGAGCACGCAACAAGAAGTGGCGATTCTGGCTTGAGCTGGAAAGTCTCGCCAAGTTCTCGGAAAGGGTAGCCATTCTTCAAATCCGGTTTAGTAAGGGTGGTCGGCTACACCAGTGTATCATATTCACTTGTAATGGCGCTATTACCAGCGCGCCTCGCCGGGTCCCATTGCTTCTCGTCGCCCGGTGGTTTCAATGAATCTGGTGGGAAAAACCTGCTCGGAGAAAGGCGAATCGAGTTGAATCACCTGTGACAGGCAGAAGGCTTCGGCGGCCCCCGCAAAAAACGACGTGACGCATCTCCTAAGCCCTATTCAGAACGCGACGCCGGACGAGGCGAGCGAAGTCTTCACTCTTCTCACTCCTCTTCCCACCTCTCCTCTTTCAACCGCCGCTTTCACTAACCCCTGGCCCCCAACCCCTGGCCCCTGAATTTCTGAGCCTTCGGCCCTCCCTTGTGCGGGGGCTCCGCCCCCGCAACGCCCCCGGTCCTACAACCTCGCGCCGCAGCGAGTGTGAGGGCAATACGAAATTGGCGTCCCGCGGCGACCCGCGCCTCCCCCAGCGTCGTGGCTCGCTCAGAGTGTGAGCTAGCGCAGACAGAGCAACTCCCATATAGGCCCAACGTTCACAGCTATGACCATCGAGAGCCCGCTACCGAAATACTGACGGTACGTTCCGCCCAGACATACCGCACACAGTACATGGCTTGGCACTTACGATTTGAGACTAAGATACAGGCTTGGCAACGGGAAAACCCGCCGTGTTGACCGGCAGATTCGGTTCAAACTACAGCTGACGCAGCGCTGACTCTGCTGCCGCTGCCGCGCGGCGCAGTCCGTGCGTGGCATGGAAAGAGGCTCCATCCCAGTGGAATTCGAAAGGATAGCAGCAGGTGCATGCTCTCACAGCTTCCGAACCCTGTCACCTGCCCTGATCGCGCCGGGCTGAACTACCTTTGCATACATGCCCCGTAACCGCATCTCCTTGCCAACCGCAGTGCTTACGAACTTGACCGCATCTACACCGAAGCGCTCCGCGAACTTCTTGCACCCTGTATGGTCGACCGGCGTAACTTCGATGACAGCCCCACCCATTGCAAGCCGCGTGCCCACAGGCAGGTTCGCCTCGCTCAGTTCAAGGTCGATGTAGAGTTGATCTCCAAAGAGCTCCCAGCGGTCTTCGTCCTGCGCCAGCAATCCGGCAACGCGGGAATTCATAATTGTAAGCTGGCGTTCTGGATCCAGTGGAACGTCAGGTGTGCGCGTGCTCCAGTTGTCTCCGACAATCCCCTTTGCGATCGAAAGTTCGCCGGCTTCGACGACCTCCCGTTCCCCGGATCTGGGCCGCCTCACGATCAGGGCCAGCTTGCCCTCGCTCTTGGGCGAACGCCGGATCTCGTCTAGATTCTGTTCCAGTTCCGCCATTTCTAGGTGGGTGACAGTTGACATGGATCTTCTCCTGTTTCGTCCCTGGCGGTTCAGCCTGAGGACTCTATGTTAGTGGAAGCAATGGCCTTCGTTTCGACCTCTCGCCAGCCAACTTTCAATCCTTCTATCCAGTGGCGTATCGCCTGTTCGTCGGGCAATTCGCGCCGGCGCTGCACGTAAAGCAATCCAACAAGGAGCAAGGGCAGTAGCACGGGAAACAAGTAGGGCAGCGCGTCGCGAGCAGTGCTTTCCGGTGAACCCCGCAAGGCCCCGGCAACCAGGAACGCCAGTGGTATCAGGGCGCTTAGCACCATCCAGGCGGCAGCATACATGCGCCCGACCGGATGCCACTGGAAGTGACCCACTATGCGGCAGTTCTCTCCATCTTCACGGACGACAGCATAAAGATACGTCGAGAATATGCCCTTGACAGCCGACTTTGTCGGCTGACGTCTGATCTGTAGCGCTCGCCCTGCGACCCGCCCGCTGACCTCCTCGCTCGAATTCAGCGCATCCTCAAGGCTACGCAACGCGGCCTCGGCACTTCCGTCAAGGGAAAGCGAGAGCCGTCGCCGACTAGGCGTCCACAGGAAGGAGACGACCGACTTCAACTCCGCCATGATCGCGCGTACCTCTATTCTTCTGCCGCCAGCCTGCCGCAAACGAGGCAGATACTTCTCCGCCTATCCGAATGTCCGACCCGTATTTCCCCCTGAATTCGTACAGGCTACACCGGATGCAAACCTGCGAATCCTAGTCCCGTAGCCTCGTCCCAGCCGCACATCAGATTTATGCTCTGCAGGGCGCTTCCTGCCGCCCCCTTGACCAGATTGTCAATGGCGCAAAGCGCAACCACACGCCCCGTCCGCTCATCCAGTTCGAACCCAACGTCCGCGTAGTTACTCCCGCTCAGGATCTTCGGCTCCGGGTAACGATAGATGCCGGTCTTCTCCTTAACGATGCGCACAAACGGTTCATCCCGGTACGTCTGGCGGTACGCCCGCCACAGGTCGCGCTCGCTGACACCGGCCTTGACAAACACGTGCGCCGTAGCTAGGACACCCCGTACATTATCGACCGCCGTCGCGCTCATATGAGCGGCCACCGCTGCGTAGTCTTCGGCGTCTGCCTCCGCCAGCGCTTGCAATACCTCTGAAGTGTGGCGGTGACCGGTGGGTGCGAAACTGCGCATCGCCCGCGCCCGCTCCGGGTGGTGCGTCGCGTCTCCTGCACGGTTGCCCCCTTCGCTGCTTCCAACCTTCACCTCGCAGATCAGGTCCCGCTCTGGGTCGGCCAGCCCAGCAGCGAAGAGCGGCCACACGGCCAGAACGCTGGCTGTAGCATTGCAGCCTACACCACTAACATAGCGCGCGCCGCATATCTGCTTGCGGAACAGTTCCGGTAGCCCGTACACGAACCTTCCAAGCCAGTCGGGCGCGCTGTGCTCCTTGCCGTACCAGTCCACGTAGGCTTGCGCATTCCGCAGCCTGAAGTCGGCACTGAGGTCGATGATACGATCGGCCACCTCCGCGAATTCATCGATACGGCCCATAGCGCCGCCGTGGGGCAGGCCAAGTACAAGCAGGTCACAAGGCCCCAGCTCGGTAGCGCTAACGAATTTCAGCCTCGTGCGCCCGCGCAAGTTGGGATGAGTAAAGTGGACGAATGAACCTGCATTGCGTTCGCTTGTTACCTGCTCTATGTCGACGTGCGGATGGTCCAACAGCAGACGCAGCAACTCGCCTCCGGCGTAGCCGCTTGCGCCAAGAATCGAGACTTTGATCCTGCTACTTGGACTTGCTTTCACCGCGTCCTCGCTGCTCACTTTTTGGGAGTGGTTTATTTCTCCGTCCCAAAATCAACCGTTTGCCGCTTCCCAGCCCTCGCGCCCAACCTGCAGGGCAAAATCGGCGATGCGGCCCGGAATGTTGACCCCGGTAGGCAGCACACTGTTTCGAAACTCCATGGTGTAGTTCACTTCGTTCACCAGAAGTCCGCGATCAGGGTCCTCCAAAACGTCGATGGCAACGCATCCGCCCCCGACCGCCCTAGCGGCCTGCACACACAGGTCATTCAATTCCGGCGTTACCGGACAGGCCGAGGCCTGACCGCCGCGCGCCGTGTTCGTTATCCAGTGGGTCGAATCTCGGTATATCGCGCAGATCGTTTCACTGCCAACGGTGAATGCGCGAATATCGCGTCCCGGCTTTGCAATATATTCCTGGATGTAGAAGATGCTGTGATGGTAAGTTCCCAGCACTTCCTTGTGCTCCAGGACTGTCTCCGCGGCCTCACGGTCGTTGATCTTGCTCAATAAGCGCCCCCACGATCCGATCGAAGGTTTCATCACGACGGGATAACCCAGCTCTTCCATCGCCTCCAGCGCGCTCTCGGCAGTGAAGGCCACCTTCGTTCGTGGCGATGGAATGCCGGCCGCCGTCAACGCGCTCGTCGTCTGCAGCTTGTCGCCGCACACGTCCGCTACCTGCACAGAGTTTACCGTCGGAATGCCGCGATCGTTAAGAATACGCAGGCTGACCAGCGCCCGCCCGTGATGGATGCAGCGTTCGACGATCACATCGTAGTCTTCGTAACACGTCGAATCCGACCCGCCGGAAATGTCAAAGATCAGCTTGCGATCGTCTAACAAGTCGAACTCGGCGCCCCTCTGTGTAAACTCCTCGAACAGCAGCTTCTCCTCGGCGCGCACGCGGCTGTAAAGGATGCCAACTCGCATCGGTCCTATTCTCCCCAGTCCTCATCCTCTTCGGGCGCCATATCCAGCGCTACGGGGTCAAGCCCGATAACCTCCAGGTCCACCCCGCACTCGCCGCACTGGACGATTTCGTTCTCCATCACGTCGTTGAGTTCGACCTCGCCGAAGCACTCCGGACATTCGGCCACGGCGGTAACGGTTTGAACTGCCATGCTACTTCTCCTGATGTGGTTTTGATTCCTCTGACTGAAATGAGTTCCAACTCATGATTGCTTACCAGGGCGCCGAAACGGCCTTCTCGCCCGCCGCATACTCTGCGATTCGCCTGCGCGTGCCGGGGGAGGTTCCCTCAGGCAGTTCGCCAAGAGCGAAACAGTCGACGCTCTCGATTTCCCGGTTACTCACCTCTCTCCAGGTAAACGCCTCGCACACAAAGACGACAATATGGTCGCTCTTCCCTTCAAGAAAACTGCTGTAAACGCCGAAAAGCCGTAGCTCCTGCAGTTCAACACCGGCCTCCTCGGCAGCCTCCCGTGCGATGGCATCTCCCAAGGTCTCTCCTGGCTGCACACCGCCTCCGGGAAGATACCAACCGCCTAGATAGGTGTGCTTGACGAGTAGAACCTCTCCTTCCTTGACCGCCAGCAGCCTCACGCCCACAGTCGTTGGTCTAGCCAGTCGCCACCGCAGCCGTTGAACGAAATGCAGAAACTTTGCTAACTTTGTCAACTGCATTGCCAACATTACGCTTCCGATCCTGAGAATTCCCTCGAACTGGCTCAGGAAGCCGAACGCGCCGACGCAAGTCTCCGCTTAACCTGTTCGACCAGGCCCCCTGCCTCCAGAATCTCCTGCACGGTGGCGCTCAGTGGCGGGAACGCAAACCGGCCGGAGGCGCACTCGATCACCCTCCCTTCCAGGTCGACCGAGACGTATTCCTGCCCTTGGATCGCTTGCGCGGCCTCAGGGCAGACGATTGCAAGCAAGCCGTTATTGATGGCGTTGCGATAGAAAATCCGCGCAAAGCTCTCCGCAATCACCGCGCTGACCCCGTTGTACACCAGGCATGTCGCCGCCTGCTCACGGCTGGACCCGCAACCAAAATTGCGGCCGCCTACGATGACGTCCCCTACGCCCACGTTGGACGCGAAATCAGGATCCAGGTCCTCCAGCGCATGACTGGCAATCTCTTCCCGTCCTTTGGCCGTATACGTATACTTGCCCGGAAACAGCACATCAGTATTGACGTTGTCCCCGTACTTCCAGGCCCTGCCCCGAATCACCTGTTTCCTCCAGCCGACGCGATACGACAAGCGGCCCATTCTGGAGCCTCCCCCTGAGAGACGCTCTTTCTCACCCTGGCTCTACTTACAAAATGTCCCTCGGATCGGCAATCCTGCCCGCAACCGCAGACGCCGCCACCACCGCCGGACTCGCCAGATAGATTTCGGCTTCCGTCGTACCCATGCGACCGCGAAAATTGCGGTTAGCGCTTGCAATGGTAACTTCCCCCGTCGCCGGCACCCCCATATGATTGCCCATGCAAGGACCGCAGCCGGGCGTACCGATAGCGGCGCCCGCAGCAACAAGCGCCTGGATATAGCCCTGCCGCATCGCCTCCTGCAAAACCAGGCTGGACGCGGGAATGACCAGCAATCGGGTCCCCACAGCCACTTGGCGTCCCTGCACAATCTCAGCAGCCTCGGCAATGTCCTCGAGTCGCCCGTTTGTGCATGTCCCGATGAAAGCCTGTTGCACCGCCGTCCCCGCCACCGCCGAAAGCGGCGCCACATTGTCCACTGTGTGCGGGCAGGCTACCGTCGGCTCCAAATCTTCTGAGCTGTAGCAATAAGTGTCCCTGTACGCGGCATCCTCGTCAGGGAAGACGACCATCTCCCCGATCTCCTGTAGCCGGTCATCCCTGCTTTCTGCACCGCCCTCTCTGGCCCTGCGTCGCAGCAGAGCTTCCTTCAGGTAGGCCACTGTCTTTCCGTCCGGCGGTACGTAAGAAGCCTTTGCGCCGAACTCTGCCATCATGTTGGCAAGTGCCATGCGTGAATCAACACTCAGGGCTTCCATGCCGCTGCCGCTGAATTCCACAGAAGCGTACAGCCCGCCGTCCGCACCCCAATCTCCAATGATGCGCAGGGCGAAATCCTTCGCCGTAACGCCCTTCGGCAGTTCGCCTTCCAGCACGATCTTGATCGACTCTGGCACCCGCAGCCACAGTTCCCCCGTCGCCCACAGAGCAGCGACCTCACTGCGCCCGATGCCGGCGCCGAACGCCCCCAGCCAGCCGAAGTGCGGCGTATGACTGTCCGCGCCCAGGATCGTCTGCCCCGGCAGAACCAGCGCCTCCTCACTCAGCACCTGGTGGCAAATCCCCCTCCCCACCTCAAAAAAGTGGCGAATGCCCTGCTCCTGCACAAACTCTCTAATCTCGGCGTGATTCTGCGCGTGTCGAGTCGTCGGTGCAGGAACGGCATGGTCCAGCGTGATCGCCAGCTTCTCCGGGATCACTACCTGTTCCAGACCGAACTGTTGCCATATCTCCCGGATAGCAGCCGTGTTGTCGTGGCTCAACACGACGTCAGGGCACACGTCCACGACCTCCCCGACTTCTACGGTCTCACACCCGGCAGCCCGCGCCAACGCCTTCTGTGCAAATGTCTGAGCTTCGTTAAGGCCGGAATCCGCCTGGCCCACCGTTTCTCGGGAAGTCGAATGCTTGCCCATCTCCAGTCCCCTTACACAGGCGGCGAAGGTACCGTCACTGCCCGGCTGTGGTACTCGCGCAGCAAAACGTCAACATCGTCCAGGCTCAACTTACGCTGGTCTGCCTCCTCCTTGATGTGCGCCGTAACCTCTTTCACCTGCGGATCGGTCAGGTCCAGCTGCAGCTGCTCAGCCCTCTGTTTGACCGCGTTCCAGCCGGTAAGTCGGTGCGCAATGTGCAGATAGCGCGTCAACCCGAAATCCTCTGGGTCCAGAATCTCGTACGTGTCGGGGTTGTTCAGGATTGCCTTGGCATGAATCCCCGCCTTATGCGTGAACGCCGTGTAACCCGTAATGTAGTTGTTAAACGGTACGTCGACCCCCACAATCTCTGCCACAAAGTTCTCAACCTCGCGCAGCATCGGCAGATTATACTTGCTGCGAATCTGCTCCGGGTCGAGCGCGTACATGCGCGCCACAAGGCCCCCCAGCGGCGTGATCCCGTTGCGCTCCCCGATCCCCAGCACCGACGTGTCCACGTGGGTCGCCCCCGCCGCCAGCGCGCAATATGAATTGGCGATTGCGCAGCCCGTGTCGTTGTGACCGTGAAATTCGATATCGCAGGAAACAACCCCCCGCAACGTCCGCACCAGGTCGTGAACCTGCAAAGGCGTGGCAATTCCCACCGTGTCGGCGATCCCAACTCTGTTCACGCCGATCTGGTCCACCTCGCGGTAAACAGTCAATAGATCGACAAGGTCGCTGCGGAATGAGTCCTCGCTGCTGAACCGAACCTCCAATCCCTGGCTCTTGATGAATTCGATAACCTGCACCGCGCTGTCGATGATCTCGCGGATAGACTTACCATGCGAAAACTCACGCAG
This sequence comes from Caldilineaceae bacterium, assembly GCA_034428435.1. Classification (GTDB taxonomy): domain Bacteria; phylum Chloroflexota; class Anaerolineae; order Caldilineales; family Caldilineaceae; genus Bin5. The sequence continues at coordinate 69,264 of DAOUHY010000113.1, read as the reverse complement.
ATAGCTGCTGGTCCCAAAGAGGACATCAATACCGTCAACCCCTGTGTCCACCGCCAGCCTGGCATCGTCCAGGTGGCAACGAGTGTGTGTAAGCAGCTTTGCACTCAGCCCCAACCCGGCGATGCGCGTACAATCGGCGCGACTCTGCGGACTGGCTGCCGGCGACGTCAACTCCAGGTACTCGACGCCAAAGGCGTCCAGCAGGCGTGCTATCTCGTCCTTTTGCCCGCTGTCGAAAAATGCGTTGGCAAACTGCTCACCCTCACGCAGAGTCGATTCGATTATGGAGAACTGTTCAAGACTCATACTCGCACTCCCGGCGATTTTTCTGGCAACAAAAAACCGGCCCACCCTGTCTGGATTGGCCGGTCGCTACGGTTGCATCGTCTGAGCAGGCGCAAACAACAGACAGGTCAGTCTGGATTCCGCTTCTTGCTCTTTATGCAGGTCAACAGGGACAGTAAATCCGTGTTTCTCATCGGTTGCACGTCTGATTGCCAGTCAGGCCGCACACGCTACGCGGCCTCTTCATTCCTGCAGGTATCCAACAAGGCTCAATAGTACTGAACAAAGACGACAAAGTCAAATCCGCCCATCAGTCGGGTGCATCCCAAAAATGGGGGCGAAATCTCCTTTACCTCGGGTAGCAATGGAGCACAGTCCAGTATGCCTACAACTCTATTGTAAGCAAAACCCTCCTCAGACCACTGACTACTAACTACTGACTACTGCAGTTACTGCAGTTCTGGGCGGTCGGGCCTATTCGGCCCTCCCTTGTGCGGGGGCTCCGCCCCCGCAACGCCCCCTCTCCTACAACATGCCTCATCGACCGGGTGTCGATATTGGTGACAGGTGCCTAATCGAAGGTGTCCAGCCAGACCACGTCCCGCCAGTCCTATCAGATTCCCGTAGGTGCCGGCCTTGTGCCTGCCCTCGCACCCGCCCCAACTTACGGACTGCACCGTACGGCCGGGACTGGCGCCTGCACTGCATCTCGCCCAAAGACGGTAGACAACGCCAGCCACCGCTGGCACTGATGCCCCGCCAGACTGCTCCCACCCCAAATCTGGAATGCACCCGAAGGCAAAAGCTGGCAATAGGTTAGGGAAAGTGGGCGCACTCGCACGCGGGCGCGACTGAGCTGAGGTAAGTCGGCTGAAGCGGGTGCACGCTTGCTTTTCTGGCGGAGTAACGGCAATATGCTGAGGAAAGCAGACGCCAGCCAAAGCTGCGAGAGGAGAATATATGCCCACCAGCAATATGCAGGGCGTGTATCCGATCCTGGTCACGCCCTTTAATGAGGATTCGCAGATCGACGAAGAAAGCCTGCGCCGGTTGATCGACTTCAATTTGGATGCCGGTGTTCATGGGTTGGGTGTTGCGCTGGGAAGTGAGGTCTATAAACTGACGGAGGCGGAACGAGCTTGGATGACCCGTGTCGTCGTGGACCAGGTCGCTGGCCGTGTTCCGGTGGTAATCAACACAGGGGCGAATGGGACAGACCTGGCAGTTCATTACAGCCGTATGGCGCATGAGAACGGCGCCGACGCGCTGATGGTGCTCCCGCCGTCCTTCTTTCCGGCAGGGCCGAACGAGATTGTGTCCTACTACCGTGCCATCTCGGATGCTGTTCCCTTGCCGATCTTCATCCAGGACGTGGCCGCGTCGCCGATTTCTGCTGGCTTGGCAAGGCGCCTGGCCGAGGAGTGTGAATGGGTCCAGTATATCAAAGTAGAGAGTTTCCCCGTGGTGGAGAAGGTGGCGGCCATGTCGGCCGAAGCGGGTGATGTGCTGACGGTTTTCGGCGGCGCCGGGGGCGGTTACTTTATCGAAGAGATGCGCCGCGGCTCGGTTGGGACAATGCCGTTCTGTACCCAGCCCGAGGCATTTGTAGATATATGGAACCGGGTGCAGGCAGGGGATGAGGCGGGCGCGTGGGAGACGTTTAACAAGCTACTCGTTCCGATAGCCCGCCTCAGTGCCCAGGGCGCGGGCCTGTTTCACGGCGTCCATAAGGAGATTCTCGTCCATCGCGGCGTGATTCGGACGGCGGTTGTCAGGGCGCCTGCTGCATCGATTAACCCGCTGACGAGAGAGGAGTTGGGGACGCTATTGGAGGAACTGTATCCGAACGGCGAGCAATAAGTGAAAGCGAATGCGAGATAATGGCCGCATTGCTGGTCAAACTGATGGTCCGAACATATATGAGAGGAAGGTTGAGGGACGATGAAGATAGTAGACATACAGGTGGTTCCGTTTCGGGTCGTGCGTGAGCAGTTTCATCAGGGCAGGTATAGCTTTCCGCGTGAGGTAACGCAGACGCTGATGAAGGTGATTACCGATGAGGGCGCAGAAGGCTACTATTTTGGCGGGCATGGACATGGCGACGCCGACGGGTTGACGCCGGAAGACCGGGCGCAGATGGAAGGGCGGCTCAAGAATATGGTTGTGGGGGAGGACCCCTATGACCGTGAGCGTTTCTGGCACTGGATGTGGGTGGCGAACGTCCCTGAGCATCTGCTCAGCGCGCTTGACTGCGCCCTGTGGGATCTCCAGGCGAGGACGATGGGCCTGCCGCTATACAAGCTGCTGGGCGGCTGCCGGGACAAAGTGAAGGCGTACGCGAGCACCTTTCCAAATGTGGGGAGCGTGGAGGATTATGCTGCACATGCAGTAGCTTGCAAGGAGGAGGGGTATACGCACTACAAAATCCACCCCTACTATTTCTGGAATCCGGTGACGCACCAGGCAGTGCCAGGCCGGCCGTCGCACATTGAGAAGGACATAGAGGTGTGCCGGGCCGTGCGGGCCGCCGTCGGTGACGACATGGTGCTGAGCTACGACCCATGGGGTACCTACCGGACCTATGAGGAGGCGTACAAAGTGGGGCGCGTGCTGGAGGAGCTGGGCTACTACTGGTACGAGCACCCAATGAACGAGTATAGGGTGCAGCCCTACATAAAGCTGTGCCGGGAGTTGGATATTCCAATCCTATCGCCTGAGATCGCCGCCGGGAGCCTGTACACGCGCGCCGACTGGATTTTGCGAGGCGCCTCGGACATGACGAGGATCGACGTGCTGCGCGGTGGAATCACTGGAGTGCGCAAGATGGTTGCGGTCGCGGAGGCGTTCGGCGTCAAATGCGAAATCCACATGAGCGGTTTCGCGAACCTGCAGATCCTGGGTTCTACGAGCGAGGACACCTGTGAATACTACGAACGCGGGCTGCTGGCGCCGGGAATAGACTGCAATACGCCGCCGCCCTACCTGAAGGACATCGGCGACAGAATGGACAGCGAGGGATATGTCCACTTGCCGCAGGAACCGGGCATGGGTTACCAGATCAATTGGGACTATATCGAAGACAATCTGGTATGACGGGCGAAGGCCGCGGGTCGGGCAAGCCCGCCGCGGCAAAGTGGTAGGAGTCGTGCGGCGGGGAAACCACGCCCCGCCGCTTTCGATGCAGCTACCCAATCAAAATGCTACGCCCAACTTTACATTTTCCTCCGGTGCATTCGCGATCTTGGGATATTCTTCCAGCAGGTCGTCGAATGGAACGACGGGCTGGACGACGGGTTCCGACTTGAGGCTGCCGTCGCAGAGAAGGCGCCACACCACCGAAAAGAGGCGGTTTTCGTCCCAGTTGGGGTATTCGGGATTGGGTTCGCTGCAAGCGCGCGAGAAGACGATGGTTGGCCGGTTGAAGTGGGCTTCAGCGCCCAGGTCGAGGCCGGCGGGATAGCTGCCGGGCCAGGCGCCGGCGACAACCGTGCCGAGGTACGCAACGCCGCGCAGGGCGGCCTGCAATGCGTTGTAGTGGCCGCTGTAGTCTACGCAAACGTCCGCCCCGCGTCTGTCGGTTGCGAGCTTGATTTCGAGCCCGGCGTCGCACGAGGTCGGGTCCATAACGATGTCTGCGCCGCACTCCTCCGCCACGTCGCGGCGCAAGGAGATGGGATCGACGGCGATTACCGGATAGGCCCCGGCCAATTTGGCCAGTTGGACGACAAAAAGCCCAATCGCGCCCATTCCGAAGACTGCGACCGCGTCACCAAGGCGGATGTGGCCGTCGCGGACAGCGCCGAGCGCGAAATCGGCCGGGTCGAGGCAGACTGCGGCCTGCCACGGAACGCCGTCGGGCAGTTGGCGGGCGTGTTTGGCGGGCCAAACGTGTTCCTGGCGGAAGGAGCCGTGGGCAAAAACAGTTTCCCCGAGACTGATGTCCTGCACTGCTTTGCCTACTTCGATGACCTCGCCAACGCACATGTTTCCCAGTCCGCCCGGGTATTTGACCATCTGGCTTTCCTGCGTGAACAAGTGGAGATCGCCGTCGTAGTTGCCGCGATGGCCTGCATAGCCTTGGAACATGGCCATTTCCGAACCGTGTTTGGCCGCACCAAAGCGACTGCGCACGCGAATCTGGTTCGGACTTAGGGGAGGGCTTTCATATTCACGGAATGCGACTTCCTCTCGGGCGGGGGCGATGAGCTCGGTGGGCATGGGAATCCTCCTGGAGGGGGTGACCCGGTTGGTAGCAGCCAGCTTCGACTCTTAAGTTGCTGATTGTACATCCTTCCTGCTCCGTCGACAATTGTCTTTGCAGGATCCGCTGTGCTATTCTATTTCCGCTTCTGACAAACCCTACCTCCACCTACAAACAAATACCATGCCACTCTGGTTGACACGAAACGACGTTGAGAAACTCCTGGATATGCCTTCTGCCATCGAAGCGGTGGGACAAGCCTTCCAACTGATATACGAGGGCGAGGCGGAATTGCCTGTGCGCGCCAATATATCAGTTTCCAGGCATGAGGGGAGCTTGATGTCCATGCCTGCCTACTTGGGCGGCGAGATGGATGCGCTAGGGGCAAAGCTGATCTCCTTCTACGGAACGAACCCGACGCGGCGAGGGCTGCCAGCAATTCAGGGGAACGTAGTGCTCTTCGACGGCAGGACCGGGGCGTTGCTGGCCCTGATGGATGCCGGATATCTGACGGCGATGCGGACCGGGGCGTCCGGGGGCGTTGCGGCGCGCTATTTGGCGAAGGAGGACGCGCGGACGCTCACCATCTTCGGCAGCGGCGTGCAGGCCCCGTACCAGGTGGAGGCGGCGCTGTGCGAGCGGGCCATCGAGAGCGTTTTTGTCCTGTCGCGGACGGCGGCGAATGCGGAGGCGCTCGCACTTAAGCTGGAGCAGATGTTCAACGTCTCGGCCCAGGCCACCGTCGATGTCAAAATGGCCGTTGAAGAGGCCGATATTCTTGTCACGGCAACAAGCACGCACGAACCACTCTTCGATGGCAGCCTGTTGCGACCCGGTGTGCACATTTCCGGAATTGGTTCGCACCTTCCCTACGCAAGTGAAGTGGACGCCAGCGCAGTGCAAAGGGCCAAGGTTGTGGTCGATCAGATGAGCGCATGTCTGGCCGAGGCTGGCGATCTGATCCGGCCGATCGAGGACGGTGTGTACGATGCCAGCCAGATTCACGCCGAGATCGGAGCGATAATTGCCGGGGACAGACCCGGACGCGAAAACAACGACGAGATAACATTTTTCAAGTCGGTTGGCCTGGCAGCGCAGGATGTAGCGGTTGCCCGCGTGGTCTACGCCAAAGCGCTGGCGCACGGCGCAGGCACTGAGTTGAACGGGTAACGCGTCGGATGGCAGAATCGTCAGCGGCGGCAGAGCCCAAGCAGATCGCGTTCGATGCGCAGAATGCCGAGCACCTGCGGTGGACGGTGGCGGTCTGGAACGAGGCCGCCAATAGCAGCATTCCCCTCACTGAGAGATTCCTGAAGTACAGTTTCGCAAAGGATGCGGGCGTCGAACGGGCGGGCCGCATCGCGTTCGTGCAAGGCCGGCCCGCCGGTTTCGTGCTGTGCAGCGCTCATCCCGGCGCGCCACCGGCGATGCGTACTGAAGTTACCGGCTGGATAGAGGCGATCGCAGTGGCACCAATCTACCACAGGAAGGGGATCGGCAGGAGTCTGCTGGTTTGGGCTGAGAACTGGCTGGACGCAAAGGAGAATCGTTCTGCCTCCGGCCTTGTGAAAGTGGGCGGGGGTCCGCGTCACCTTGTGCCTGGCGTGCCAGCCGGGTCCGATGCCGAGGCCTTTTTCTTGGAATGTGGCTTCGACTATGAAGATGAGCCTTTCACCTGGGACATGGCGCGATCTCTCAGCGACTACAATCCGCCGCCGTTACTCGACCACGTGCAGGCGGCGGCGCGGCCGGGTCAGCCGGGCCAAGAGGGAGATGTGCTGGGCTTTCTGGCCAGTGAGTTTCCGGAAAGGTGGCACTGGCAGGCGGAGAGGTTTCTGGAGGAGGGCGGACGAATTTCGGACTTTATGCTTCTCTGGACGGAAGAGGGCGTGCAGGGATCTTGCCGGCTTACGTTCGAGGACTCGGTCAATCCGATTGACCGCTACTTCCCGTACCAGCTGCCGCGCCCGTGGGGACAGCTTGGTTGGATCGGGATAAGCGCGCATCTGCGAGGGCAGGGGTTGGGCATCTATCTGCTGGATGCCGGGCTGAGGCGGTTGCACAACAGCGGAGTCAACGGGTGCGTAATCGACTGGACTACGTTACTCGACTTTTACGGCAAATGCGGGTTCCGTCCCTATCGGAAGTGGGCTAAGCTCAGTCGGACCAGGGGCAGAAATGGGTAACCCGACATTCAGGACCGGAAGTTCTCCCCTATGAGCATGAACGCTACTGCGCCTGCGATGAAAGTCATTGGACTCATGAGCGGCACATCCGCTGACGGTATCGACGCGGTCCTGGCTGCAATCTCGGGAACGGCTGACAGTCCCCGGATGCGTCAGATTGCATTTGAGAGCGTTCCTTGGCGCCAAGAGGAGCGTGAGGCTATTGCGCTTCTGATAGCTGGGCAGGGCGAAGCGCGCACTGTGAGCCGGGCGGGTTTCTTGCTTGGAGAGCGGTTCGCCGAGGCTGCGCTACACGTTGTCGAAAGAAGTGGACTAAACATAGAGGAAATCGATCTGGTCGGTTCGCACGGGCAGACTGTCTGGCACGAGGTCGAAGAAGACGGCACGGTTCAGTCGACTCTTCAGATTGGGGAGGCGGCGGTGATCGCCGAGAGAACCGGGCTCACTACGGTGGCCGATTTTCGCGTGGCTGACATTGCGGCGGGAGGACAGGGGGCGCCGCTCATACCGGTCTTCGACCGGTTCTTTCTGCGGCCAATGGCTGGTTCGACGGGGTGCCGGGCTGTTCAGAACATTGGCGGCATCGGCAATGTGACTTTTCTGCCGCCGGAGGGGCGTTCCGGAGGCATCCTGGCCTTCGATACAGGACCGGGCAATGTGCTGATCGACTGGGCAGCGGGCCAGGCAACCGACGGTGCGCTGCAGTTCGATAAGGAAGGCGGGTTGGCCGCAAGGGGCAGTTGCAACGATAGTTTGGTTGAAGGCTGGCTTGTTCATCCCTATTTCCTTCAGCCTCCTCCCAAGTCGACAGGTCGGGAGCTATTTAGCCATGCCATGGCCGAACAGTACCGCCTGGAGGCTGCCGACGCGGGGCTTTCGAACGCAGATTTTGTCGCGACCGTGACGGAGCTGACGGCGGCTTCGATTGCCGAGAGCTATCGTCGGTTTGCCCCCGCGCCGGTGGCTGACGTAGTTGTCTGCGGGGGCGGTGCACGCAACCCGGTGCTTCTGGAAAGGTTGCAGGCGCAATTGGCCCAGAGGTGCCGGCGACACGTTGCAGTTGTGCGCTATGGCGAACTGCCTGGGCTCCCGGGCGACGAGGAGTCGAAGGAGGCTCTGGGCTTTGCCCTGCTGGCGTGGCTGGCCATTCAAGGCGAAGCGGGCAATGTGCCCGCGTGTACGGGCGCCAGCGGAGAGCGCATACTGGGCAAGATTGCGCCGGGACGGAATTTCCGGCGAGTGTTAAGCAAGCTGTAGATGCACCGGTTCTCCTCGCAGCGGTGTCCTGGTTACATCATCGAAACCGGATCGATGTCGATGCGCCAGCCGAAAGGAATGTCGATGCCTTGCAGAAATGCCGAGGGATCGGCCGCCCGAACAATGATCTGCCACCGATAGTAGCCACGGTAGCGCGCATAAGGTGCGGGGGCAGGGCCCAGCAGGTCGACACCTTCGCCCCAGATACCCAACTCCTCGGCGCGTTGTTCTAAGTTCCTCATCATCCGGTTAGTCTGACCTTCGACGGTTTCAAGTTTCTTGTGCCAGAAGATCAACCGGGCCAGCCTGCTGACTGGTGGGTAGTGCTGCTCGCGTCGGAATTCCATTTCCCGCTGGTAAAAGGCGTGGTAATCGTGACCGGCGGCCGCTTGCAGCGCGTAATGCTGGGGCGTGTAGCTCTGGAAAATGACGCGACCACCTCTGCGGCTGCGGCCGGCGCGGCCTGCCACTTGAGTCAGTAGCTGGAAAGTACGTTCCGGGCCGCGGAAGTCCGGCAGATAGAGGCCTACGTCTGCGGCGACGACGCCGACCAGAGTGACGAGCGGCAGGTCCAGCCCTTTGGCGATCATCTGTGTGCCGATGAGTACGTCGGCCTCGTGGGAGGCGAATCGATCGAGGATCTGTTCGTGGCTGTCCTTGCGACCGGTTGTATCGCGGTCCCAGCGCAGGAGGCGTGCGCGCGGGGCGATTTGACTGACCAGCTCTTCGATGCGCTGGGTTCCGGTGCCAAAGTAGCGAATGCGATGACTCCGGCAGGCCGGGCAGTGTTCGGGAATAGGCTCGCGACGGTTGCAGCGGTGACAGATGAGCTGTGCAGCGCGTTCGTGGAATGTTAGGGGCGTTTCGCAACGGGTACATTCGGCGACAAATCCGCAGTCGCGGCACATTACAAATGAGTGCGTGCCGCGGCGGTTCAGGAAGAGGATGGCTTGTTCCCCAGCGTCGAGAACTGCGTGCAGCTCAGACTGAAGACTGCGGCTGAAGATGCTGCGGTTGCCGGCGCGCAACTCCTGGCGCATGTCGACGATTTCGACGGGAGGCAATGCGGCGTATGCAGGTGGTCCAGCCTTTTCCTCAGGACGGGCATTATCCAGTTCGCCGTGGCCCACAACCCTGTCGGGCATTTCAAGCAGCTGCAGTCTGTCCTGTTGCGCTGCATGGTAGGAGTCCAAAGATGGCGTGGCAGTTCCGAAGATAAGGGCGCTGCCGGTTGCCTCTGCCAGTTGGATTGCAACTGTTCTTACATCGTAGAAGACGGTAAAGCTGCCCCACTCGTCAGTGTCCTGTTTGTAAGTGGACTCGTGTTCTTCGTCTACCACGATGAGACCAAGGCGGGGCAAGGGAGAGAAAAGAGCGCTGCGGGCGCCGATGATGACATCGATCTGGCCGTCCCGTGCCCTCCGCCAGACATCGTAGCGCTGGCTTGCGTTCAACCCGGAGTGAACAACCGAGACCCGATCTGGAAAGCGGCCGGCGAAGCGGGCAACCGTCTGTGGTGTGAGTGCAATTTCAGGTACGAGGACGATGGCCTGTCGATTGCGTGACAGTGTTTCGGCGATTGCGCGCAGGTAGATTTCGGTCTTGCCGCTGCCAGTTGCACCGTGGAGAAGGAAGCTCCCACTCCGAAGAGATGCCTTCACAAGCCCTTCCGCCTCCGAGCACCGATTCAAGGGTTCGTCTGGCGTAGAGGGGAAGCAGGTCCTGCTGATCACATCCCAGACATTCTGCTGTTGGTCGGTCAGTTTGGGGGGTTCTGTCCGGGGATAGATGCGGCCGCCGAGCGGGTCCCGGTAACGCACCTTCTGTTCGAGCCGGATCAGTCCGGCGTCTCTCAATTTGCGCAACATTGCAAGATCGGTATCTACCGTCTTGTAAAGGTCGGTCTTCCAGACGGGAGTTGTGGCCTCAGCAAGGGACCTCAAGACCGGCTCGTATCTTGACGTACCCCGCATCCTCAGGATGGCATCTTCTGTGGCCGAACGCGAATGCGCTAGGGTCACGCAGTCGTCTGAAACGCGTACTAGCCCCTTTTTCTCCAAAAAATGAATAAAGTCTTCCGGCGGAAATTCACAGGCAACTCTCAGTTCATCCAAGGTCAATTTGAACGACGGTGCATCCAGTAGTACCGCCAGGATCTGATCCTGTTTCCTCGTCCGTCCAATTTTGAACAGACTTTTGCGAACAGACTTTGGATCGATCAGCAGTTCTATCTGTTCCTCCAGTTTGGCACGGACTCTGGTAGCCGCGCCGCTCCTGCTGAGCAGGCCAGGCGTCAGGAAGAGCTTCACGGCTTCCGAGATTGGCGCCGCGTAGTAGTCAGCAATCCAGAATGCCATGGTCAGCTGGGCCGGGTTCAGGATGGGTTGCGGACGGGCGAGTCGAACGATCGCTTTGGTCTCGACGGGAGACGAGGTCGCGGGCCCTACAACGATTCCCTGAACTTCCTGCGGGCCAAAGGGGGCCCATACCAGGTGGCCCGGCTCGACCTGACCTATCAGGTTGGGAGGCAGGTGATAGTGGAAGGTCTGGAAACGCGCCGCACCGCCGGTACGCTGGTGAACCGATTCCGGCCCTTGAAGATTGAGGGAGAGATTCAGTGCGCCATCTCCATCGACGCCACCCAAGCCACTGCCTGGCGGCGGGACGTCATTTTGCCTGAATGAACGGCGGATGGGGATGAATATGATTACTTCAACTAGGCTCTTCTCGACTGACACGGGATGTCCCTCTGGACAGTGTGGCTCATATGTTCCTTCTAAACCAAGGGAATTGTAACCCCGGTGCGGCGCGGCCGCCAAGGGCGCGGTCCTTCCCACGGCAACCGATTCAAAGATGGGGTTTACCTTCGCCGCAACAAGTGCGACAGGAGAGCGAGGTTGGAGACCGTCCTGCCTTCGGGAATCACCAACGGCGACGGCGCTGAAAGGTGAGAAGTAGTGTGATGCGAAAGATTGCGGCGTAGACGTACACTTGCCAGAGCCCGACAGGAAGGGCCACGGCAGCAGGCAGGTAAGCGGTGACGGGGTGTCCGATTATGGTGGCATTAAGGGAGGTGAAGAGGACGGCCAGCAAGCCGTAGCAGATCAGCCCGAGAACAACGCCCATCAGCGGTTGAATCATTGAGCGCAAAATGTATTGGCGGTCGAACTCCTCATGCACTCGCATTCGCTCAAAGAGGAATGAAATGGTGCCCAGCCAGCCGCCAATTCCGCCGCTTGCCACCGTCCACAGCAGTGAATAGTAGTGTGATGTATTCCACCCTGTGCTGGATGAGATCACTAGGATTATTTCATTGACATCGAGCGGATAGAGATAGAGGGCGGCGCCAAGTCCGCCCAAGGCGGCCAACCAGAGAATGAGGAGCCCGAATGTGCGCAGCGCGATGCCTCGTGAGCGACTGCGACTGGACCTGGCGCGTTCGATAATCTGTCTGGCCTGTTGAATATTATACTGGGCTCGCTCGATACGGTGGGGCTGGCCGGCTATGATCTCCCTGGCCTCACGTAAAAGGGACAGGGCATGGCCTGTGTTTTCGCGCCGCGTTTCCCGAAACCGTTCGATTGCTTCGTAGAGGCCGGTGATTTCTTCTTCAATCAGTTGCGCGTCGGAAGAGAGAGATTCGGGCGCCACATGGAATTGTAGCCATTCGGGCGGAGGCGCTACCGTTACGGGATTGTCCAGAAGCGATTCGGGTTGCGGCCCAATACTTTGAATTGGAAACTGGGGCCCTTGAGGCTGTGTCTGGCCCGCTGGACCCTCGCCCGACTGTGTATGGGGCAGGTCTTCCCCGCCGGACTGATTGACTTTGCGGAGAGACTGGTCAAGGATACCTTGACTGGACAATGTTTCAGAGGTGGGTTCTGTATTTTGCTGGACAGAGGGTTGGGACCACTGGCGCGATTCCGCGGCGGGACCAGGGGAGCCGGACGTGCCCGAACCTGGGACGGATGCATCCGGCACCGCCTCGTCGTTTCGAATCTGGTCAGGCGTCGGGGCGCTTTCCGGTCCTGGGTGCACTGTCTGGTCGGAATGCAAAACCGGTTCTTGCTGGTCCTCGGCTTCTTCTGATGGCGCCGACGCGGTGCCTTCTTGAGAGTCGCGGGTTGCGGCAGTGTCCGTGCTGGCGGCCATCTGCTCAAGGAGAAACTCGGCGCGTTGACGCAGCGCGGCCAACTGTGCCGCCGATTCTTCGAGCATTTGCAGGGAAGACAACTCTTCCCGCGCCAAGTCGATCGGACCTGGACCCGCCCTACTTTCTTCGGTCGGATTTGGGCTGCCGTCCGAAGATGCAGAAGCGTTTTCAGATTCGGAATTCAAAATAAGCTACAATTCATTTGCAACGCCAAATGCCCGGAGGCCGCACCGGTTTGACGGAATCCTCACCGCCCAACAGTGATCAGACGACTGTCTAGTACTATATCATACGGTATAATTCAGCGAAAAAGGCTGCCTTTGAATTCCAATGAGGGCTCGCGAACCGTTCAATTGAAGAAGGCGGCGTCGGGTGAGCGCTCTGCATTCTGAGATCTGGTGAGATAGTGTTTTGGGACACTTTCCGAAGAACTGATCTTTCCGGCCTGGCATAACGTTACTTGGGCTACGCCTGCTCACTCCCCCCTGTTTCATTCACATCGCTCAGAATCGGGTGGGTGAGATTTCAGGGTTGGCTGTAGCCAGGCCGACGTGCTTTCTGAGAGGTGAAATGCAATTCGGGAAGCAATTGAGCAGCTACCGGTGTGCGCGCAGTTTGATCACTGCTGCGGGCAGTGAAAAGCACTTCATGCGAGTAGTCCCATTCCAGTCTTTCTTGAAATCCTGAGTTCATGGATGGTTGACGAATGGGTGGCATAGGGGTCAAGCTCAGTATGAGACGTGAGAAACTGGTCGCTGGCTTCAAACGATCTATCTCTCCAAGACGGCTCTCTAGCACGTGAGGCGTGTTGCGGAGGCCCAGAGGAAGTCCAAATGGCCGGCCACCTGCATCTGCAGCGGCCAGTGGCCCGAATCCGGGGCAATTGATTGAGTAGAGGAGTGAATAGGGGAAAGGAAGACTGGCACTCAATGCAACTAGCTGAACTTCACGCATCGCTCGACTAGGGATGAGTGTAACGGGAAGGGAACCATCGCGAGGTAGGAAAAAGATAGCGAAAACGCGGAGTAACGAAAATGGCGCAAGATTTGACAGTCACAGTGAATTCCGCGTATAATTGACTATTGGTAGTCATTCTGAATTGTTAATTTGGAGAGGGAAGAGATGCCGAAACGAACCTGGCAACCGAAGGTTCGCAAGCGGTTGCGCACACACGGCTTTCGCAAACGAATGAGTAAGCCCGGCGGACGCAATGTGTTGAAACGCCGCCGACTTAAGCGGAGGACAGAACTTTCAGTCCAGCTTTCAACGCGTAAGAGAACATTCTGACAGCGCGCCCCAAAACTGCTTTGTGGCCGGCAGCGCATCGTGTGTACGAGAGTGGATGAGAAGAAAGGTGTGGGACATTCTCAACGAAGTGCGAAGCTCGCTCACTCACATGGCTTCGCTTTCAGCCAGCAATTGTGTGTTTGCTGAATCTTTCGGGCCTTGAGCGGCGTGAGACGACGCTTCCGAGTACGGGACAACAACCGGTTCCAGGAGATTCGCCGTAGAGGCAGATCGTATAGTAGCCGTCTTGCTGTGTTGTGCATTCTCGAGAATCGCCTTCCTTATAGCCGTTTCGGTTTTTCCGTGAGCCGCCGGATTGGTAACGCGGTCCTGCGAAACCGCGTGAAGAGGCGGATGCGAGAATCGGTGCGGTTGCACATGGACCAGATTCAACCTGGTTGGGACTGTGTCGTGATTGCCCGAACTCCGATTCGAAAGGCTACGTACCGTCAGATTGACGACGCCTTTTCACGACTCTTTGCACGTTCAGCGCTCCTGGTCTCTGAACTGGGCCGAAACGAGGCTAGGGCCTGGGAGGGCTGAGTCGTGCGCGCTGTCTTGCTGCTTCTGATCAGTCTCTATCAGCGAGGCATCTCCCCTCTCATGGGAAGCAACTGCCGCTTCTTTCCGACTTGCTCACAGTACACCTATGAGGCGGTGGAGCGATACGGGGCGGCTCAAGGGGCGTGGATGGGTTTGCGGCGCATCTGTCGTTGCCATCCATGGAATCCCGGAGGTTTTGACCCTGTTCCTTGACAAGTATTGCCAAACTCACCTGTTTTCGTCGCACTCATTTTAGGTTACCCCATGTCGAGCGATGAAAGGCGGCTTGCCGGGTTGCAGGCCTGTTGCTTTGATACAATTCGGCAGAGGGTCACAGAATGATAAGGATGACTCAATACAGGTGATGCGGTCGGACAATTCGAGGTCGCACAACGACCAATGCAGAAATGGTCGTAAAATTGGCCGGCCCTGCCCGCGCCTGTGTTTGGTGCGGCGATTAGGAGAAATACTGTGAATCGCAGAAGGATTCTCTGGCTGTTGATCCTGGTATCGGCGGCGCTTCTACTTGGCGGTTGCGGCGTACCGCGCGAAGGTGTGGTGGACTGGAACACGGCAGAGGCAGATGGGTGGTGGCAGGTCGTCATCGTTTTCCCTCTGGCAAAGTCTCTGATCTGGCTGAATACAAGCCTGGTAAACTGGGATATCCCCTACAGCTGGGGCTTCGCGATCATCCTGTTCACGATAATAATCAAGATGATCACGTTCCCCTTGACGATGATCCAGATAAGGAGTATGCAGGCGCAGAAGAACCTGCAGCCTCAACTTCAGGAGCTCCAAAAGAAGTACGGCAAGAACCGCGACAAGATGGCGCAGGAGCAAATGAAGCTATATCGGGAGGCAGGCGTTAACCCACTAAGCGGCTGCTTGCCAATGGTCGTACAGATGCCGGTCCTGTTTGGGCTGTATTCGGCTCTGGTGGCGCTGGGTCCTGCCTTGACGGATGCTCGCTTCTTCTGGATTCCCGATCTTGGATTTCCAGAATTCACGCGCGGGCTTGCCTGGATCCCCGAAAAGTTCAATGAGGGCGAGTATCTGCTTCTGCTGGCCTACCTTGTATTACCGGCCTTGCTCATGATCAGCCAGGTCTACATGCAGAGGATGACGACGGCGACCACGCCGACCGGCAGCGAAGGTCAGGCCGGAATGATGAAGCAGATGACGACGATCATGACCTTGATGTTCGGCTTCTTCACATTGCAGGTGCCGGCAGGTCTGTCGTTGTACTGGGTGACGAGCAACCTGTTGCAGTTGGGACAAACATACATCGCCAACTACGTGAGTGGTGTAAATAACGCGATCGCCCCGGCGGCACCGCAGGCCTTGACGGCCACGGCCGGTGCTGGATCTTCTGACGGAGGTTCGACAGTTGCCCCGGCTGCGGAAGTAAAGGAACCCCAACGCAAGAGGACGCCTCATCGTCGACGGAACCGGCGCAATCGAAAGAGAAGATAAGATGAATGAAGGTCAGAGCTACGAGTACAGGGCAAAGACCGTAGAGGCGGCCGTCAATGAGGGATTGCGCCAACTAGGGGTTTCCCGGGATGAGATCGAAATCGAAGTGATCGACGAGGGGAGTCGCGGGATCCTGGGAATCGGCGCCTCCGATGCACACGTTCGTCTGACTCGCAGAGTTGAGGATTTGCCTTTGGCAGCTAAGGCCGAGGCAGCCAGTACTGTTTCAGAACTTACTACGGGCGTAACCGAGACAGCGCCTGAATACGAGACCCCTGGCGATCTCGAGTCAACGACAGAGGAGGACCCTGGGCCAGTCGAAGCCGACGTCGCCCCGATCTTGGCTGCTGACTCGCATTCTGCCGCAAATGTTGAAGTGGATGAAGGCGACGCGGAACTGGAGGACCTCGCGTTCGATCTGCTGAACCAGATGTTGGTGCATCTGGGCATCGAAGCCGAAATCGAGGTTTCCTGGCAGGACAATCCGGAGGACAGTGACCGGGCACTCTGCCTCAATGTTGTCGGCGAGGAATCGGGCGTCCTCATCGGTCGCAACGGCGAGACTCTGGCGAGCATGCAGTACCTTATCAGGCTCATGGTCAACCAGGAGATTCATCGTTGGAAAAACATCGTTGTCGACATTGGCGGGTACAAGCAGAGAAGAGCTGAGCAGCTCAGCCAATTGGCCCACCGTCTTGCTGAGCAAGTCGTCGCCTCAGGGAGACCTGCTTCATTGGAACCGATGCCGGCAAGTGAACGCCGCCTCGTCCACATTGCGTTACGCGACCACGAGCACGTCTATACCTCAAGCACCGGAGAGGACACGCGGCGCAAGGTACAGATCTTGCTTAAGTGACTGAGGCCAACCCTCGGTTCGCCTTATAACTGTTGCATCGTGGCGCAGTTACTCAGGGGCGGTCTCTTACCTGAGCGACCAGGCTTCGGTCGACTGCAGTCCACCGAAGTCAGGTCCACCAGTCGCAAACTGGTCACAAACTGTCCATGTCGATCGATTTGCTGGCGATAGGAACTGTAACGCGAGACATCGCGATTGCAGATCCGTCCGCGACCGACTATGTGCTGGGGGGGACAGTCAGTTTTGCGGCGGTTACGGCTGCGCGACTTGGTCGCCGGTCGGCAGTTCTGACTCGAGCAGGTGATGACATTGATCTCTCTGATTTGCAGGAGGTGGCCGACCTTCACGTATTGCCTTGCGAGAAAACGACGACATTCGCGAATCTCTACTCACCAGACGGCCGCGTCCAGTATTGCTACACACCTTCGCCGCCTATCGCTGCCGTGGACATTCCCCCGCAACTGAGGGCACCCCATATCGCTCTACTGGGCCCTCTTGTGAACGAGGTACACGCTGAGGTGGCTACTACTTTTGACTCCGACACGCTTGTGGCAGCCGTGCCCCAGGGCTGGATGCGCCGGTGGGACGAAGACGGCAGGGTATTCCCTACACCGTGGACGGATATGGCGGAAGTCCTGCCCCATCTCGACGCGCTCATTCTGTCGATTGAGGACATTGACGGCGACTTGAGTCAGGTGGAGGAGTTCCTCAAGTACGTGCCGCTCGTGGTACTTACTGAGTACCGTGACGGGAGCACGATTTACAATCGCAAGCCTGAGTCAGAGGTTGAAATTGTCCCGATTCCTCCTCGCCCGGCGAACGAACAAGATCCAACCGGCGCCGGTGACATCTTTGCGACTGCATTTCTGCTGCGGCTCGATGAATCCGGCGACCCGCTCGACGCGGCCCGCTACGCAAATGTAGCAGCCTCTTTCGGCGTTGAAGGTCAGGGCGTGACAGGAATTCCCAGCCACAAGCAAGTCTTGGACTACATGGCCCGGCATCCTTGGCGGCATTCCGCTGCCTAGCCTGTAAGGAACCCATAGACGAGATGGCCCACACAAGTGCCGGCGACTATCTGCAGTTGAGAGCGCGATGACAGCTCAGATATTCGCGATCGCCAACCAAAAGGGCGGCGTGGGAAAGACAACCACTGCCGTGAATCTCTCCGCCTACTTGGCAGGCGAAGGTTGCCGTGTTCTTCTCGTTGACAGTGATCCCCAGGCGAATGCTACGACAAGCCTGGGTATCGACCCCAGGAAGCCAGGAACAAGCCTCTACGATGTCCTGATTGAGAATAGGCCCGTCCAGGATGCTGTTACGGAAACGACGTTGCCCGGCCTGAGCCTGGTGCCCGCAAACCTCGATCTGGCCGGCGCCGAAGTTGAAATGGCTGCGAGGATGGCCCGCGAACAGCTCCTTTCCAAGGCCTTGCAGCCTCTACACTGCGACTACGACTACGTGTTCATTGATGACCCTCCTAGCCTGGGCCTGATCACGATAAACGGTTTGACTGCCGCAGATGGAATTATCATACCCGTCCAGTGTGAGTACTTGGCCCTGGAGGGATTGAGCCAGTTGCTGAGCACCATTCATCAGGTGCGAAAGGTCCTGAATGGCCGATTGAAGGTCGCCGGCGTGCTATTGACAATGTCGGACGTGCGAACGAATCTCAGTACGCAGGTGGTCGAAGACGTTCGGGAACACTTCCCCTTGGAGACGTTCGATACGCTGATACCCCGCTCGGTTCGCCTCAGTGAAGCGCCAAGTCACGGCCTGACAATACTAAGCTACGCGCCAGACAGCGCTGGCGCGCTTGCATACGGTGAACTAGCCGCTGAATTCATGACTCGTTTTCCAACTAAGGTCGGGGCGGCCCCCGCAGGTCTGCCAGGCGCAGGGTCTCCGGGTTCCACGGTGGCTTAGAGATGAGCAGAGAATCAGGTTCAGACCATTTGAACCCCCGCCGAAGGCACGGACTTGGCCGCGGGTTGGGCGCGTTGCTCGGAAGGTCAGACACGCACGACGACGTCGGGACCGATGAGCAGGTCGATCCGGAGAGCGATGGGGGAATCAGCGAAGTTCCTATCGGGGAAATAGAGCCGAATCCCCACCAGCCGCGTACGCGCTTTGAGCCAGCAAGTCTGGTAGAGCTGGTTACGTCGATCCGCGAACACGGAGTCATTCAGCCTGTTATCGTCGCCGAGCGTCCTGATCAGCCGCATCGCTATTGGCTCATTGCAGGAGAGAGGCGCTGGCGGGCGGCGCGCCAGGCTGGGCTGTCGGTCTTGCCAGCGGTCGTGCGCGAGGCGACATCGCAACAGTTGCTGGAGCTGGCCTTGGTCGAGAATCTGCAGCGCGACGATCTGAGCCCTTTGGAGGAGGCCGCTGCCTTCAGCATGTTGATTGACCAGTTCAGCCTGACCCAGGCGCAGGTTGCGTATCGTGTGGGAAAGAGTCGGTCGGCGGTGGCCAACGCAGTACGCCTCTTGGGCCTGCCTACCGAGGTCCAGGCAGCACTGAATGATCGGATGATCAGTGCCGGCCACGCGCGCGCCCTCCTCGGCCTCGACAGCGATGAAGAAAAATGTAGGGCACTCGACCAGATTGTTGCGCGGGAGCTGAACGTGCGGCAGGCCGAAGAGCTTGTTCGCCAGTGGCAGGAACAACCCGCCGTGAAGGATAGGGAGGAGCAACCTTCACATCTGCAGGCACAGATGCGTTATTGGGAAAACCGTTTTCGAGACCGGCTCAGCACGAAGGTGAATCTCGACCGAAGGGCGGATGGTAGCGGTCGGCTCGTCATCCATTTCTATAGCGATGAGGACCTTGAGACGATTTACAGAGAGATCGTCGGTGATGAATCGGACTGATAGCTCAGGTCTGTGAGCGAGACGCCGCCGGGGAAGTATTGTCTGCGCGTCAGTTCCCCATTTGGGTGTACACCTCCTCTGATCTTCAGTTTAGTGTTGGCTGGAATGCCGAATGGTTGAACAGATTGGCGAAGCACTTCAGGCAGAACTGAATCTGGTTGCAGAGAAGCTTGAAGATGCGGTAGCCGATCTTCCGGCTGGGCTGGCGCAGTTTGTCCGCAGCGAATTGGCGGAGAATCAAGTGTTGGCCGGCGTTGTGCTAGCCTCAGCCGCGCCAGTGAAAGATTCGGTGGAAGATGAGTCCCGCAGAGTGGCGCTGGCCGCGGCCCTGGAGCTACTGCAGATCGCACTGAACATTCACCGCCTTTTGCTAAGGCCAGAGCAGACTGGCTCGATAGACAGTTTCCTGCTTGGCGGAACGATTCTGGCCGGCGACTACTGTTTCAGCCGGGCGGCCGTGCTGGCGGCGCAAACCAGGCATCCTCAGGTGGTATCTGTTTTCGCGGAGCTCCTCCAGCAGGTAAGCCAAGCCAATTTGAGACGAGTCATTTCCGATGATGGCATTGGCAGGGACCACACCGCATTCGACGAGCGGGAAGCTCTGCTTCACAGCGGTGCAACTGCCGGCGCACTGTTGGCGGGGCTCAGCCAAGAAGAACAGGAGGCTGTAGTCCAGTATGCCGCATCTCTTGGACGAAGTAGGAAACGCGACGGGACCAATAACTTGGACGCAATGGCGGGAGCGACCTTCGACAGCCTGCCCCCGCGTCAGAAGGAGCGCTGGCGGGAGCTTGCATCGAGTCTCTGATTCCTGATATGGGCTGGGCCGCAACCGGAGTCTAGCGTGTCCTCAAAAAAAGCACTTCTCTTCACCACACCAAACAGTTACCGGACGCAGGATTATGTCGACGCTGCGACGCGTCTGGGAATCGACGCAATAGTGGCGGTGGACCTACCTAGGATGCTGGCTAAAGAATGGAACGTCCCCCTCGGCGCAGATTTTGGCCGCCCTGGTAAGGCCGCAGAGAAGATTGTCGAAGCGCTGGCCAGTTCGGGCAGGGCAGACAGCGGCGAAGTCTGTGTCGATGCCGTCCTGGCGCTGGATGACTCCGGGTCCCGGGTGGCGGCGTTGGTTGCGGCTGAGTTGGGACTACCCCACAACGATCCAATGGCGGCGGAAGCTGCCCGTAATAAGTTCCAAATGCGGACGTTGCTTGCCGCGTGCGGCGCTCCCGTACCCGAATTCCGCGAGTTTCAAACAAGTGACAACCTGAAAGCGATAATCGCCCGAACGGAGGAGGAAATCGGGTACCCGTGCGTGGTCAAGCCTGAGGAGTTAAACGGGAGCCGCGGTGTCATCAGGGCAAACCTGCGCTGCGAGTTGGCTGCCGCGGTGAGAAGGCTGACTGCCCTGATTGGGCGCGAACAACCATTTCTGATTGAGGGCTACATTCCAGGGGTAGAGGTCGCTTTGGAAGGCCTCTTGGATAGAGACCGACTGCACTGTCTGGCCTTGTTCGACAAGCCAGACCCACTGGAAGGGCCATACTTCGAGGAGACGATATACGTTACCCCCTCAAGGCTGCCTCCTGAAGTGCAGAATCAAATCGCAGAGACGACAGAGGCGGCGGCGCGGGGATTGGGCCTGCAGACGGGACCCATTCACGCTGAGCTGCGGATCAATGCCGAGGGTCCATGGATTGTGGAGGTCGCCGGGCGGTCGATAGGTGGACTTTGCTCGCGAATCTTGCGGTTTGGGATGGAGGTCGGCAACGGCAGTTCGCTGGAGGAGCTGATTCTGCGGCAGGCGTGCGGTCTGCCACTGGAAAGCCTGGAGCGGGAGTCACAGGCCGGCGGAGTGATGATGATTCCGATTCCTGAAGGGGGTATTTTGCGCCGCTTGAGCGGCGTTGGGGAGGCGAAGGAGGTGGCGGGAATCGAGGATGTTCAGATTACTGCACGGTTGAACCAGTCTCTTGTTCCCCTGCCTGAGGGCGATGCCTATCTGGGCTTCATTTTTGCCAAGGGACCGTCGCCGGCAGCAGTGGAGGATGCGCTGCGACAAGCACACTCGTTACTGCAGTTCGAGATCGACCCGGAGTTTGCGTTGGTACAGTAATGACCGCCGCTACTTCCGGGGTGCCCCTTTGCCCGCAGGCACGCCTTTGCCCATGCCTGGAGTTCCTTCGGGAGTCCACCCTTCCGGCATCTGGGCGCCAACACCGAAGAAGAACTCTTCCATCTGCTCGGCCAGAAAATCGCGCGACTGCTGATCGCCGAGGCTGAGGCCGTAATGGTTTATGAGGACGACCGAATACTGCATCCACATATCCCAGGCGGATTGCGAGATGTTCTCAAAGATCCGCTTGCCCAACTCGCCCGGATAGGGGGGCGACTCCATTCCGGGCAGTTCCTGTCCGATCTTTGCACACTGTACCAGGTGAGCCATTTTTTTGCTCCCAACCTAATATAGAGTCAACTGTGGCTACAATTATACGTCCTGAGCCGAGTCTGTGTCAAAGGAAATGCGTACCCTTTTCATGGGAATGTCCGGACAGTTCAGCCACATTGTGCTGGAGAGGCTTCTAGCTCGCGGTATCAATGTGGTCGCGGTACTGCTCACCGGACCGAAAAATGTCCCGCTCCGGGCGGTTTTTCCTGCTGCCGGCACCGCCTTGCCTACCCAGGGGGAAGAGTTCGAACTACCGCTACTGAACCCGGCCGTTACCTTGGCGACGACGGCTCTGGAGAAGAGATGTGTGAGCAGGAGCGGCTGGACGGGCAACTCTGCTTCGCATGTGGCCAGCGTGTCAGGAAGCCCTGTGGCACTCGCCGCAAAAAAAGGCATTCCTGCATATGAATGCGGAAAGGTCGGCCATCAGGAGACTACAGGCTGGTTGAAGGAGTTGGCGCTCGACGTAGTCAGTGTGGCCTGCTGGAGCAGCATTATTCCTGCGCCTATACTGGAGATTCCTCGATACGGTTTTCTGAATGTGCATCCTTCGCTACTGCCCGCCTACAGGGGGCCGTTTCCGCTTTTCTGGCAATTTCGCAATGGGGAAACGGCGACGGGTGTAATGGTTCATTGGATGGACGCGGGCCTCGATACGGGTGACATTGCGGGGCGGCGAGAGATTCGTTTCAGGGATGGAATCCGTGGCGCCAGCGCTGAAGCGCTTTGCGCGAAGTCAGGGGGAAACCTGCTGGCCGAGATTATTGGAGGGCTGTCGGGGAGTGACGCACTAAGGCAACCCCAGCCTTTGGGGGGGACCTACTATCCCCCGCCTTCACAAGATGACTTCACCCTCGATTCCAATTGGCACGCGAGGAGGGCATTCAATTTCATGCGGGCGACCGCTGAGTGGGCTATACCTTTCAGCGTGGAATCGGAGGGTAGATTGTACCGGCTGAGTGACGCGATAGAATGGCAGGAGGACGCTTCAACGGAATCGCCAGATTGCGGAAGCGTGTGGGTTTCTTTTCGGGGCGGTAGTGTATTAGCTGAAGTATGGCCCGACTGAGCCCCTTATACAAACAACGCTAGTCAGTCTCTTGACCAAAATGGCCAGACCACAAGAGCCGTAACAATATACGACCCATTTGCACTCAAATGAAGGGAGATTACCGATGTCACTAATGTCAATACCGCCGGGGATGAAGATCGCGGCTCAGGTGTCACCGGAAGCCAGCGAGGAGGAACTGCAGTTTGTAAAGCAGATGGGTCTGGACTGGGCAGTTTGCTGGACGGACGGCGAACACGCCGGATACGACTACTATGCCAGGACCAAAGAACGGTTTGAGAAAGCAGGGGTCCAGATCTACGGGTTTGGCAACCGTGAAGTGCATAATCAGGACGCCATTGTGCTTGGGTTGGAGAATCGAGATGCTAAGATCGAGGAGTACGTTAGTCATTTGAGAGCACTGGGCCAAGCCGGGATTCCCTATACAACGTACGCGCACATGGGGAACGGGATCTGGAGCACGGAGCGGGAGCTGACGCGAGGCGGGGCCTCGGCGCGTGGGTTCGACCTGGCAAAGGCAGACGCCGGACACTGGGCAGGACGCTACTACCATCTGCCACTCACACACGGCCGGAAATACTCCGAAGATGAGATCTGGGAAAACTTCCGGTACTTTGTTTCCCAGGCGGCTCCGGTGGCCGAAGAAGAAGGGGTCCGGATAGGCATTCACCCTGACGACCCTCCCCAGCCAGAGCTAGGGGGAATTCCCCGGTGCATTTTCAGCAGTTTCGATGGCTACTACAGGGCAATGGAAATCGCCGGCAGCCCCAACGTGGGTATCTGTTTCTGCATTGGTTGCTGGTTGGAAGGCGGCAATCTGATGGGCAAGGGGGTTGAGGAGTCGCTGCTAGAGTTCGGTCAGGCGAACAAGCTCTTCAAGATTCACTTTCGTAACGTTGACCAGCCGTTGCCTCACTTTGTCGAGACTTTCGTGGACGACGGTTACTTTGACATGTATAAGGCGATGCGAGTGCTGGAGCAGACCGGCTTTGACGGCGTATTGATTCCGGACCACATTCCGATGATGGCGGACGATCAGCGTATCGGTACTGCCTATACGATTGGCTACATGAAGGCCCTGCTGGCTCGGGCGCAAGAAGAAGTGAAAGGGTAGGTACTGCAATGAAAACCGTGGGGATTCTGAGCCCTGGAGACATGGGGCATACCGTAGGCGAGCGGTTGAAAGAGCATGGTCTGCGGGTAATCGCGCACTTGGTGGATCGCAGCGCCCGTACCCGAGGTCTGGCCGACAAAGCAGGGATAGAAGAGGTGGATTCCTATGACTCGCTGGTTAGAGAGGCGGAAGTCGTATTGTGCATCCTTGTGCCCGCGGAGGCGGGGGCGGCCGCGCAGACCGTGGCGGAAGCCCTTCGGAGGACTGGTGCTGACCTGCTCTATGCTGACTGCAACGCGGTCGCGCCGCAGACGACAATCCAAATTGGCGAAACGATTACCGAAGCCGGAGGCCGGTTTGTAGATGCCTCGATCATCGGGCCCCCGCCGCGCCGCGAGGGAACAACGCGGTTCTACGCGTCGGGCGTCCACGCGGGAGATCTGGCTAAGCTCGAAGAATACGGGCTTGACGTGCCTGTGATCAGCGACTGTGTTGGCGATGCTTCTGCCATTAAGATGTGCTATGCAGGAATGACCAAGGGACTGACCGCGCTTTGCACGAACCTCCTGGTTGCTGCAGAAGCGCTGGGAATACGAGATGCCTTGTTTGATGAGTGGGGTATGAGCCAGGAGGCAATGCTTAAGCGCGTGCAGGGTCTGCCGAGTATGCCGCCGAAGTCACGCCGCTGGGTAGGCGAAATGGAGGAAATTGCAGCCACAATGGCAGGCGTCGGGATGTCCCCGAAGTTTCACGAGGGCGCAGCCGACATCTACCGTTTTGTTGGTGCTTCGGCTTTGGCAGATCGGAACCCTGAAGACCCCGACGAGCCTGCGCTGGAGGAAATGTTGAAGCTGTTGGTGGGGTCGCTGCCTACGCGGTGAGACCGCCATAATGGGCGCTCTTTCTCATCTTCCTTGAATTGGGTGATTTGGGAGCAAGTCTTGCAGCTTCCATGAGTGGCCGGCAAGAATCGCTCCCTACGTCCACGAACCCTCGCAGTTGTACCTTCTGTCCCTAGAAACGATCGCGATCATCCAAAGGCCATTCTGGACTCTCTCACAGGTTCCTCATCCTGTTGCCCCGCGACACATAGTGCTCTGGCTGTCCACCGAAGTAAGATCATGAGCGTTGGCAAGCAACAGGGGCAGTGCTACTGAACGAAGGCTCCTCAAGAATGAAGGCAAGGTACGCCCTTCTGCAGGCGGAAGCGCGCGCAGGGAATCTCCCAAGCTATTCGGTGAGGGGGCAGGACGTCGGAGAGCTATAGCTTACAAGGAAGTGCTCAGATCTTGAGGCCGCTGAGAACGACGCCCTGAATGAAGTAGCGCTGGGCAGCGGCGAATAGGGTGATGACGGGCACAGTCATGATGGCGGCGGCGG
This sequence comes from Caldilineaceae bacterium, assembly GCA_034428435.1. Classification (GTDB taxonomy): domain Bacteria; phylum Chloroflexota; class Anaerolineae; order Caldilineales; family Caldilineaceae; genus Bin5. The sequence continues at coordinate 44,135 of DAOUHY010000113.1, read as the reverse complement.
CCATCAGCAGGTGATCGCGCGGGTCCCTGGTTTCAAGAGGAATATTTTGGAAGAAGCGGAGGCCGACGGCGGCGGTGAATAGGTCAACTCTGTTGAGGTAGATGAAGGGACCGAAGAATTCGTTCCAGTCGCCCAGGAACTGCAAAATGGCAACTGTGGTCAGTGCGGGCTTCATGAGTGGCAGAAGGACGCCCCACAGGATGCGGATGGGGGACGCGCCGTCCATGAGCGCGGCTTCGTCCAGGTCTCTAGGGATCGACATGATGAACTGGCGCAGGAGGAAGATCATGAAAGCGCCGCCGCCCAGCCAGGAGCCAATCGTAAGTGGGACGTAAGTGTTGATGAGCTTAAGATTGAAGAAGAGAACATACTGGGGAATGAGGGTAACCTGGGTGGGTATCATCATCGTGCCAAGCATGAGGACGAACCAGACCTCCTTGCCGATGTAGTTGAAGCGGGCGAAGGAGTATGCGGTCAGGGAGCCGGTAATGATGACGCCGGGGATGGTGATCGCGGTGATCAGGAAGCTATTGGCCATCCAGCGTGCGAAGGGTACGGAATTGAATACCATGGCATAGTTTCCCCATTGCGGTACCGCGGGGAAGAGATGGGGTTCGAAGGAACGCAGCTCCTTCCAGGTCTGCAGAGAGCTTGAGACCGTCCAGAATAGCGGGAAAGCAAACATTAGAGCGGCGATGGTGAGAAGAAGGTAGGTGACTGCCCTCTGGGCGCGATTGCGACCACGGCGGTAAACATCGGCGCGGAGATCAGTACTGGGCAGGCGTTCGATTGTTGCGGCCATCTTCTCTTAGCTCCCGTAGTAGAAAACCCAGCGGCGTGAGAGTCGCAGTTGCCAAATGGTGAGGGATACGATTACGAATGCGAAAAACCAGGCCAATGTGGCAGCGTATCCCATATTCCAATAGTCGAAGGCGTGACGGTAAAGGTGCAGGCTGTAGAATGTCGTTGCGAAGCCAGGACCTCCCTCAGTGGCGACAAATGCCGCGGTGAAGACCTGCAGTCCGCCTATGACGCCAAGTACCATATTGAAAAAGATAGTGGGCGTCAGTAGTGGAATCGTTACGTGGCGCAGCTTGTGAAGCGCAGTAGCGCCGTCGATCGAGGCTGCCTCGTAGAGAGATTCGGGGATGCCTTGGAGGCCGGCGAGAAAAATGATCATGCGCGTGCCTCCTAGACCTTGCCACAAGCCCATAATAATCAACGAAGGAATTGCCCAGCGGCGGTCTCCGAACCAACCTGGCGGATCTGACCAGCCAAGGTCGATCAGCCACTGGTTGATAATGCCGAAGTCGGCGTGCAGCAGCCATTTCCAGAGGACGACCGAGGCAACAATAGGCACCAATGAGGGCATGAAGAATAGTGTGCGATAGGTGGCGAGGCCTCGCAGTTTGGCGTTGAGGAGGATGGCCAGGAACATGGAACCAATGACGCCCAGGGGTACGCCCACGCCTGCGTAGTAGAAGGTACGGCCCAGTGACGTATAGAAGAGGGGGTCATCGAAAAACATCTTGACATAGTTATCGAGGCCGAGCCATTCGGGTGGACTGAGAACATCGTACTTGGTGAAGCTCAAGTAGAGGGAGAAGAGCCCCGGGCCGAGGAAGAGCCCCAAGAAGCCAAGTAGCCAAGGGGTGAGAAAGAGATACCCGTAGAAGTTTTCCCGCCTTTGCCGCGATGTCGTGAGCATTTCTGAGAAGCTCGACAATCGCAAGCGGTTGGCCAGAGTCGCCATAGGTTACTCCGAAAGATGGGAGCGGCGGGCAGAGGCTGATATTCCGCCCACCGCTCTGCAGTTGCCCTTGAAGATCAGGCCGGTTCCATATCCAGGACGGCCTGGATGTTGTCGTTCAGGTCCTGCAGGCCTTGCTCGAACTCGACCGGCTGGTGGGGGTCGAGAAGGAGGTCGGTCCACTGCTGGACTGCAGAGGTATACTCGCGGCCGCGCGAGTTGGCGGGCGCGTGGGCGGGGATGCCGTTTTCGAGGCTCGAGATGAACCACTCGTGGATCGGGTCTTCTTCGATGAGCGAATCGACCACGTCGGGCCGCACCATGGCAAAGTTGCCGCCGACCAGGTTGAAACCGAGGCTGCCGTCGTGGCCTGCGATGTGCAGGAGGAACTGGTAGCCGACGTCGGCGTGATCCTGCCCGGTGCGAAGGTTCCAGGTGCCGCCGCGGAGCTGCGAGGGGAAGCGGCCGTCTTCGCGTGCCGGGAAGAGGATCTGCCCGGCCTTGGCGACGCTTTCATCCTCGATCTGGTTGTTGAAGTTGCGAACGCAAAGGGAGCCGCACCAGTTCATCGTCAGAAGGCCGGCAACAAGTGCGCCGCCGGCATTGTCGATGTCGCCGGGGGCGGGGAGCACCTGGTCAACGACGCCGAGGTCATAGGCCCAGCGCATGGCTTCGGTGGCATTGGCGTCTTCGAGGAGGAGACACTGGGTCCCTTCTTCGTTGATCAGTGAACTGCCAAACAAGCGGCACAATACGACGACGGTCGCCTCATTGTGGCTGATGTTGAGCCCAAACCTTTCGCCTTCCACGTAGAATGAGTGGGCCCACTCGTGAATCATGTCGATCGACACGCCTCGGCCGACCGGATCCGGAACATCCAGACCGGCCTCTTCGACATGGACCGTGTTGAGTACCAGTGTGTCGAAGCCTGCCCAGCCCCAGCTGGGGAAACCGTACAGCGCGCCCTGGTAGTACTGCAGGCTCATGAAGTGCTCGAACCACTGGCCGAGGTCGGTGCTGTCGGCGGCGACCAACTCATCGATGGGCATGATGATGTCTTTGTTGATGGCGCGCCAGAAGTGGTAGTGCGAAGGGTCGAAGGCAATGATTTCGCCGAGGTCTCCGGCCGCCTGTGCAGCGTACATCTTGGCGTAATTGTCCTGCTGGCCGGAGCCGGCGAGCGGTCGCAACTCGATTGTTACATCGGAATGCATTTCAGTAAAGGTTTCCATGCGCTCTTCGTTCCAGCCGCTGCCAATGCCGCGGAAGGTATCCCAGCGCAGGTGGACGGGCTCCATGGCGGCGCCTTCGTCGGCCATGTCTCCTTCTGGGGCGGCCGGGGCCACACAGGCTGCAAGTGCGCCGGCGGAAACTGCGAGGGCGCCTTGCAAGAATGAACGTCTTGATACGCGGTCTTTCATCTGTATTCTCTCCCAAGAGATATGACGGGTAGGTGAGGTCAATGCTAAGAAACCGCAGCCCAGGCTCCGTCAGGTCCTGAGCCGCGGCGTGAAAAACTTGAAGTCAGGGCTATGCCAGAGACTCCTTGTCCAGGACTTCCTGTACGAGGAGGTGAGTCTGCTCCACTCCCTCGTCGAATGTGGTCACTTCCGTCCACACAGCCTGGAGATTGTTGTTGAGCGTGTCTACGAACTCCAGCGTGCGGGCATTGGCCGGTCTGTGCCACTTGCGAGGTCCTTCGGGATATGTAGCAATGTGCTGGCGGAATATGGGATGGACGGCGAAGAGCTCATCGCTGTCCCAAACGTCGGCTCGGCCGCCTGGGCTGCCGGCGCCAAACAATACGTGCTCGATTCCGTCCTCCTTCGTGGAGTAGAAGTCGAGTATCTGGAACGCTTCTGCTGGATGCTTGGAGTTGCCCGTTATGCCAAAAGCAGCAGCAGAAACCTGCGATCCTCTGAGGCCGGTTGGACCAACGGGACCTACGAGTACGTCCCAGTCAAAGGCAATATCGCCTGATTCCTTCTGGTTGTTCCAGCGCCCGACAAAGCCGGTCGTCCAGTTGTAGACCCCGACCGTGCCTGCGACGTAGTTGTTGAAGGTCTCGTTGCTGCACAGGCAGGGGTCGACGCCGTGCGTGAATCGTAGGTCATAGAGCCATTGGAGGCCTGCGATGGACTCTTCCTGGTCCAGCAGCGACTTCGTACCTTCCTCGTTTATCGCGTCGCCGCCAAAGATGCGCAGGTAGGAGGGAATGTGCTCCTGCCCTACTCCCATCGCCCGGACGCCCCAAACTTCAGGGGGAGCGGTGATGGCCTGACCGATTGTCACCAGGTCATCGGTTGTCCAGTCAGGTGAGGGGACTTCGGCGCCGGACTCTTCGATCAGGTTCCTGTTAATGTAATAGGCGGTCGTACCGAAGTGACCGTGGTTGGGGATTGCATGCAGCTCCCCATTCAGCGTGAGGGCGGCAATCAACGAATCCCAGAAGGGAGACAGGTCGAAGTCTTTTGCCGCAACAATGTCATCCAGCGGGATCAGTACGCCCTTTGCCTTGTGTTCCGGCGGGTTGTTGAGGTAAGTCCAGACAACGTCTCCGACGGTTCCTGAGGCCGACAAGGCGTAGATCTTCGGGTACATCTCATTGCCAGGGAGTTCGTCAAACTCGATAATCAGGCCCGGGTTCTGCTCCTCAAAGAGCTCTTTGCGGCTGACGTGCCAGTCGGCATGTGTACCCAAGCGTGTATGGAAGAGGAGCGTGATCGGCTCTTCGGAGGCCATGGCCTCTTCCCCGTCACCGGACGGGGCGGCAGCCGGCACGCACGCAGACAGCGCCACTGCCGATGCGGCCAGGGCTCCCTGCAAGAATGAACGTCGCGAAACTTGATTGCTCATAGTTCTCTCCTGATAGGTGTGACGTAATTAAGTGAAGAGCCTCGATAGGACGCGGCTCAGGTAAGGCCGGAACCTGAGCCGCGGTCCAAGCGAATTCAAATCAGGGTCAGACCGGATCCTTGTCCAAGACCTCCTGGACCAGGAGATGGGTCTGCTCTACACCCTCTTCGAACTCCACTGCCTGCGTCCAGATTGCCTGCAGATTGTTGTTCATCGTATTGACAAACTCAGAAGTGCGGGCATTGGCGGGGCGGTGCCACTTGCGCGGGCCTTCCGGATAGATTTCCTGGTGCTGGCGGAAGATCGGGTGGATGGAGTTGAGCTCATCGCTCTCCCAAACGTCCTTGCGGCCACCTGGGCTGCCAGCGCCGAAGAAGACATGCTCGATGCCGTCCTCTTTGGTCGAATAGAAGTCCAGGACCTGGAAGGCTTCCGAGGGATGTTGTGAGTTGCCGGTGATGCCAAAGGCAGCGGCCGAGACTTGTGAACCGCGCAGGCCCGTGGGTCCAATCGGGCCGACAACAGCATCCCAATCAAAATCCAGATCGCCGTCGTTCTTCATGTTGTTCAAGCGCCCGATCCATCCTGTCGTCGTGTTAAAGATGCCTACAGTGCCAGCGACATAGTTGTTGGCAACCTCGTCGCCACACTGGCAGGGATCAATCTGATGTGTGTGCTGCAGGTCGTAGAGCCAGCGCAGACCGGCGATGGACTCTTCCTCACCCAGCAAGGATTGTGTTCCTTCCTCGTTGATGGCATCGCCGCCGAATATCCGCAAGTAGGAGGGGATGTGCTCCTGGCCTGTACCGAAGCTACGGACGCCCCAGACCTCGGGCGGAGCTGTGACCGCCTGCCCGATTGTAACGTAGTCATCAACAGTCCAATCAGGGTTGGGGTTCTCTGCACCTGATGATTCGATGAGCGTTTTGTTGTGATAGTAGGCGGTCGTGCCGTAGTGACCGTGGTTGGGGATGGCGTGCAATTCACCGTTGAGCGTGACGGCTTCGAGCAGGGAATCCCAGAATTCGGAGAGGTCGAAGTCTTTGGCGGCGACGATGTCGTCCAAGGGAATCAAGACGCCCTTGGCCTTGTGTTCCGGCGGGTTGTTGAGATAGGTCCAGACTACATCACCCACCGTGCCGGAGGCCGAAAGTGCGTAAATCTTTGGATACATTTCATTGCCCGGCAACTCGTCGATTTCGAGTAGAATGCCGGGATTCTGCTCTTCGAACAGGTCCTTGCGGCTCTTGTGCCAGTCGGCGTGCGTGCCGAGCCGCGTGTGGAATAGGACGGTGACGGGTTCTGTCGAAGCCTCCATCGACTCCCCACCCTCACCTGCCGTGGGAGCAGCGGGCACGCAGGCAGACAGAGCCAGAGCGCCGCTTGCTGCCAGGGAACCTGCCAGGAACTGACGGCGACTCACATTCTTCTTAAGCATGGTTGACTCCTCCTTGGGAATGGCTGAACGTTCTGCGACAATCAAATTCATGAGAATTGCGCTATCCTTTGATGCCGGACATCACGATTCCCTGGACCAGATAACGCTGCGCAAGGAAAAAGATGACAATTATGGGTGCCGTCATCATGACACTGGCCGCCATGAGAAGGTGGTACTTTGGCTCAGTGTCATCGGCAAAACCGGCGACGGCCTGGAAATAGCGAATGCCGATCGCCAGCGTGTACTTGGACTTCGTGTTAAGAAAGATAAATGGCTGGAGAAACTCATTCCACTGGGCCATGAAGGTCAGAACGGCGGCGGTTGCTGTAACAGGGATGGACAGAGGCATCAGAATCTGCCAGAAAATTCGCAGATAGTTAGCGCCGTCGATGCGCGCTGCTTCGTCCAGGTCTATGGGAATGCTCATAAAGAACTGGCGCATGAGGAAGATGAGGAAGGCACTGCCACCGAAAAACGAAGGAATAATCAGCGGCCTGTAGGAGTCCAGCCATCCAATCTTCGCAAACATGAGGTAGAGGGGAATCAGGGTAACCTCTACAGGCAGCATCATGGTGCTGAGAGTGATGATGAACAGCACGTCGCGGGCAGGGTATCGAAAACGGGCAAAAGAGTAGCCGACGAGCGCGGCGGTCAGAACGGCCCCGAAAGTTGAAACTATCGCCACGAAAGTCGAGTTCCAGGTCCAGGTGGCCCAGGACACGATTTCGAAGACTTTCGGATAATTCTGAAATTGCGGAACCTCTGGAAGCCAGGTCGGCGGAAACCTGAACAACTCGCCCCCTCTCTTTAGCGAGGAGAGTACGGTCCAAACAAAGGGGAACATGAACACGGCAGAACTGGATACGGCGATCAGATAGAGGATGCCTCGCCCGATGGCGCGCTGGAAGGAGGCTGACTGGAAGATCCCGGCTGGGTTTATTCCGCTCCCGGTCTGTTTTCGGCCTGTTGCGATTGCTTCGCCCGCCATCAGTCCACCTCCCCTGCGTAATAGACCCAACGTCGCGACTGTCTGAACTGAACGTAAGTAAAGACAAACAATACGAAGAAGAAGATCCAGGCCAGCGCCGAAGCATAGCCCATTTCAAAGTACTGGAATGCGCGTGTGTAGATGTGCAATGCGTAAAACCAGGTGGAGTATGCCGGCCCGCCCTGAGTGGCGACGTATGCGGCCGCAAATACTCTTAGTGCCCCGATGATTCCAAGAACCATATTGAAGAAAATCGTCGGCGTAAGCATCGGGAGGGTCACGTTTCGACACTTGGCCCATAGGCCGGCGCCGTCCACAACCGCGGCATCGTACAGTTCCTGGGGAACGCCCTGTAACCCGGCCAGGAAGATCAGCATGGTGTTGCCGCCGATCGCGCCCCACATAGCCATTATGATCAGGCCTGTCATCGCCCAGTCCGGGTCTCGGAACCAACCCGGGGCGTTGTCGCTGCCGGTAATGGTACGAATCCAATGGTTAATCGGCCCTACGTCAGCGTTAAATATCCAGCCCCAAAGGACGGCGGCTGCGACGATGGGAGTCAGGTGCGGCAGGAAAAAGAATGTTCGAAACCACGTCGTTCCTAGCAGTGCCTGGTTGAGGAGCATTGCCGCCGCCAGGGCGCCGATAAGTGAAAGCGGAACGACAATCAGCGCGTAGCGGAAGGTCAGCATCATCGAGGGCCAGAAGAGCCTGTCTTTCGTGAAGATTTCTATGAAGTTCTTCAAGCCGACAAATTCAGGTGGGTTGACGATGTCGTAGCGGGTGAAGCTGAGGAAGCCGGAGGTCATCATTGGACCGATGATAAAGAGAATTATGCCCAGCAGCCAGGGCGACAGGAATATGTAGCCGGCGATTGCCTCTTTGGCGCGGAGATTCCTCGTCCAGCCGGGAAGTGGTATTCGTGCGCCCGCTAACGCTTTCGTCGTCATATCTACCTCTCCCTAACCATTTCATGTCCCTCATAGAGATCGCGCGCCACTGTGCCCTGGGCTTGCGCGGGAGGATCGACGCCCAGGATGTGGCAAAACGTCGGGACGACATCGACGGCATGAATGTAGCCCAGCCGGTCAACGGGACGTTCATATCCCTTCTTCAGCCCCGGTCCGTCGAGGAAAAACGATCCGAAAGTGGACGAAAAGCCGTTTGTGGTTGGTATGAAGCCGCCATGATGGGCGCCGTAAACAAGAGGGGCGCCGACATTTCCCCCGCCCTCAATTCCGAGCCACTGCGTATAGTAACCGCTTACATAGTCGTGGTCCCAGGCGAAGATGACGTCTCCGCACTCGTCTCCCCATTGCCCCAGCAGATAGGCGTCGCGTTTGGGCAGGGCGATGGCGACAACGGTGTTGCCAGTTTCTTCGTCAACCCAGGTGCGGAGGGCAGTGAGCAGCTCGCGTTCGATCTGGTCGAATTCAGGTCCGGGATCGGCATTGATAGTAATGTCGAATCCTCGCCTGGCGAGATAGGCTTTCGTCTGGTCCCAGTCGATCTCGTCCGAAGAGGGATCCAGGTCCTGGGCAATAGCCTCTTCCCCGCCCTGCTTCAGAACGAGGAAGCCCTGGTCATATAGGAACTGGCGAAGGTTGGCTATACGGACGTCAGGAAAGGCGCCGTGGTCGGAGATGATGCCAACGTAAACTTCATCCCCGTCCTGGTTGGCCCTGTCGGCCGCCTCGTACATCAAGCCCAAGACGCGGTCGCCGACCTCGTACGTGCGGCGGAAGTAGTCCAGATATTTCTCTTTGGTGTCCGGATTGAAACCGGGACAGACAGGATCCACGTCAGCAAGGTGAATGTGATTGAGGTAGTCATACAGGTGCCAGTGGCAGGTAAAGTAGGCGCAATCTCTCTCGTGGAGCATGTAGTTTGCCACGTTGGCAAACCAGAGGCCTTGGTATTCGCACTCTTCAAGCGCTGTATCGAAGTCGGTCATGCCTGAGGTATAAGGTGTCATCGAGGCATGTTCCTGATAGGGACCGAAGCGGCGAATGAGTTCGGCTTCCAAATCAGAATCGCCATACGTAAAGCCATTAGTATAGGTAACCTGTGTTCGATAAAGTTTCAACGAACTGCCATCGCGGGCCAGTTCTAGCAACTTGAAACGGACCGCCGCTTCTTGAACCTGACCGTCAATCTGAAATTCCTGAATGGCCCAGTCACTCCAATCGCCAAGGTCGGCCGTGGCCACCACGTCGCCAGCGTCGCGACTACGACAAATCAAGACTCGGTCGTAACCATTACCACTGCTGTCGACGGCAAGCAAATGAAAGTGGTTGGCATCTCCACCCAGACGCGCTGTGACGGAAAAGGCTGTCGCTAGAGGAGTCGAGGCACTATCCGGTAGATTGGTCCAGCCTTCGGCAGTGGCGAGAGACTCGATGGGCTCAACGCTGCGAGGGCCCTGGATGGCTGAACCGTCGTGGGCCATGGCAACGTCGCTGGCCTTGGAGGGATCAGTTGTGTAGGCCTGGGCCGCAGCCACTTCAAACTCCGTACTATTGTGCCCCGGTGCGCCGAAACCGTCGCAAACATAGCCGATTTCCACGCCTGAAGGATGGGCCCCCGGGTAGTGTACGGCCACGCTCTTGAGGCCGGCGCGCTCCAAGGAGTTCCAGATGCATTCGGCGTTGTTGGCACGGCCGTCAAAGCTGCTAACTGAAACATCCTTCTCGCCAGCGCCCGACTTTCGCTCGATTACGGTCTGCCACGTTGGGACGCTGTGAGTACCGGTGTGTGCGCCGGTGGAGAGTGTTGCCCAATTGGTGGGGGTCCAGACAGGAAAAGAGGGATAGGTCTCGTTGACGGTTCCTTCGCTGAGCAAGCGACTGAAATTCGGCAAGCCGCCCTCCGACGCAAAATACTTCATCATAGGAGTGACGAAACCGTCCATTCCATAAGCATAGATCTTCTTTGTCATCGGCGGCACCTTGCTCCCAATTCGGTACGCTGGAATTTGGGTGGGCGCCTCCGCTCGGCAACGATGGGGTTCTATAGGTTCAAGACTGGCACGAAGGCGCTGCCAAATAGTGCAATTTGGTGTGCAAACATTCAGGCGAGGCAATTGCCTGAAGAGGCATGCTTCGGCAGAAGTGATTCTGCCGAGGGACCTGCGATTCCATGCCTGATATCAGGGATCGAGATGGTCTGAGTCCTCTGATTCCGCTCGCAGGCTCTGTTTGTTGGTTGAATACCTCCGGATTACTGTGTGACAGATGGATTCAGATATGTCTGGCCACTGATGCAGCACGATCTGTTAAAGCTGAAGTATCTTCCACGGGCCCTGACTGGCGAACTCGTGGGCCCGCCCTTAAATTTGGTTGCTTATGTCGTCGGTTTTGACGCTTAGCCAGTGGTGTACTTTGGGCACAATCGTGCGAGCGCCGGGATTATATCAGCATCTGTCGGGATCTGCAAACCACCTGCTGTCAGCGAGCATCCCAACATGGACGTGAACAATTCTATAACTCGGGTAGCAACGGAGCCATATCCAGTCCATGATCAACTCAGAGGCAAGGGAAGCGCCTCCTCAGACACCTAACCCATGTCCCCTGGCCCCCGCAGTTTTGGGCGGTCGGGCCTATTCGGCCCTCCCTTGTGCGGGGGCTCCGCCCCCGCAACGCCCCCTCTCCTACAACATGCCTTGTCGACCGTGTGACGCCATTGGTGACATGTGTCCAATCGAAGGTGTTTCGCCAGACCGCGTCCCGCCAGTCCCATCAGGTCCCGGTAGGGGCAGGCCCAAGGCCTTCCCCTTGCCTTCCTCAAAGCCTGCATCAATTTCAGCGCCCGGCTGCCACTGATTCCCCGCCAGACTATTCCCGCCCCAAATCTGGGAAGCGCCCTGCTGTCGCAAGTGTGTGCCCTGCGGTTTGGGAAGGCTGGTGCAAGGCCGTCTGACCATCCTGCCAATAGCGTGTCCTTTGGTAGGCTGTGGTCGCAGTAGTTGGATTCGGTGAGCGAATTCTCTCGTCTGCTGGCGAAGGCGGACGCTTAGTCGCCAGTCGGAAACATCAGGAGGCGGCCGACTGCTTGGCAGCGTGCTTCTGATCGGGTCCTTTGTAGGATCACACTAGGAATCAAACGCTTGAGCGACTCTGAGGCTTGTCAAGACCTGGGATGACGGGCCAGACACAGGTAGGAAAGAGAGACCAATTGGATTCAGGTACGCAATCAGTCCCTATCAGAGCCGCTACAGAGTCTCTTGCAAAAATCCGGCACCTGCCTTGCTGCACAAGTATAACTCAGGAAGAGCCTGCCGCGCCGCTGTTCGGGTACAGGCAACACCAAACCCCTGAGCATTGCGGCACTGCACTTGCCGCGGGGCCGATCCTCTGGTGTAAGTGGCCTCCACGCTTCGACTTCGGTTCAATATGAGTGTCCGGGGGAGCGGCCCGGTGGCTATCCCGCAACGAAGCCAACAAGAGTCATTGCAACGACGGCAATAAGAGTGAGCAAAATCATAAGCGCAGCCCACCCGCCGAAGAGTATAGTTGCGAACCTGAAAGAGCTGGGACGGCCATTGTCCTGGGACTCTGAAGCAGATCGCACAGTGGCAGACGCTTCCTCCCCAGCCACAGCCGTTTCTGTCTGAACGGATTCTTCTGCCACCCTCTTTCTCCTGTATCAATTTGGTTGGATCCCACAAGGGCTTTGAGCCTTGCGGACGGTCATTTGGTGAACTCGGCCTCAGTGGGCAAGCAGCCAGCACAACTGCCGTTTTCCCTGTTAGATGGCCGCCGGCCCCTAGGCAGACTTCCTTCCGGTGCCGGCGAAATTATACCACGAGACAGGACTATCCGCACGATTTCCGGCGCTCGAAATGGCGCGTTACAATGTGACCTCAAATGGATGGCGTCGTTACCAGAGAAGGAGATGAGTTCGATGGAATACCGGACTTTTGGACGTACAGGTTTACGCGTTAGCGTTGCCGGGATGGGGGCGGGCGGGCCCAGCCAATTGGGTAAGAAAACTGGACGAAGCGAAGAAGAGTCGATTGAGGTGGTCCGGCGCGCTCTGGAACTAGGCGTAAATTACATTGACACTGCGGAGGCCTACGGCACGGAAGAGATTGTCGGCAAGGCGATCCGGGACTTCGACAGGGGCAGTCTGGTCGTTGCGACCAAGAAAAACGCTTTCCGTGAAGGCGAGCCGGTTCCAGCCAAAGAGTTTGCCGCAGGCGTCGAGTCCAGCCTGAAGCGACTTGGCGTGGAAACGATCGATGTCTTCCACTTCCATGGTGCAAGGCTGGAACAATACCAGCACATCTGCGATGAACTGGTGCCAGTTCTGCAAAGTATGAAGCAGGCAGGAAAGATACGCCATCTGGCGGTCAGTGAACACTTCGCCTCCGACTTTGAGCACGCACTCTTGCAGCAGGCCATCGAAGACGATCTCTTTGACGTGGTGATGGTGGGCTTCAATATCCTCAACCAGACCGCCAGACGAAATGTACTGCCTGCCACCAGAAAAAAGCGGATCGCAACGGAGTGTATGTTTGCCGTGCGGCGTGCTTTCAGCAACCCGGCACGGCTGCGGGAGATTCTGGTCGATCTGCGTCGGAGCGGCGAGATTGACGCTGATGCTGTGGACCTGTTTGAGCCGCTGGATTGGGTATTGGAGGAGAGTGACGCCAAGACACTGCCAGAGGCGGCTTACCGATTCTGCCGGCACGAGCCTGGCATTGACGTTGTGCTCACCGGTACCGGTAATATCCGGCATTTGGAGGAGAATGTAACCTCGCTATTGAGACCCCCGCTGCCGGAAGAGGTTGTCAAGCGACTGAGAGAGATTTTTGGACGAGTTCACTCGGTCAATGGCAGTTAATTCACATTCGCTGTACTTCTTCATAGATCAGTCTAGAATCTCGATTGTTCCACTGCTCCCGTCGACACGAACCGTCTGTCCTGTCTGCAAACGTTCGGTGGCCTGGTCAACTCCTGCGACGGCAGGGATTCCGTATTCGCGGGCGACGACGGAGCCGTGGGTCATCATGCCCCCGACTTCCATCACCAGACCGCCGGCGGCCAAAAACAGAGGCGTCCAGGAAGGATCGGTGCCTGGACAAACAAGGATTTCGCCGGGTTCGAGCCCTGCTTCGAGCGGATTGAACAGGACCTGCACGGTTCCTTCGGCCGTGCCGGGAGAAACGCCCGATCCGGAGAGCATGTTGGTGTCTGCTCCTGCTTCAGGAGTGATGCCGGCGTAGAAGGCTGTTCCGTCACTGAGGAGCAGGCGGGGAATGGGTTGACGCTGGCTTTCGTTCTGTTCAGCCAGTCTCCTCGCCCGGACCAGCCTCTTCCAGTCTCCCGGCGCTCCCATCGCTAGAGTTTTCAGTTCTCGTACTGATAGATAGAACAGGTCGTCGGGCAGCTCAAGGACGCCGCAGTCTTTTAATTGCTGCCCGCTATCCAACAGAGCCTTGCGCAGTATGCCGGAAATCCGCACCATCGTAAACTTGGGACTTTCGCGAAGTCCGGCCAGATTGCGCACACGTTTGGCCAGTAAACGCACCAAGCGGCCTGCTAAGGGAGTTCCCCAGATTCTGGTTGAACTGTCTGCCAACCTGTCTATTGTTTTGAGGGCGTCATCCTTTCCCCTTTCGAAAACGCGGTCAGGCGCTCGACTTTCGTCTTCAATGGACAGGTAGCTCTGCAGCGATCTTACAATCGAGACGGGCTGGTCTTGCCAGCGAACCCTTCCTAAGTCGAGCTCGGCGACCCCGCGCATGCCGTAACGATTGAGAAACTCTTCCAGCGCTCTTTGGATAGTAGGAGGGAGAGTCCCGGCCTGGAAATCGCTGGCAATGGTCTCGGCGTCTTTCACATGAAATGAATCTGATTCGGCCGAATCATCGCGTATCCGACCAGCCAACCGCCACAGTTGCAAGTCCATCTCAGTCGTGACGTTGTTGGGCAGGCTGCGCGTAATTTCAAGCGCCATCTCAGGTTGGATTTCCGGATCCGAATGGGACAAAAGAGAGGCGATGTTGGATAGCAGGCCAAGTGATGCATAGCCGACGATGATGGGAGGAATCAGTCTCGGCAGAAGGAAGGGAAACTGGGCATTATAACTGAGCCACTCCAGGAGTTCGACGCGCTCGGCGAGCGTGCTCGTCTTGTCTGTTCTCTCAGTAACAGAAGCGATGTGTTCTTCTATGTCCTCCTGGACGATGTGTACGTAGGCTTCCGGGTCGAGAAAGGCCCTTCCTGCTGACCTCAGGACACGGAGAAGGAAAGGTGCGGCAGCGGCAAAGAAGCGAGGACTGACCGCGGAGCGCTGGAATTGGGGTTCCGCTACTAGGTCCCCGATAGCCTGTGAGGCACCGGGTTCTACCATGGGAAGGGTTCTACGGAATATGAGGCGACCAATGGGGCTTTGCAGGGCGCCTGTCACTTTTATCCAGGGACGCTCGGCAGCAGAGTAAAGGAGCTCCTGGTCATAGAGCGTTGCACCGTTGGCGAAGATCTGGGCGATGCCGGCGAACATACCGCGCAGCATGTCCAGCCCGAGCGGCGTAAAGGGGCCCAAAACCCCCTGAATGGCGCCGAGTGAGATATATACCTGGCGGTCTGCGTCCTGTGGGGAGTGAGGCACGGGAAACAGTGAGGTGATGGGGCGGGACTGGAGAAGAAAGAGTTTCCCATCGAGGAAGGCCCATTCGATGTCCTGGGGATCACCGTAATAGTCGGCCACATTTCTGCCCAACTTTGTCAGCTGGATGATCTGTTCGTCGGTGATGGCCTGTTCTCGGCGCGAATCCGTTGATTCGGTGGTGACGCCGCCTGCAGCCTGCCCTGTGATTGTGGTTGACTTTGCTCCGAGTTCCCTCAGAATGATTTTGTCGGCGTCGCTGTCGACGACGAAATGGTCGGGTTCCACGTGCCCGCTGACGAGGGCTTCACCGAGGCCGAAAGTGGCGTCAATCACTGTTTCTGTGCGACGGCCGCTAAGCGGGTTTGCTGTAAAGAGTACACCCGATGTATCGCTCTGGACCATCTCTTGCACAACTACCGCAAGCGAAACGTTGGACTGGTCGATGCCGTAGCGGGCCCTATAGGCAATGGCGCGCGTAGTCCACAGGCTGCTCCAGCAGTTCACGACGGCGCGAAGCAGGGCTTCGTCCCCGATAACGTTGAGGAACGTGTCCTGCTGGCCGGCGAAGGACATGCCTGGAAGGTCTTCAGCCGTAGCTGAGGAGCGCACCGCAACAGGGGGACGGCCCATAGTTCCATAGGCTGCAACAATCTGTTCTGAGATCTCGCTCGGCGTTTCGCTGGCCTGGAGGCGCCGCCGTATGCTATCGGAGAGAGCTGCCAACGCGGCCGGGTCACGGGTGTCGATGGCAGCCATTTTAGCCTCGAGCCAGTCGGTGAATCCGGCACGTTCCACAAAGGCCTCATAGCACTCGGTGGCAACAATGAATCCAGTAGGTACCGGAAAGCCGGCTAAGGCTAGTTTAGTCAGGTTCAATCCTTTCCCGCCGATGTGGGATAGAGTCAGACCCCGTGTAGCCAAGGGCAGGCAGGCGGAAGAAAGCTTGTCGGGAGGTCCAGCAGCAGAAGAAGGCACGGGGATGATAAGTCCTTTCGGTGGACGACCAGGATCCACTGGATAGCAATGGCTCATCTGTATGGGAGTACAGAAAACCAGTGTAAGCGACAGAGTTTGATATGGCCAAGAAGGTAGCATATGGCAGTCCATACTTGCGGTGAGGAAGGTCAGGAGTTCAGGCATGGCAAGGTGGCTGATAGTGTTTGCCCTAATCTTGGAGAGGTACAGATTCGCCGCAAGGCTTGCCCCTGCCGCCGCGTCCACTGTTTGGGTTAGGGCAGAGCGTTGGGCCGCAGGAAGCCATGGTTGCACTGAGCGTATACTCGGTGCCGGGGGTATCTGACGAGACGCTTTGTGGGGTGGCGCCCTCGCACAGGAGGGCACGGAAGCCGAATCGCCCAGAACAGCCGTGGAAGTGGTCGGTGGTTACATGATCGCCCCCTGGGCGAATATTGAGGGTAGTGAAGTGTTGCGGAACGCGTAAAAATCGCAGTCAGTTTTCCGGAATGGAATCCGGGAGCATGCAGGTTAAATTGCCTCGGACAGTGTTGACGAGTTTCTGTGATATTAGTATGCTTGTCTAGTACCTCTTACCTCTTCCCTTTCACAAAAGGAGTGCTTGATGTCACGGGAGAATGAACGCGTGGGAAACCAGGTGGACGTGCAGGTAGTTGGCGATTCTCTTCCTGCATCTGAAGAGATACTGACGGACGATTCGCTGGCGTTTGTCGCAGAACTGCACCGGAAGTTTGATGCTCGGCGCCAGGAACTGCTGGCAGCACGGGCGGCGCGGCAGGCTCGAATTGACGCAGGCGAATCGCCTGGCTTCTTGGCTGAGACTGAGGAGGTTCGCAACGGCGAATGGCAGGTGGCCGATACGCCCGACGACCTGCAGCGGCGCTGGGCCGAGATCACGGGGCCGGTCGATCGAAAGATGGTGATCAATGCACTGAATTCGGGCGCGGATGTGTTTATGGCAGATTTCGAGGATGCAAACTCGCCAACGTGGGCGAACTGTGTGGAAGGGCAGCTGAACCTCTATGACGCCGTGCGGGGAACGATCCGGTTGGAGGACGAGGCCAGGGGGCGGGTTTACGAACTCAATGATGAAATTGCGACGCTGCTAGTCCGGCCGCGAGGCTGGCACCTGGTGGAGAAAAACATCTTGGTGGACGGAGAACCGATTTCGGCCAGTCTGTTCGACGTGGGTCTGTATGTCTTTCACAACGCGGCTGAGCGGCAGCGGCGGGGCAGCTCGTGCTACTTTTATCTGCCCAAGTTGGAGAGCCATCTTGAGGCTCGGTTGTGGGCAGAGGTGTTCGCGCACGCCGAAGAGGCGTTGGGGATTCCTCACGGCTCATTCCGAGCGACTGTTCTGATCGAGACAATTCTGGCTGCGCTGGAGATGGAGGAAATCCTCTACGAACTGCGAGACTATTCGGCGGGACTGAATGCGGGAAGATGGGACTATATTTTCAGCGCAATAAAGAAGTTCCGCGACAGTCCTGACACCGTGCTGCCGGAGAGGGCGCAGGTTACGATGACGACACCGTTTATGCGCGCATACACGGAACTTCTGGTGCGCACTTGCCATAAACGGGGCGCACATGCGATTGGCGGCATGGCCGCTTTCATACCGAGTCGGCGGGATCCCGCGGTCAATGAGGAGGCCCTGACAAAGGTGAGGGCGGACAAGGTGCGTGAATCCGGAGACGGTTGCGACGGGACCTGGGTCGCACATCCTGACCTTGTACCGCTAGCGCGGATGATTTTCGAAGAAGCGACCGGCGGCGCGCCGCACCAGAAGCACAAGATGAGAGAAGATGTTTCGGTAACGGCGGAGCAGATCTTGGATGTCGGCGTTCCGGGGGGCACGATTACGGAAAGCGGGCTCCGAACGAATGTCGATGTTGCACTTCAGTATCTGAACGCGTGGTTGCTGGGTGTCGGCGCCGCGGCGATCTACAATCTAATGGAGGATGCGGCCACAGCCGAGATTTCACGTTCACAGATCTGGCAGTGGATCCGGCACAGTGCGAAACTGGATGACGGGAGGCCGGTCACGCGTGGGCTGTACGAGCAAATCCGTGAGGAGGAGCTGAAGAGACTTGGCGAATTCGGTCCTGGGCGTCTTGAGGAGGCGGGAGAGATTCTGGACAAGCTCATTTTGACAGACGATTTCGTTGAGTTCCTTACACTAATTGCCTACGATTATCTGACGTAACCTGACCGGCACTTTATGGGTATGCAATCGAGGTTTGCCAAGTTCGGTACGATGTGGCAATACTGATAGAGTTAGAGTAACTATCTTCGCGGAGATAACGACCAAGAGATGTCAAACGAAGGTCACGAGAAAATCCCTCTCGCTCTTCAGAGACGGATGGAGGGCGCCCCGGGTGAGACGATCTTTCTGCTTTTGCACGTCAGTGAAACCGGGCCGGCGCAGATCGCCGCAATAGAGAGGGCAGGATATGTCGTGCGGCACGAGACTTCGATCATTCCCTGTTATGCGGTGAGCGGTCCTGCACGCGGACTTCAGGCTTTGGCCGAAGAGGCCTGGCTCGACAGGGTCGAAGAGGACGGCACGGTTCAAACGATGAAGCAATAGTCATCACCCAGAGTGGGTCAGGTCGCGGTGACGTATCTGGCAGATACGGCCAACGCCCCGCGTGTGTGCTTTTCCCCTTCGAGTATTGACTCACCTTAGCTATTGGCTCCTGCAAGGTCTGTCTCCAGCTTAACGGCTGCCGCTGCGCATCTGTTGACCAACGAAGAGACAAGGAAATCAGCCTCCAGGACAATTGCGTCTCTGGAAAGGCAGCGTGCTGCATGCAGGCAATGGCTGCAACACGCCAATTGAATCGAGGCACTGCCTTGACTGTCTTGCCGGACGTGGGCAAGGTTTTTTGAGGAGGAGTTTGGTCAATGTATTCGGAGAAAATCTCCGCCCATGTTCGGGACGCAGTTGAACAGGCCCGATTGGCCAGTGAAGATGTGCAGGTGATTGTCAGATTTCATTCCGATGGCGGTCAACGGAGTATTGGCAGGCTGGCCGCAGGCGCGGGCACAATCAAGGTCAATCAAGAGTTCAGACTGATAACGGCGACGGCCCTCACTCTTACAGCGCCGGCGTTGGACGAACTGACGGATTCGGACGATGTTGCGGAGATCTGGCTGGATGAGCCTGTACACATTCTATTGGACGTTTCAACTCCACATATCAGGGCGCCTCAAGTCTGGGAACAGCTGGGAAATGACGGGGAAGGGGTCACGATCTGCATTGTTGACACGGGAATCGACGCGACGCACCCGGACTTTGCCGGTCGGGTTGGGCTGACTGCTGATTTCAGCGGAAAGGGATCGGCTGTTGACGGCAACGGACACGGTACCCATGTTGCCTCCACCGCGGCAGGAACTGGTGCGGCCAGCGGCGGAAAGTACATCGGCGTTGCTCCGGGAGCGACGATCATGGCGGCGAAAGCACTCGCAGACAACGGCAGCGGCCGTATGAGCAATGTCATGGCAGGCCTGGAGTGGGCCGCTCAGAATGGAGCTGATGTCTTGAATCTGTCACTTGGCAGCAGGGGCAGCAGCGACGGCTCGGATGCGCTCAGCACGATGTGTAACGCCATCGTAGATATGGGCAAGATTATGATTGTTGCCGCGGGGAACAGCGGGCCGCGTCAGAGTACGATCGGCAGCCCCGGGGCGGCTGAGAAGGTAATTACTGTTGGCGCGTCCAACGACCAGGACAGTGTGGCTCGCTTCAGCAGCCGGGGGCCTACCGCAGACGGGCGGGTGAAACCGGATGTCGTCGCACCTGGCAGCAGAATTGTGGCAGCACGCGCAGCAGGGACTTCGGTTGGGCAGGTGGTAGACGATCACTACACAACTGCCAGCGGCACGAGT
Source organism: Caldilineaceae bacterium (assembly GCA_034428435.1). Lineage (GTDB taxonomy): Bacteria > Chloroflexota > Anaerolineae > Caldilineales > Caldilineaceae > Bin5. Next base: position 24,623 of record DAOUHY010000113.1, on the reverse strand, counting down.
ATGGCTACGCCCCACGTGGCTGGTTTGGTCGCCCTGATGCTTAGGGCCGACACAGGCCTTGGCCCGGCCGAAATCAAGAAGATGCTGATGGCCACGAGTGTCGATATCAACAGTTCCGAGTATGACCAGACCGAAACCGACAAGTATATTCAAGGCGATGGCCGCGTAGATGCCTTGACGGCGGTGCAGTACGCGGAATCCGGCGAGCAACCGCCGCCGCACAAGCCATCTCTTCCCGTCCCGTCTCCTCCCTCTCCCAGCCCAAGTCCGCCGATCGGCTGTATGGCGGCCCCACTGAAATTGCTCAGGCTAATTTAACCCAGATTGCAACTACTAAGCCTCATTCAGTGCGTGACGCTGGACGCGGCGAGCGCAGGTTTTTCTCACTCCTCTCCCCTCTCTCCTCGCATTTGGGCGGTCGGGCCTATTCGGCCCTCCCTTGTGCGGGGGCTCCGCCCCCGCAACGCCCCCTCTCCTAAAACCCCCGCCGCAGCGAATGCGTGGCAATATGACCTTGACGACCCGCTGCGGCCGGGCTTACCCCCCAACCCCGCATCGTGGCAGATTCCAAGTATGTGCCAGCGCAGGCAAGACAGGCGAGGCGACTCCCATACACACCCAACGTTCACCGCTATGACCATCGCAAGCCCACTACACAAATACTCACGGTACCTTCCCCCAGACAGACCGCACACAGCCCACACAGAACATGGCTTAGCAGTTACCCCAGATTGAAAGAGTCGAGTGTTGCCAGCCGGCGGGCTATAACTGGCTCGGAGTCGAGCCACGCGTTTCCGGACCGGGAATTGAACTGCCGCCGAAAAATAGTCAGATGGGCGAAACAGACCATGTTTTTTCCAGTCCGCAGCAACGAAGAATCGGACCAGGGCTCTGTGGGAGACCTATTTCCAATGCAAGTATCACAACCCGGGGACCGTGTGTTGGCAAGGCTCAGCCAGCCAAACCCGCACGCAGTCAAAACGGATGCCGACCTTCTGCTGGCCTCGACGGAGCCGTTTGCCCGGGGCGTACTGCGGGTTGTCTGTCCGTTTTCAGTATGCCGCAAACTCTTGCAATTTCAAGGTCGACAACGAGGAGGAGTTTCAGGCAAAGCTGACCGAAAAGGGCGCGCGGTGAGCGGTCCGGCCCTGGATGAGGACGAATGGGCTGTCCAGCGGATGGCGGAACGTTCTGTCAAGGGCTGATGACGAAACCTGGTTTCGTCTGTTCATTGACGCCGTCCAGACTGGCGCAGTGGCTGATCTGCGGCTTCCGGTAGGTGATGTTGGCCTCGTTGTCGGCGAATGCAGCCGGGGCCAGGCCTTGGGTTTAACCGACAAGGTTGCGCTCTACGTGATTTCTGCTGCTAATTTGATGGTGTGATGGACGCCAAAGTGAGACGCCAGCCTCCGGATTCCCGGGTTTGTTTCAGAACAAAGTTGGTTACGACTCAGGCGAAATGAAATTCGCTTCCGAGGACGTCAAATGCCCTGACTTGAGATTTGGCCACAGGGGAATCTTTAAGCTGGTCGAGGAAGAGAGTCCAGATCATCGTGTCGACAGGGGAGCCATCAGTGCCCAGGGCACGACGGCGGAGCAACGCCTCCTGCGCGAATCCCAGTTTGCGTGGGATGGCGGCGCTGCGAACGTTCGCCGGGTCACAGTGAATTTCGACACGATCTACTTTGTTGACCGCGAAGGCTACTTTCGTCAGAGCAGCCGATATTTCGGTTGCGAGCCCCCGATTGATCAGGTCTCCCCGAATCCAATACCCAATTTCAAGAGCGTTTCCGGTCAGGCGTTTGTGTAACCCGGTGCCGCCCCAGACCTCCTCCTCGTCCGTCGAGAAAATCCCATAGGTGTAGTCGATATCCTGATCGAATTCGGCGCGCCAATTTCGTAGGAGATCTATCTTCTCTTCAAGCGTCGACGGTTCGTTCTTCGCCCAGGGCATCCACTCCCGCAAATGGTCGACGCTCTGTGTTACCGCGTGCAACAGGATTTCGGCGTCGGTTGGATGCCAGCAGCGCACGACAGCACGCTCTGTTTCGATGCGATAGGCAGGGCATCTGAACTGACGTTCAGGACCGCTACAGGTATCGAATGTCATGGGTGGCGCAAGTGAGAGAATGTCATTCCTGCGAACCCTGACTTTCCCGCCCAGGACCGGCTTCAGCCTGTGTTCCCCGCGACCACTCAACCGCAATCGGCTCCGGTTCCCTGCGCACGAAGACCAGCTTCTCCTCGCCTCCATCCTCCTCGGCGGCGAAGTCAATAAGAACTTCGTCACCCGTCTTGTATTCAGCGCGCAGAAGGCGTTTGCTGAGTTCATTCTCGACTCGCTTTTGGAGAAGCCTGCGCAGAGGCCTGGCACCGTATTCCGCGTGGTAGCCTGTGTCGGCGAGATGATCGCGGGCCTCTTCGGTCATTTCTATGGTGATGCCGATTTCGTCGAGGCGTTGTGCGATCTCTTCCATCAGCAGAGAGACGATATCGCGGACGTTTTCCCTGGTCAGCGAATCGAAAATAATTGTCTCGTCGATGCGATTGAGGAATTCGGGGCGGAATAGCCTCTTCATCTCCTTACTGTATTCTCCCTGGGCAATCGCGCTTTCATCCAGTTCAGGTGTGGCAAAACCCAAGGGGCCGCGCTTGATCGAGTCGGCGCCGACGTTGCTGGTCATGATGACGACCGTGTTTCGGAAGTTGACGGTTCGTCCCTGGCCGTCGGTCATGTGACCGTCGTCCATGATCTGGAGAAGCGTGTTCCATACCTCCGGGTGGGCCTTTTCGATCTCGTCGAAGAGCAACACCTGATAGGGACGTCGTCGTACCTGTTCGGTAAGCTGTCCTCCCTGCTCGTAACCTACATACCCCGGGGGCGCGCCGAATAGCTTGCTGACAGTATGTCCTTCGCGATATTCGCTCATATCGACTCTCAGAAGAGCGTCTTCGCTGTCGAAGAGGAAGGCGGCCAAAACCTTGGCCAGTTCAGTCTTGCCAATACCTGTGGGTCCGAGGAAGAGGAAAGTGCCAATGGGGCGGCGAGGGTCTTTCAGGCCACTGCGGGCGCGGCGGATGGCATCGCTGACCGCTTCGATGGCTCTCTCTTGCCCAATAATGCGCTGGCGAAGGAAGTCTTCCATGCGTAGCAGCTTGTCCATCTCCTCTTCAAGCAGGTCCATGACCGGGATTCCAGTCCAACTGTGGACGATTGCGGCGACATCGTCGGTGTCAACGACGTCGTCGAGGTTGGTCTCGCTCTTCCAATTCTTGAGGGCTGACTTGAACTCCTCTTTCAGCCGGGCCAGTTCGGCCTTAGTCTGCGCCGCCCTCTCGTAGTCGCGTTCAGCCCAAGCGTTCTCTTCGAGGTCTTCGAGTTCCTGGATTGAGACTTTGGTCAGCTTCAAGTCCTCCGGCATGGCATGCATTGCAACCCGTAAGCGTGCGGCGGCCTCGTCGATCAGGTCGATGGCCTTGTCGGGGAGCTTGCGGTCCGCGACGTAGCGATGGCTGAGGCGAACCGCCTGTTCGAGCGCGTCATCGGTGTAGGTGATGGCATGATGCTCCTCATAACGAAGTCGCAACCCGCGCAAGATTTCGATGGCGTCATCGATGTCCGGTTCGTCGACGTAGACGGGGGCAAAACGCCGTTCCAGCGCTGAGTCTTTCTCTATATGCTGGCGGTATTCGTCGAGCGTTGTAGCGCCGATGCATTGGAGCTCGCCGCGAGAGAGCGCGGGCTTTAGCATGTTGCTGGCGTCCAAGGCGCCGGCGGCGTTACCGGCGCCGACGACAGTGTGCAACTCATCGACAAAGAGGATAATTTCGCCCTCGCTGCGGCGGATTTCATCCATGGCGGCTTTCAGGCGCTCCTCGAACTCGCCGCGAAAGCGGGTCCCCGCGATCATGGCCCCCAAGTCCAAAGAGACTAGACGTTTTCCCGAAAGGATTTCAGGCACATCGTTGACCGTTATCTGTTGGGCCAAACCTTCAATGATGGCTGTCTTTCCTACGCCTGCCTCGCCAATCAACACCGGATTGTTCTTCGTGCGACGGCAGAGTACCTGCATGACGCGGGTGATCTCCTCAACGCGCCCGACGACGGGGTCCAGCTTGCCTTCGGCGGCGGCCATGGTCAGATCGCGGCCGTACTTTTCGAGCACCTGAAATTTGCTTTCGGCGTCGGGTTCGCTGACTCGCTGGCCGCCTCTCAGGTCCTCGATCGCACTGTAGAGGCGCTCTTTGGTGATTCCTGCTTCCCTCAATATGTTGGCGCTGTGCGTATTTCGTTCGCTGGCGATGGCGAGCAAGATGTGTTCAGTGCTGATAAACTCGTCCTGCATCTTCTTGGATTCATCGTTTGCGACGCCCATAACGCGGTTAAGCCTGGGTGTGATAAAGACCTGAACGGTAGGGAGTCCGCTCGGGGGTGCGCCGCCACTCTTGTGAGAGGCGGCGAGCACCGCCTCCAATTTGCGGGCGATGACGTCCACGGATGCGCCCAGGGACTCCAGCAATTGGGGCACAGTCCCCTCTGACTGCTCGACGAGAGCCAGGAAAAAGTGTTCCGTATCGATTTGCGAATGCCGGTACGTTTGCAGAATTTCGAGTGAACGGGTGGCGGCGTCCTGAGCCCTCTGGGTGAAACGGTCAAATGGCATCATTTTAAGTGTTCCCGGTATTCGAGAGTGGTCTTAAGCGAGTGAAAGGTTCAATCAATGAGCGCCGGTATCGGTTGGGTAGTCGAAACAGCAGTCGATTTCAGGCGACTCTGCGCGAAAGAGAGTCAGCTCTTTGGCGAGAAAACGTCTAAAGCTGTTGAAACACACCTATAGTAAACCATCTCTTCATCAGAACCGCCATTGTAAAACATTAGAAAACCGTTATCGCTGCTGTCGGCGTGTTGAAGAAAGGGGAGTGAGCCTTCCCTATTTAGAATTGTTCCAAATTAATCTTGACAATGAACCTGAGGGCATGTACACTGCCCCTGTGCTTGTTTAGAGTGGTTCTAATTTAAGCGAGGGATTAGAGTATGGCAGCACGTTTCATTGAAACGCTTCAACGTGCCGGATTGAGGGTAACGAGTCAGAGGGTAGCCGTCTGCGAATTCCTCGCGGGCACAAAGAGCCACCCCACGACGTCTCAAGTGTTTGAAGCCGTCCGAAAGCTACATCCTGAGATAAGCCAGGCCACGGTCTATAATACGCTCAACACCTTACGTGACCTGGGTGCTATCGTCGAGATCAGTGCGGGAACGGAGCATACTCGATATGAGCCTGACCCATCGCCGCACATCAACATGTTCTGCCTGCGATGTCACCAGGTTTCGGACCTGCAGGACAACGCTTCGCCCGATGTTTTGATGGACAACATCTTTCAGAACACGGGATTCCGCGCCACTTCGCTTCAGGTGCAGGTCTCAGGCTTCTGTCCCGAATGCCAGCAGGCAAAGCGGGTAGAGATCGGTAGGAAACTGCAGGCTCGGGCCGCGAAGCAATCTGGCGGAGCATCCGGAACAGGTGCCGCGCCGGGCGCGCCCCGGGATTTTTCATGAGTAGAGAGGCGGAAGGAATGGCCTCCAATTCGTTTGACCAGATGATGGGGAAGGAAGGCAGTGGACCAGGTTCGATCAGTCTACGGTCTTTTTCACCGTTCTCGCCGACGTTCTGGCGAAACAATCCCGAACTGATTCTGGCTTCACTTACACTCGTCGCCTTGCTGATTGGCTGGCTTGGCGGTTCTGTCAGCGGCTTGCTGCCGGCCTGGGCAGTGGTAATCTTTGCCTCAATCGCTTATGGCGCTGGGGGTTATTCCGGTGCCAGGGTGGCGCTGGCCAATGCATGTTGCGGTATTTTTGATATCGACCTGCTTATGGTGGCCGCTGCTCTGGGTGCAGCTTCCATCGGTGAATGGGAGGAGGGCGCCTTGCTCCTCTTTCTGTTCACACTTAGCGGCGCCCTGGAATCGTTTGCATCGGACCGCACGCGGCAGGCGATAACCGGGCTGGCAGAGCTTAGACCCGATACTGCCAGGGTTCAAAGAGACGGTGAGGTCATAGAGATTGGCGTCGAGGAACTGGCAGTTGGTGATGTAGTGGTGGTAAGGCCGGGTGAGCGGATGCCGGTTGACGGCTCAGTCGTGCGGGGCTCGACCACAGTAGACCAGAGTCCAATCACGGGGGAGAGCATCCCTGTGTTCAAGGGTCTCGGAGATTCCGTCTTTTCTGGAACAATAAACGGAAGCGGCGCCCTTGAACTGCAGGTGACCAAGCTTGCATCGGAAAGCACGATCAGCAAGATCATTGGACTGGTTCAGGAGGCCCAGAATAACGCTGCACCGACACAGCGACTGATCGACAGATTCAGCCAGCCCTACACGCTTGTCGTGATAGGCATTACGGTACTGGCCGCGATCGTTCCCATCCTGTTTGGGAATGAACCTGTCAGCACAACTATCTACCGTGCAATTACATTGCTGGTCGTGGCAAGCCCCTGCGCGCTGATAATCAGTACGCCTGCTTCGATTCTGAGCGCAATCGCCGCGGCGGCGCGAGAAGGGATCCTGTTCAAGGGAGGAGCATACCTGGAAGCGGCCGCAAGGCTTGATGTGCTGGCCTTTGACAAGACTGGGACTCTGACCTTCGGCAAGCCCGAGTTGATCGATGTCGTCCCGCTGAGTGGTTACTCGGAAGAGGAACTGTTGTCGATTGCAGCGGGAGCAGAAAGCCTGAGTGAACATCCGATTGCGCAGGCTATTGTCGAACGGGCGCAGGCGATGGATCTGCGGATAGAACTGCCAGACGACTTTCGGGGCATTGCGGGGCACGGTGTACAGGCGATCTATGCGCGCGGCGGCAACCACGAGATGATTTACATCGGTAATGACAAGCTGTTCATGAGCGAAGAGATGGACTTGTCACCGGCAATTCGCATGATCGGCCGGCAACTGCAAAGGAAGGGAAAGACGGCCATCCTCGTCGTGCGGCGAAGCCTCACTGCTGACAACCTTCACACAGAGTATGCGAGTGGGGGAGACAGCGGCCTTGGCGAAAGAGAGATCCTGGGGGCTCCTGAACGTGACTGGGAGCCAGTTGGATTCCTGGCTGTGGCCGATACAGTTCGCCCAGGCGCGGCTGAAACGATCGGGGCACTCAGGCGGCTTGGAATCGAGCGGATGACGATGGTTACCGGTGACAATCGGGACGTAGCAAATGCCGTCGCCGAAGAAATCGATTTGGCCGACGTCTATGCCGAACTGCTGCCGGAAGAGAAAGTAGAGATTGTGGACAAGCTTGTACAGACCGGATCGGTCGGGATGATCGGTGACGGTGTCAACGATGCGCCCGCCATGGCGACCTCCAATCTCGGTATTGCCATGGGGGGAGCCGGTACCGACGTAGCCCTGGAAACAGCCGACGTAGTGCTCATGTCTGATGACCTCAACAAGCTCCCCTTTATGCTTCGCCTGAGTCGACGCGCCAGCGAAATCGTGCGCCAAAACCTATATTTCTCTGTGGCCGTAATTCTCATTTTGGTCACAATGACTGTAGTAATCCCCTTGCTCGTACCCGGCTTCAGGCTGCCACTTCCTGTCGGCGTGCTTGGCCACGAAGGCAGCACTCTCATTGTGGTCGTCAATGGGCTTCGGATGTTGACGATGAAGTCGACGCAATAGTGGGTCTGGCCCTTTTCCGGACGTTTATATTCTATTCGAGCTCAGGGTAGGCCTCCGGCAGTGAGCCTCTCAGTCCCAGAACAAGACACCAGACACAGTAGGCAAGCAGCGCAATCAACAAGTGCCTCAGTTCGGGCGTCAACAGAGGAGTAAGAATCGCAAGAAGCCCTGCAGCTGCACCTGGTAACATCCAAGCGGTGGGCAGCTTTTTCAGAAGGACCAGGTCGATGCAGATCCAGGTCGTGACGCCCCCTCCCATGAGAAGACCCGCCGCTACAGCCGCTAAGGCAAATTGCTCCACGAGCATTGCGGCGACGTAGAGGGCCTCAATTTGAGGGTCTCCGTTCAAAACCTCCGGCATTCCGAAACGGTTCATGCCGATCAGGACCCCAACGATCAGAAGCGTTGCCGCGATGCCGATCAGGCCTGACTGAATAGATGTGCTGATCCGGTGGACGGGCGAGTAGCGGTGCTTGAGCACCACCAGAAAAACCATCCAGGCGAAGATCGCGAGAAGCCATAGCCATCCACCCATGCCCCACTGCCAGAGCGACCCTTCGGCCGACGGCTGCGGGTCTGGTGACACAGCAAACTGGAAATAGAAACTTCTAAGGACAAAAAATGAATAAAGTCCTGCGGCGAGAGCAGATACTCCGGCAACTCGAGCCGCACGAATCAGCTTCATTAGTCTGCCCTTCTCGATGAGTTTCTGGAGACGGGTGGCCCGAGGCTTTGACTACTAGCGTCTGCACTATCTTCAGGCTCAACTACGCTTTCTCTTTCAGCCACGGTCTGCCGCAGGCGGTGAATGAAGTCGGTGGACCTCAGGCGGCGCTCAGTAATGGTCACGAGGTAGCGCTGCAAGACGCCCTCCACTGCATGGCCAGTGCTGGGTCTGATGTGGAGGCCGCGCAGCCCATCCCAATGGGTACGGAAGAGATGGCGCAGAATCTTCAATATCCGAGCGCTGATCGGCTCCGCCCCTTGCATATTTCGACCACATTCAGGGCAGAACACGCCCCCAGCATTCAGGTGAATGAAGTTCTCCACGGGCAGCAGATCGCCGCCGCAGCCCAGACAGGCGAACAGTTCGGGCTGGAAGCCCATATGCCTCAGAAGCTGAAGTTCGAACCAGCGCGTCAGCAGGTCGGCCTCGTTGGCAGAGCCTTCGTCCAGTTCTCTCAAGCAAAACAAGAGCAGTTGCCATACGGGTTCGTATTCGTCGTCTTCGGCGGTGAATGCGTCAACCAGTTCGCAGATGTAAGCGGCCCGGCTGATGGCGTCGAGGTCGCCGCGCAACTGAAGAAAACCTTCGATTGTTTCACTCTCTGTGATGATGTCCCAGGTGCGGGCCTGAGCGACGAGCAGGTTGACGTGATTGAAGAGCTCCAGATGCCCGGCCTTCCGGCTCGTCGTCTTACGGGATCCTTTAGCGATGAGTATGCGCTTGCCCAAGCGCGGCGTGAAGACGGTCAGGATGCGGTCCGCGTCGCCATAGTTTCTTCGCCGTAGGATTACGGCCTTTGTACGGTAGGAGTGGCTTCGTTCAGCCAACAGTTTTGCTCACTTAGCCGGCATCTTTCCACTTCAGTGTCTATAGCGATTTCGGCCGAGGGGTAATCGCCGGCTGATTCCCTCTTCGCTGAGTCGGGCAGTTACTTTTTGGTTGTACCTTTGCAGCGTCGTGGGCGGAAGACTGAAAGGCAGCGGTTTTGGAAGAGCGCTGCCGTCAAGACATTGCGGTCAGCGGAACGGCGAGGCACTGCAGGCGTCTAAATGTAGGGGGGACATTCTCGGTTCAATGTCCGACCTCCCTAACTTCCAGCCTTCCGGTCTTCTGCTTCGGTGGCCAGGAGATCGAGTTGCTCCGGTGTTCCCAAGGCGATAAGCGTGTCGCCAGCGCGTAGCGCGAATTCTACGCCTGGGTTTACAAAGGTTTCTCCATCAGGCCGCCGCACGGCAAGGATGTTGGCGCCGATTCTCTTGCGAACTTCAGTCTCCGCGATCGTCTGATCACGCAGCGTCGATCGTTCGCTAACGCCAATGTCCTCGATAAGTATGTCAACTTGGTCGCGATGCATGACAACGTCCATAAACTCGAGGATGTTGGGGTGTATCAGTTGCCGCGCCATGCGTCGTCCACTGGTGACGTAGGGATTGATGACATGGTCAACACCGGCTATCTGCAGTTTCCGCTCGCTCTCATGACTGTTGGCCCGCGAAATGATCGTCAGGTCCGGGCTCAAGGCACGCGCGGTCAGTGCCACGTAGACATTGTCCGAGTCGTTGGGCAAGCAGCAGCAGATCCCGGCCGCTCGCTCAATTCCTGCTCGAAGGAGGGCTGCGTCGTCGGTTGCATTGCCTTCAACAGGAAACACACCCATATCCTCCAAGTCCGGACCCAAGGTTGCCAGGATTTCTATCACCACAAGCGGAACTTTGTTTGCCAGCAGTTCATTTGCCACCTGCTCGCCGACACGACCGTATCCACAGACGATGAAATGACCACTCATCTTATCGATCCGATTCTGCATGCGTTTTCTCCAGATGAGACTGCGAAATTCGCCTGCCACGATGACGTCTGCCAGAGTGCTTATCGCATAGGCGGTGGTGCTAACGCCAAGGACGATCAGTCCGCCAGTGAATACGCGGCCAATGGGAGACAGTGGTCGAATCTCGCCAAATCCTACCGTACTTATTGTTATGACAGTCATGTAGACGCTGTCGGTCCACGGCCAGCCCTCGATCAATATGTAACCGCCGCTACCGAGGATGAGCAGGAAGAGATAGAGTACAAATACGAAGGTAAGGTGTCGATAGAGTCTGCGGGCGGTTACTGTCAAGTCCGCATGCCTCCTGGAGCCGGATGACTTGGGGGCGTTTCAGAAAAGGGCATAACTCAAACTGAGTTTCCAATGACTACGGCGATTCGGCGGAAAAGCACCGAAGGAGGAAAACTGCTACGGTTTGACTGAACGCGTCCTATAGAATTCAGTGCTAGGCGTGACCTCCTGACACTAAATTGACGAACACAGGAACTGGACGCCCGCGCCTCTTGAAATTAAGCGATTCATACAGCTTTTTGGAATGAAGGTTGCTTTCTTGCGTGTTAAGAAGGACGCGATAAATTCCCAGTTGTCTGGCGTAGCAGAGGCTCGCCACCAGCAACTGGCGACCGATGCCTCGGCCTTGAACAGCTGGATGGACGGCCAGCCTCACGACCTGGGCTGAACCGAATCCTCGAGGCGATCCGTCTGACATCAGTCGAAGCGCTGAGTAACCCACAGTCGATCGGCCAGACTCGGCGATCTCGAAGCGACAGTCGCGATGCAAGTGTTGAAGTTCGGTTACTCCCATGTGCCATAGAGGTTCGAAGGCTGCGGCATCGATTTCTGCCAACTTCTGCAGATCGGATAGCAGCGCCGGGCGCAACGCAGCGGTCTGACATACGGTCCCAACTGAATGAGACTTGCGTTCATAAAACAGGACGGCGTCAAGACGGTCAAAGCCGGATTCCTGTAGGCTGGCACGGAGCCAACCTTGCTCGGTGAGTGCGCAAAACAGATACCCGTACGGCTGCGGTGGGAGCTGCCGGCGCGCGTGTTCGAATAGCGTGCGAAACTGCAGTCGTGTCGCCGCGGCAGCAACTGAGAATGCCGCGGCCCGCAGAGGCACTCTGGTTGGCGCCGAGGCAGGCAAGGCTTTTGAACGACTGAGACTATCGAAGGTGACGTAACCCTCTAATCTATCAGAATGCCGGTCGACCAGGACTGCATTCACTCCCTTGAGCAGATCGGGCTCCTCGGAGTCGGCGAGGTCATCGTAGTAGTAGCAGCGCAGACTGCTTGCGTGCAATCGCTGCAACTCAGGCAGATCTTCCAGGCGTCCTGCCCGAATCGACGTAGGAATCATCAGTGCGTTTCGAGCTTCTTGCGACCTGCGTAGACTCTTTCGTAGTAGTCTTTGAAATCTCCGTCACGAATAGGTTGCCACCACCATCGATTGTCCCTATACCAGCGGGCCGTCGACCTGATTGCCTCTTCAGGCGCGTAGTCGGGCTCCCAACCCAATGCCAAAATCCTGCTTACGTCGAGACTGTATCGGCGGTCATGTCCCTGGCGATCTTCGACGTGTTGTATCAGGCTGCGGGGCTTGTCAAGTTCGTCCAAGAGGATTTCAACCATAGCCAGGTTGGTCATCTCTGCACCTGTACCGATGTTATATGTTTCGCCAATGGAGCCTTCACGAAGGATGAGATGGACTGCGGCGCAGTGATCGACAACATACTGATAGTCTCGCATCTGCATTCCGTCGCCGAAAACGGGCAAGGGCATGGACTCGAGGGCGTTGGTGACGAATAGCGGGACAACCTTCTCAGGGTATTGGTAGGGCCCGATGCTATTGGCGCCTCGACTGATTGTCACGGGCAGGTCATAGGTGATGCGGTAGGCGTTGACGAAGAGGTCGGCACTGGCTTTGCTGGCGGAATAGGGGCTGCGGGGAGCCACAGCGTCGTTTTCGACCGACCTGCGCTTTCCTTCGATATGGCCGTACACTTCGTCGGTGCTGATCTGGTGGAATCGCAGATTTCCAAATTTGCGGGCCGCCTCCAGAAGCACGTACGTGCCGTAAACGTCGGTCTTCACGAAGGCGTCGGGATCGAGAATCGACCTATCTACATGAGTCTCGGCAGCGAAATTTACAATGGTGTCGATTTTGCGGGCCACGACTGTTTCCTCCACCTTCGCCGTGTCACAGATGTCACCTTGCACGAAGAGATAGCGAGGCCCAAAGCCCTCCCTGACGGCGTCAAGGTTTTCGAGCCGGCCTGCGTAGGTCAACTTGTCGTAGACAGTTACCTCTATGTCCGAACTGTGTTCCAGTACGTAGCGTACAAAGTTACAACCGATAAAACCGGCGCCGCCCGTTACCAAAATTTTCTGCATGCCAATCTTCCCTTGCCGGTTTCCTAACGCTTTAACCGCCGCCTGACGTCACTTTCCCAAGTGCGCCGGAGCCGCCTGACTCTGCCCGGCTGGCGGCTCGCGGGCAGCGGGAACTCGATGCCCAAGGTCAGTGTCGGCAGCTGTTGGAGCGGTGGAAGCAAGCGGCTGTCGAGACCGGGCGGCCCTTTGCCGCGCCAGGCCCACTGCCAGTGCGTTTTCTCTTCACCCCCGGCGGTAGCGGCCAGAAAGTCGATGTCGTTCCAGAGCGCGCGCCTGGTTTCGTCCATCACCGCAATCAGTTTATCCCAGTAGGCCCGCATTTTGGGCTGCTCGAATTCAAGGAAATGGGAGGTAAAACTGGAGCTGTCGGCGGAAGTGTTGAGCGGGGGTCTTGCCGTTTGGTAGGCAGCGAAAAACTCCTGGGCCCAGTACTGTTCTGCCCGCTGGAAGGAAGGCAACAGCAGGTCGGCAAAGAAGGTGACATTTACCGTACTTACACGTTCCTGCACATGAACGAGGAGTGGAGCATGTTCCGGCCACAGGTCGAAAAATGCGGGAATGTCGAACTCCTGCCACTCGCCGTATGCGCGAGACATACGGCGGAGCTTGTCTGCCACCTGAGCGATAGTGGTAACGGCAGTCTGCACTTCTCGGGCTCCAACATGATTCTGTACCAGATAAGCTGGCGAGAGCGAGCGCGTGTTGAAGATTTCAGTGTAAGGGGAAGGCAGCGCGCATGTGTCGATCTGCCGCATTTTGGCTGCCAAGGCAGGCACGCTGCGGACTTCGGCTACACTAACGGGCATGGCTCCGTTGCGCCTATTGAGGGAGATCAAAGTGTTGGTCATCAGGAAGGCAGGTCTCTGAACTCATCGCGCAAGAGCTGTAAAAGGTATTGGCCGTAACGGTTTGTCTGCAACGCTTCGGCCAGTGCGCGGAATTGGTCGCGATCAATATACCCCCCCCGCAGCGCAATTTCCTCCGGGCACGAGATCATCATCCCCTGTCTTTCCTGCAGGGCTTGTACGAAATTCGCGGCCTGGAGGAGAGATTCGTGGGTGCCTGCGTCGAGCCAGGCAAATCCTCGTCCCAGGATTTCTACTTGCAGTTCTCCCCGCTCCAGATAGTAGTTGTTGATGTCGGTGATTTCAAGCTCCCCTCTGGCCGAGGGTTCGAGGCTGCCGGCCACGTCGAGGACGCGGTTGTCGTAGAAATAGACGCCAGGTACGGCAAAACTGGAACGGGGTGTCTGCGGCTTTTCCTCAATGCTCAGAGCCTTTCCGGCCTGGTCAAACTCGACTACACCATATCGGCTGGGGTCGGCCACTGGATAGGCAAAAACCAGGGCTCCCTCTTGGAGGCTGGCCGCCTTCCGTAGGATGGTTGGCAAGCCGTGGCCGTAAAATATGTTGTCACCCAGCGCCAGACAGACGTTAGACTCGCCGACGAATTCTCTGCCGACGACAAATGCATCGGCTATGCCGCGGGGACGGGACTGCTCTGCGTATGTGAACCGTATTCCCCACTGGCTGCCGTCACGGAGCAGTTCTTGGTACAGCGGCAGGGCAGCCGGCGTGCTCACCACGAGAATGTCTCGAATCCCCGCCAACATCAGCATTGACAGGGGATAGTAGATCATGGGCTTGTCGTAGACGGGTAGGATCTGTTTACTCAGGCTGGTGGTCAAGGGATAAAGCCGAGTGCCATGTCCGCCCGCGAGGAGGATGCCCTTCATGGGATGTATCCTGTCCCAAATTGGCGGCGCCGGGTGTCAGGTGTCAGTTGCAAGAAAATGCACATTGTTCTGCCAGTGCCGGGAAGGCTACTGTCCGTAGCCGGTGACTGCCATCGAGTCCTCAGCATCGAGAAGCACGGCGCCTACGATATTGGACTGGACCTTTTCCAGCACCTCTTTGGCCCGCTGCGCCTGCTCCCTCTTCGTGCGTCCGGCCGTTACGGCAAGGAGAGTCCCGTCGACCTGGCTGGCCCAGAGGGCGGCGTCGGTCACGGCCAGAACTGGCGGGGCATCGACGAGGACGTATTCTGCTTCCCTTGAAAGGGTTTGAAGCAGTTCCGCCAGCCTCTTGGGGCTGAGGAGGGCAACGGGGTTGGGAGGAAGTGGTCCGGCCGCGAGTACGCGGAGGCGGGATACTCGTGTGTCGGCCAGGTCTGGTTCACCTCCGTTTTGAAACCAGTTTGTCAACCCGGCGTCTCCGTTGACGCCAAAAATCTCATGTTGAAGCGGGCGGCGCAGGTCACCGTCGACTACGATTACGCTGTCGCCGGCGTCGGCCATGACGACAGCGAGGTTGGCGAGCGCGTCGCTCTTGTTCGTCTCGGTGTCAGGACACGTAACAAGAAGTGTTCTCAAGTCCTTGCCCAGACCTGAGAACTCGATATTCGTGCGAAGGCTTTGGTAGGCTTCGGCGGCGGCGCTGCGGGGTGCATTCAACGTAACCAGGTCTAAGGACATCTACCCTTCCTTTAGGGAATCAAAGGGACAAGGGTCTTGACATAGGCAGTGACCCCTGTCCTCTAGGTACTGGAAACCGGCGCGGGAGAGCCTTCTCATCCTTCTGACTTTGAAACTGAGCCGGAGGATGTTACTGGAATCGCGCCGAGAACGGCCAGATCGAGCGTCCGTTCCACTGAATCAGGGGTACGGAGGAAACCGCTCTCGATCCAGACTATCAAGAGAATCAGGCCAACACCCAGAAGAAAGCCGAGAACCGCGCCTGCCATCGTATTGATGAGAGGCTGGGGCTGGTAGCGGGCGCCTTCGATCACTCTGCTGACAATTTTAACCTCGATTCGGTCGCGTTTGTCCTGTTGCGCGTAATAGGCGGTGCGTTCGTCGACAAAATAGTCTGCCAAAGTCAACGCCATGACTTCCGATACGATCTTGTCTCTGGAACGGGCTTCAATCTCAATCGTGAAGGTAGACGGTTCGGAGGCAATGTTCGTCAGTCTCAGAAAGTCGCTAGGATGCATGTCCAATTGTGCACGTGCAATTACCACTTCGGCTACTTCATACGTTCGCAGATTGCTAACGAAGTTTCGCATCAGTTCCTTGGCCGTGTTTCCCAATCCCCAGTCCGGTCGGGCTGGAACCGTACTAACATGGACCGTCGCCCGGTACATTTCCTCCTGGAGGAAACTGACTCCGTAAGAAAGCGTTCCCGCCAGCAGGACTGCAACGATGACTATCCAGCCAAAACGACGAACCACTCCGCTGTATTCCTGTATCACGAAAACCTCCAGTCTGCGGGTCGGGCAGCGCAATGGACTGCGGCAGACGGCGCCACTGTCGACCTATCCAGGGCCTCTGTCTACCTTCGCTGCTTGGGAACGGCGACAAGACAGGGCAAACCCATTTCCTCCAACTGATTTCGGCGGCGCACGGTGTCGTCCAGGTACTCCTGCAGAAAGGCCAGGCCGATGCCCGTGACAAGCGCCAGCAGGATTCGCAACGGCCATTCAACGCGCTGGCGTGCGCTGGGGCCTACCTCAACTACGGTGGGGGGATCCATCACCTGAACGCCTGCGCCCTGTGTTCCCAGTTGAGCAAAGTATGCAGCGGCGTTTTCTTCCAGTTCGGCCACAGCCGCCTCTCCGATCGCATGCAGTTCGGCGGCGTCATGCCAGTTGAATGTGAGCCGAATGATACGGTGCTGCTGTCCCGTGTTGGCGCTTGCTCTGAGCAGGCCGGCCGGGATGGCGATCTCTTGCACGGCCAGGCGGGCATTAAGGGCCCTGGCGAACAGATCGGATGCGAGTACCTCGGTAAAGTCGTCAACGAGGTATTCGCTTGTCATCCACGCATAGTAGCGAGGGTCGTATTCGACTTCATCGACTCCTTCGAGCGGCAGCACGCCCACCAGGATGCGCATTGAAGCGCTGTAGGTGGGCGCCGGCGCCTCCCAGGGGCGCAGCTGCACTGCGCTGAACAGGGCAACCAGGACAGGCAGGAGTATGGGGGCGGCCCAGCGTCTCCTCAGAATCGCCCAGTATTCCCGCAGTTCCATGTGCGGCCGCCTAGTTTTCGTCGGTCATTAGATTGGCGACCGTCACGCCGTCATCGCCTTCGCCCAACTCGCCCGGACGGTACTTGCTGACGAGGGGATGACCCTTCAAGGCAGAGCGCACGGCATCCCTCATGGCTCCGGTTCCCTTGCCATGAATGATGCGCACCCAGGGAAGATTCTCAAGATAGGCGTCATCAAGGTACCCCTCCAACCTCTGCAGGCCGGCATCCACCCTTTCCCCGCGCAGATCGATCTCAGTAAGCGAGGTCGAACCAGCGTCGCCTGTTTTGGCCTTTTTGTGTACTCTGACTGCGGGTTGGGGCGGTGCCAGTGGCTCTGTTTGGGCTTTGCTGCGCAACTCAAGACGCCTGACGGGCAGTCTGAGACGGAAGTTGCCAACCTGTACGTCGGCCTCGTGCGCCACTCCGCCGCGATTTTCTATGGCGATGACTTCGCCAGTGGCCTGCAGGTTTGGAACGAAGACGCGGTCTCCTCTTTCAATGGGGCCGCGAATACGCGAGTCCGGCGCGCCGGGGGTAGCGACCTCCTGTTCGACGCGTCCCTCGGAATCCAGTTGGCGGCGACCGACGGCTTGGCTGGCCTGCTGCAGGAACTGGTTGTGTGCATCCTGACTGCCGGCGCCGCCCTTTGCCATGCGCCTGCGAAAACCGTCGATCTCGCGGCGGATTTCCGCCAGCTCATTCTGCATCGTGGTGCGAGTTTCCGCGACTACCTGGCGGCGCGCCTCCTCGATTCTGGCCAACTGGTAGCGTAGGTCCTCCTCGGCGACTTGGGCACTTCTTTCTCTTTCCTTGGCGTGATTCAGCACGCGCCTGGCCTCCTGGCGCGCGTGCCGCACGTCCTCGAGCATGGCCTCGACTTCGAGAGATTCCGGGCGGGACATCTTCTCGGCGTCATCGACGATGACCGGATTCAGACCGAGGCGGCGTGCGATGGTCAAGGCGTTGGAGCGCCCAGGGAGGCCAATGCTGAGCTCGAACGTCGGGCTCAGGTTTTCGACATCAAATTCAACAGAGGCGTTGCGCACGCCTGCGGTGTTGTGCGCGTAGAGTTTCAGATCGCTGTAGTGTGTTGTTGCCAATGCTGTAATGCCCCGGTCGCGCAGGTTTTCAAGCAGAGCAGCGGCGAGGGCGGAACCTTCGTCCGGGTCGGTGCCGGCGCCAAGCTCATCGAGCAGGACGAGGCTCTGAGGGTCTGCCTCTTCCAGAATGCTGATGATGTTGGTCATGTGACTTGAGAACGTGCTCAGATTCTGTTCGATGGACTGTTCGTCGCCGATGTCCGCATAAACGCCTTCGAAGACGGAGAGGGTACTGCCCTCTTCGGCGGGAATCATCAGGCCTGACTGGGCCATAAGAGTAAGGAGGCCTACGGTCTTGAGGGTCACGGTCTTTCCGCCGGTGTTGGGGCCGGTAACGACGAGTATGTAGCATTCGTTGTCGAAATAGACGTCAATGGGCACGACAGAATCCGGATCCAGAAGGGGGTGGCGAGCCTGGCGGAAGTTCACTACCGAGCCAGGGTGCTGGATCGTACGCTCTTCCTTCGTGTCCTCGTCGATCCCGGCGAAAATCTCGGCGCGATTCTGCTGAAAGGGGACGATTTCGGGCGCGGTAGCCTCCGTCTCAAGGGCGTACTTGGCCTTGGCGAATGTGAAGTCGAGCTGGGACAGGATCTGAACGTTGCGGTTTATGTAGGGCCCTTCGTCGGCAACGAGATCCGAGAGCTCGGCCAGAATGCGCCGAACTTCCTTTTCTTCATCCAGCTCCAGTTCACGGACAGCGTTGTTCTGCTCAACCACCGTCAATGGCTCGATGAAAAAGGTGGCGCCACTTGCAGACTGGTCGTGAACGATGCCCTGCACCTGCGCCTTGTATTCGGAGCGCACGGGTATGACGTAGCGACCTTGGCGTTGCGTGACGATTGATTCCTGCAAAAAGGGGATGATCTCGGTGTTTTGGACGAGCCTGTCGAGGGTGCTGAGGAGCCTATCCTGGGCGACGCGTAGCTGGGCGCGAATGCGGTTCAGATCAGAGGACGCGCTATCGACGACCTCGGCGCGGTCATTGATGCAACGGCTAATTTCGCCGATGACGTGTTCGCAGGGCTCTATGGAAAAGGCGATGTCGGCTAGACGCGGAAACTGGCGGTTTAGGCGAGTCAGAGTGTTGCGCAGGGTCCGGGCACGCATCAGAGTCGTACGAATCTCGACAAGCTCGGTTGGAATCAGGATACTGCCCCGCTCGGACTTGGCGACGAGAGCGCGCAGGTCGTAGACGCCGCCAAAGAATATGTCGGTTTTCTGGTCCAGGAGTCGGCAAGCCTCACTGGTCTGCTCCATCCAGTCGCTGATAGTGCGAAGGTCATCGCTGGGAAGGAGAGAGGTGGCAAGCTCGACCCCGCCATCAAAGGCGCAGAAGGTGGCCAACTTTTTCAGAATCTTGTCGTATTCGAGAACGCGAATCGTATGTGGATTCATGAAGAACCTTGCAAAACTCTAGTGCGAACTTGGGCCGATCATATCACAGCGCACGCAGTGAATCCAATGGAAAGGGCTGTCTCTCCAGGCGGCGAGAGGACCCCGGCAGAGCACGGCAGGCCGACGAAAGCGGTTCGGATTTAGTTGATTTCTTTCCTTCAGGCCTCTACATGTGATATCCCAACCGACGCAGAAGATTCTCCTTGCGGCGCCACTTTTGAAGGACCTTTACCCAGAGTTCCAGGTAGACGCGGGTGCCGACCATCTCTTCGACTTCTGGTCGAGCAGCCTGCCCGATTTTCTTGATCATAGAACCTTTGCCGCCGAGAACGATTCCCTTCTGGCTGTGGCGCTCTACGTACAGTGTGGCGGCTACGTGTGTCATTTCCGGGCTGCGCTCGTTCCACTCGGTCACTGAGACGGCCAAACTGTGAGGGATCTCCTGGCGCAGAAACTGCAGCGCTTTTTCGCGAACGATTTCGGCGGCGATGAACCGCATTGAGAGGTCGGTTACCTGGTCGCTGGGATAGTAGAGAGGTCCCGGGGGAAGCAACTCGGCGAGCGCGGCGACGAGTTCTTCCACGCCCTCTCCGGTCGTCGCGCTCATTGTTCGCACGGGCAGGGACTTCTGGGCGCCGCTTCCCTTGGTGAGCCACCTAAGAAGGGAAAGGTACTCGTTGGTCCTATCCTCAACTCTGATTCCTCTCAAGCTGTCAATCTTGTTCGCGCCAAGCAGAAGGAAGGGCAACTCGCCTGCGGCCTCATGCAACTCGCGCAGGCGCTCGACAATATACAGATCTTCGTCGGTTGGCGGCTCGCCAATGTCGACCAGCCACAAAATAACATCGGATTCACTGGCGATGGCCTGCTCGGCCACGTTGACCATGTGCTTGCCAAGTTTGTTTCGCGGCTGGTGGATACCGGGCGTGTCGAGGAAAATGAACTGGGCATCTTCATCGGTGCGGATGCCGAGGATCTGATCGCGTGTGGTCTGGGGTTTGTCGCTGGTGATGGCGATCTTCTGCCCGAGCAAACAGTTCAGAAGAGTGGACTTACCAACATTTGGCCGCCCAATCACAGCAATGAATCCGCTGCGAATTGACTCGGGGAATCCGTCGTTTCCAATTTCCAATGCTGCTTCAGGTAGCATGAAAGTTTTCACAAAAGGCAATCCCGGCCTGTCCGGAATTATGGCGGGCAATTCAGCCACAACGCATTATAGCACAAACGTCAGATACTCGATCTGGGTTCCACAGGAGACTCGATGAGATATCGTGGAGGTGCCGCCGTCCCTACTTGAGACATATCAGGCCTCCCGCGACCTGGTCACCAAGGCAGCGGCACCGGACCTTCTGTTGAAGGGACACCGTGGGATGGGCGGACAAAGTGGAATGGTGGAGAGTGGATCGGACAGGACTCGAACCTGTAACCCAGGAGTTATGAGCTCCTTGCTCTGCCATTGAGCTACCGATCCAACATTGGGACGAAGGGATGAGAGCGGGTAGCGGGGATCGAACCCGCATCGTCGGCTTGGAAGGCCGGCGCTCTACCATTGAGCTATACCCGCAGGTCGGGGAGAGAGGATTTGAACCTCCGACCCCAGCGTCCCAAACGCTGTGCGCTGCCAGACTGCGCTACTCCCCGGTTCTGCACTGAGTGATTATAGCCTCAACAGCCCGAAAGAACAATTCTCACCGTTGTCCTGTTCCACTGAGGTCTAGCCGCTACCGCCATTTCGGCAACTGGCTGCAAGCTCGTCTCTTCTCGGCCGAAGTTCCAGCCAGTCGAGGACGGCGATGGCGCTTGTGTATTCGGCGGCTGCGGCGCACCAATTTTCCTCGCGGGCGAAACCTTCGCCCAAGTAAACGTGTGCTCTTTGTAGCAGAAATTGGACGTCGCGGTATTCGGGGTCGATGCGGTAGAGATCCTCGAGGAGGCGAATGACGTGGGCCCAGTCGGCACCCCAATAGGTTTTGACATCGACATAGTGGGCAATCATGTAGCGCTCCTCCTGAACCTGTGGGTTGTTCGGGTCCAGCTTGAGGGCGCTGTCAAACAGCTGCACGGCCCCTTCCAGTTTGCCTTCAACGA
Organism: Caldilineaceae bacterium; assembly: GCA_034428435.1. Taxonomy (GTDB): domain Bacteria; phylum Chloroflexota; class Anaerolineae; order Caldilineales; family Caldilineaceae; genus Bin5. The sequence continues at coordinate 3,384 of DAOUHY010000113.1, read as the reverse complement.
TTGCTGCCCTCGCCAGCTCGACGTAAGCGACGAAGAGATTCTTTTGCAGGTCATCTCTCCTGTACCCGGGTTGCATGGACTGCACAAAGGAGAAGCGCTGGATCGCTTCCTGCCAGCGGCCTTCTTCATACAGGGCCATCGCCCTGGCCCACTCAAGATCTGTGGCGGTCGGCTCTGCTACCGTCTCAGAAACCGTCTCGGACGTATCGATTGCGTCCACGGCTGAAATGGCGGAGCGGGCAGCATCGTTCTGCGGATCGAACTCAAGGATTCCTGCGTAGACGGCGCGTGCTTCCTCGTGCATACCGGCATCCAGCATGTCGGACGCGCGTTGCAGTAGGATGGCAACCTGTTGGCGGCTCTGGGCCTCGCCGCGCCTGAGGCCGTCACGGTAGCCCAGGACGACCAGGACGAGGATGATTACAAGGGAAAGACCCGTTGAAATTGTTACAGTGTACCAGAATGGTGCCGGCAGTTCACGGAGTGAGAATGGGGCACCGGCAGGCTGCTGCTGTGTTTCCATGGGTGACGACAGGTTCAGCTTGCGGATTGCTTAAGGCGGGCGGCCATATTGGTGTCTTCCCAGGGCAGAGATAGGTCGTCGCGGCCGAAGTGCCCGTAGGCTGCAGTCTGCCGATAGATGGGGCGCCGAAGTTTGAGGTCGCGAATGATGGCGCCTGGTCGCAGGTCGAAGTGTTTCCCGATCAGTTCTTCGATCTTCCCGTCGCTGATCTTGCCGGTGCCGAAGGTTTCGACGTTGACGCTGAGGGGTTGGGCAACGCCGATGGCGTAAGCAAGCTGGATTTCGCAGCGGTCGGCGAGACCTGCGGCAACGATATTCTTGGCTACCCAACGGGCTGCGTAGGCGCCGCTTCGGTCCACTTTAGTACAGTCCTTGCCGCTGAAGGCGCCGCCTCCGTGCCGGCCCATGCCGCCGTAGGTGTCTACGATGATTTTGCGGCCGGTCAAGCCGGCATCGCCCATCGGCCCGCCTACTACGAAGCGGCCCGTCGGGTTTACGTAAATGCGAATGTCCTCATCGACCATTTCTGCGGGAAGAGTCGGTGAGATGCAGTGATCGATAATCTGTTGTCTGATCTCCTTCTGGCAGATGTCGGGAAGGTGCTGGGTGCTGATCAGGACTGTGTGGATGCGTTTCGGTTTTCCCAAGCTGTATTCTACGGTTACCTGTGACTTGCCATCGGGACCCAACCACGGTAATTCGCCGCTCTTGCGAAGCACGGCCAGCTGTCGGCTCAGTTTATGGGCCAGATAGATAGGCAGGGGCATCAGGGCGTCGGTCTCGTTGCAGGCGAAGCCGAACATCATACCTTGGTCGCCTGCGCCGACCGACTCGATCTCATCCTCCTCGCTGTCCATTGTGTCATTCTTGAATTCCTGGGCGCGGTCGACGCCAAGGGCGATGTCGGGCGACTGGGATGCGATTGCGACTTGGACGCCACAGGTACCGGCGTCGAAACCTTTGGCGCTGTTGTCGAAACCGATTTCCTTGACCACTTTTCGAACAAGCTCATCATAGTTCACAGATGCCGTGGTCGTTATTTCGCCGAGGAGAATCACAAAGCCTGTTTTGACGGCCGCCTCGCAAGCAATGCGCGCGTTGGGATCCTGATCAAAAATAGCGTCCACAACGGCGTCGCTGATCTGATCGCACATTTTGTCCGGGTGCCCCTCAGTTACCGATTCACTGGTAAAGAGGAGGGAGGGGGCGGTCATGAAGGTGCTGCTCATTGGCTGTTCTCCTGACTGCGGTTCACATGCCTGCGGGCGGCGGCAGTCTTATTCGGCTGTGCCAAGAGTCCACTCATTCAGATAGGCCTCTTGTTCGGCGGTTAGGGTATCGATTTCAACGCCCATGGCTCTTAGCTTGAGGGCCGCGATCTCGCGGTCGAGTTCTTCGGGCATATCGTAGACGTTTCCGGTCATCTCGTCGCTGTGATTGAGCAGGTACTCGGCGGCGAGGGCCTGATTGGCAAAGCTCATGTCCATGACGGCGCTGGGGTGGCCTTCGGCCGCGGCGAGATTGACGAGGCGCCCTTCGCCGGCAACATAGATGCGCCGGCCGTCTTCAAGCGTGTATTCGTCCAGAAAATCGCGCACGCGGGTGATTTTGGTGGACATAGCCTCGAGCGCCTTCATATTTATCTCGACGTCGAAGTGGCCGCTATTGGCGAGAATGGCACCATCACGCATCTGGTCCATGTGATGGCGGTCGATTACGTTTATGTCGCCGGTGGCGGAACAGAATATGTGTCCCACATTGGCCGCATGGGACATGGGCAAGACCTGGAACCCGTCCATGACCGCTTCCAGGGCGCGCAGCGGGTCGATTTCGGTGACGATGACGTTGGCGCCCATGCCCTTGGCGCGCATGGCGATGCCTTTACTGCACCAACCATAGCCGCCGACGACGAAGGTTTTGCCAGCCATGAGGACGTTGGTGGCGCGGATGATTCCGTCCAAGGTGCTCTGGCCGGTGCCGTAGCGGTTGTCGAAGAAGTGCTTGGTCATGGCGTCGTTGACGGCGATGACGGGAAAGGCCAGTTTGCCCTGGGCGGCCATCGCCCTGAGCCGGATAACGCCGGTTGTGGTCTCCTCGGTTCCCCCCATTACGCCGTCAAGCAGGCTGCTGCGCTGCGTATGGAGCATAGCGACGAGGTCCATGCCGTCGTCCATGGTCAGGTGGGGACCGGTATCCAGCGTTGCGTTGAGGTGGGCGTTGTACTGAGCGGTGGTCTCGCCTTTGATGGCGAATACGGGCATTTCATAGTAGGAGACGAGGGCGGCGGCGATATCATCCTGTGTGCTGAGAGGATTGCTTGCGCAGAGTGCGATTTCAGCGCCGCCGGCGATGAGAATGCGCATCAGGTTGGCTGTTTCACTGGTGACGTGCATGGCTGCGGCCATACGTACGCCTTCAAAGGGGCGTTCGCGGCGGTAGCGGTCTTCCAGCAAGTCGAGCACCGGCATCTCTTTGGCTGCCCATTGCATGCGAAAGCGGCCGCGCTCGGCCAGGCTGATATCGGCTATGTCGTAGTTCTTGCCTTGAACTGCTGTGGACATCTGTGGGGTAACTCCTCAAACGAATGAAGTGTTTTGGACTCAGTATTTCATGGTCAGGCAATTGTCAAAGTGGCGGTTCAACTTGCCCTTTAGCCGGCAAATGCTTTGACTAGAGGTGACCCACACCGAATCAACTTGACCGGTGTCGGCTTGTTTCGAAAGGAAACGTAGTTAACCTGAATTCGGAGTAAATGAGCGCCTAACCAAGCTGGTAGAATAGAAGTTCGGCAACCACGATTCACCAGCAAAGAAAGGCACTCATAAATGAGTATACTTGAACTGTTCTGTGATGTCGATGAT